>NZ_JBEUMS010000008.1:0-288174 GCF_040543805.1 Arcicella rosea
CGAAGAAACTAAAGTTGTATTAAAAGAAGATTCGCTCGATAAAGACATTGTGCTAAAGGTTAGCTAATACTGTCAAGCTTTTTTAGGATGAGACAGATTAAGGAAACGAGTAGTGTGATTTAGAAATCTTGCTTTGTAAGTTTGAGAATTGCTTTTGTAAGAGAGAGATTTAGGCGTTGATTTAAGGAATAAAATCTTTGTCGAGAATGATTCTGGTAGAATTTTAAAAAGATTAGCGATAAATCTAAGTAAGAATCTGCCCTTTATTCTTTAAAACCAGTAGAGTATTGGTATATTTGTCGCTCATAAAATTAATACATAAAAAACCTGCTGTTGTAAAGCAGTCGGAGTGAATAAGACAGAGATTTTCTCAAGTCTAAGTTCACTCAATCACTTAAATCATTATGAAAGTTTTAAAATTTGGAGGAACTTCTTGCGGTACTACTGAAAGTATCCAAGCAGTATTAGGGATTATCAAAGGCAAGCAAGCTAAAGGTGAGAAAATTGCAGCCGTGTTTTCTGCAATGGGTGGTGTAACCAACCAATTGTTAAAAGCGGGAGATTTAGCTTCTACGGGTGATACTACTTACTTCGACATTGTTAAGGGAATTGAAGACCGTCATTTCACAGTTGTACGTGCATTAATTGACGTTAAAGCCCAGTCGAAAGTATTTGCCAACATTCGTACCATCATTAATGAATTAGAAGATTTACTGAAAGGAGTTTCTTTGATTCGTGAAATCTCAGCTCGAACATCCGACTTAATTGTAAGTTTTGGAGAACGACTTTCAACGACATTAATTCATGAAATCCTACATGCACAAGGCGTAGATTGTCAGTTTTTAGATGCTAGAAAAGTAATCAGAACTGATGCTAACTTTGGGATGGCAGCCGTGAATTTTGAAGTGACCAATCGCCAGATTCAAGAGCATTTTGCTAAAACAAAATCGCTTCAGTTGATTACAGGCTTTATTGGTTCAACAGAAAAAGGAGAAACAACAACATTGGGTCGTGGAGGTTCTGATTATACAGGTTCGATTTTCGGAGCAGCATTGGATGCCGAAGAAATTGAAATCTGGACAGATGTAGATGGCATGATGACAGCCGACCCACGCAAAGTGAAAAATGCCTTTACCATTCCGACGATTACTTATGCGGAGGCGATGGAATTGACACACTTTGGGGCTAAAGTAATTTATCCGCCATCATTACAACCAGCTTTTACAAAAAATATCCCGATTAGGGTTCTCAATACATTTAATACAGATTTTGTAGGAACAGTCGTAAACCGCACTGCCGAAACATCTGAATACATTATCACAGGTATCAGTTCTATTGATAATTTGGCTTTGGTCAATTTACAGGGTTCGGGTATGATTGGTGTAGCTGGCGTTTCAGCGAAGTTATTTACGGTTTTAGCAAAACATAAAATTTCGGTGATTTTGATTTCTCAAGCATCATCCGAACACTCTATTTGTTTCGCAATTGAACCATCAGCTTCAGCATCTGTAAAAGCATTATTGGAAGAAGAATTCAAAGCTGAAATTGCCGATGGCGATGTAGAAGGCATTGATATTCAAGAAAACCTTTCGGTAATTGCCGTTGTGGGTGAAGGAATGCGCCATCATACAGGTGTAAGTGGTAAATTATTTTCTGTTTTAGGGAAAAACGGTATCAATATCGTTGCGACAGCCCAAGGTTCGTCTGAGTTGAATATTTCTGTAGTCATTGAAAAGAAAGATATTTCAAAAGCACTGAATGTTATTCATGATTCTTTCTTCTTCTCGCAAGCAAAAACCTTGAACCTTTTCTTAGTAGGAACAGGTTTGATAGGAAAAGCTCTTTTAGAACAATTACAAGGACAAGAAAATTATCTTTCAAAGTACAAAGCCTTGAAGATTAATTTGGTAGGAGTAATGAATTCTAAAAAAATGCTGATTGATGCGCAAGGAATTCCGATGGAAAATTGGGAAGAAGAGCGTGATGGAAAAGGAAAACCTGCTGAAATATGGGCATTTGTAGAAGAAGCTAAACGTTTAAATTTACCAAATTCTGTTTTTGCAGATTGTACAGCGAATAAAGAAATTCATAATTATTACTTAGGACTTTTTGAAGCGAATATTTCGGTAGTTACGCCAAATAAAGTAGCCAATTCAGGTCGGTACGAAGACTATGCTTTGTTACACAGAACAGCTTTGAAAAAAGGAGTGAAGTTCTTGTACGAAACCAACGTTGGTGCAGGTTTACCAGTCATTAATACTTTACAAGGCTTGATTTCATCGGGAGATAGATTTGAGAAAATTGAAGGAGTACTTTCAGGTACTTTATCTTATATCTTCAATAATTTCAAAGCAGGTGTAAAGTTTGCCGACATCGTTCGTGAAGCCAAAGTAAAAGGCTATACAGAACCAGATCCACGAGAAGATTTAAGTGGAATGGACGTAGCCAGAAAGATTTTGATTTTAGGACGTGAAATTGGTTTACGTCTTGAACCAGAAGATGTAGAAATCTTGAAATTATTGCCAGAAAATTGCGAGAAAGCACCAACCGTAGAAGATTTCTTCAAAGAATTAGAAGTATCAAATAGCTATTTTGAAGCGATGGTCAACGAAGCCGAAGCAAAAGGGGAAGTATTAAGATTTATTGCAACTTTAGAAAACAATAAAATTACGATTGGTGTAAGAAGTATCGGAAAAACGCATCCATTCTATATGATGGACGGAGCCGACAATGTAATTTCATTCACCACAAAACGTTATCACGACCGTCCATTGGTCATCAAAGGCCCAGGAGCAGGAGCAGAAGTAACGGCATCAGGTGTATTTGCAGATATTGTGGCGATGGGGAGTTATTTAGCTTAGTTACAGTTAAAACCTTACGATTATGAACCTTATTTTAGAAAATGTTCAGCCCAAACACATTTCGTTGATTCAAGAATTAGCGAAGACTTTGCACTTTCAAGTAAAGGAAGACAACAGTATTAAGAAGAGTAAAAAGAAACTTAGTACTCAGCAAAAAGAGTTTGTTGAAGACTTAAAAGAGGCATTGGCTCAAGTAGATTTGCATCAACAAGGAAAGATTGAGTTGCAGACTTTTGATGAGATGATGAATGAGCTTTAACATTATTCCTACTTCAAATTTCTTTAGAAAAGCCAAAAAGCTTTCTAAGAAATATGTTTCTTTCAAATCAGACTTAATGAATTTGAAAGAACAACTTTTGGAGAATCCTTTAGTGGGTACTTCGATTGGAAAGGATTGCTACAAAGTTAGAATGTCAATTGCAGCTAAAGGGAAAGGTAAATCAGGTGGTGCAAGAGTAATTACTTGCGTGAAAATTGTAAATGAAACTATCTATCTCTTGACAATTTATGATAAAAGCGAACAAGAGAAAATTAACGATAATGAATTGGATCAGCTTTTGAAACAAGCAGGTCTTTGATTATATGACAAATTCAATAAAAGTATTTGCCCCAGCTACGGTGGCTAATGTTGCTTGTGGTTTTGATATTTTCGGTTTTGCAGTTGATAATCCGGGCGACGAAATCATATTAAGAAAATCTGATACAAAAGGTGTCAAAATTTTGAAAATTGAAGGTGACGAAGGTCGTTTGCCTTTAGCAGCTGAAAAAAATACGGCTGGTATTGCTATCATCAAATTTTTAGAAGCTATTGGCGAAACTGGACAAGGTTTTGAGATGGAGCTTAAAAAACTAATGCCACTTGGCTCTGGTTTAGGTTCATCGGCAGCTTCGGCGGTGGCAGGTGTTTTTGCGGCGAATGAATTATTAGGAAAGCCTTTAGCTCAAAAAGATTTACTACCTTTTGCGATGGAAGGCGAGTTTATCGCTTGTGGTTCGGCTCATGCTGATAATGTTGGGCCAAGTTTGATGGGTGGTTTTGTGGTAATTCGTTCTTATGACCCGCTGGATATTATTCAGTTGCGTACTCCTAAAGAATTATATGCAACCATCGTTCATCCACATATTGAAGTAAATACCAAAGACGCTCGTAATATTTTAAAAAGAGAAATCTCTTTGAAAAATACGATTACTCAAATGGGAAATGTAGCGGGTTTAGTAGCAGGTTTTATGTTGCCCGACTATGATTTAATTTCAAGAAGCTTGGTTGATGTTATCATCGAACCAATTCGTTCGATTTTGATTCCTCAGTTTGATGATGTAAAAAATGCAGCTTTAGAAAACGGTGCTTTAGGCTGTTCTATCTCTGGTTCAGGACCTTCTATGTTTGCTTTGTCGAAAGATTTATTTACTGCCAATAGAGTTGGAAAAGCGATGCAAGATGGTTTTGCTAAAGTAGGAATCGGCTCAGAATGTTATGTTTCTGGTATTAATCAAGCAGGGCCAGTTGTATTAGGTTAGGCTTGTTATTTTCAGCATAAATCATTAATTTAGTTTATGAGTTTAAAGGTTAGAGTGTTTTATCTCGTTAACCTTATACTCATAAACTTTTTTGTTTTCAATCCATTTTATTTTCAACCTACGATGAGCGATTTAGTAGAAGTTTCAGCACGAATATATAGCGTTGAGGAGTATTTCGAAATCGAAAATCACTCAGAAATCCGTCATGAATTTGAAGACGGGATATTAATTCCTATGCCTGGAGAAACTTTAGATGCTAATGAAATTGCACAAAATTTCATTTCAACGCTTCAAAAAATCCTTAGGAAAAAAGGATTCAGAATGTTTGGACATGATGTTCGTACTATTGTTCGAGAAAGGAGAATTTACCGTTATCCAGATGTTGTAGTTTCTGCTTCTGATACGATTAAAGATATTCGTCATGTAACAGAACCTGTATTAATTGTTGAAGTACTTTCTGAAAGTACAGAGGAGGTTGATAGAAATAAGAAATTCCGGCAATATACTGCTCTTCCATCGCTTCAATACTATTTAATGGTTCATCAGGACACAGCTTTGGTAGAATTTTATCGACGAAAAGAAGCTACTTCAACTTTTGAATTTAATTTTATCGACGAACACAATGATAAAATTGAATTTCCTTTATTTGATACTTTTATTACTTTAGAAGATATTTATGAAGGTATTCAGTTTAATTCAGTCGAAGAAGAAGTAAAGGAGTAAATGATAAATTGAAATATAAAAAAGCCCTTTTCAGTCATTGAAAAGGGCTTTTCTGTTTATAAATTACAATTATTTACCAGTCATAAAGGTTACTTCTTTGAATGATTGATTACCCAAGTAATCCGTACCGGTAATTTTTACATGGTACTTTGTATTGGCTTTGAATCCATTAATTGTATTCAGATAGATTTTTGGAGCTTGTCCATTAATACTATAAGTAATTGATTTTAACCCCGCCATCACATCTGTTCCAGCTAAAGTAAAGCCTACACTTGATGGATAGATTTCTACGCCTTGTTTGGTTGTATTGATACTTCCCACAGTAAAGAAGTTGAAAAGTTCAGGTCCTTCAATATCACTTACGAATACAAACGAAGCAATATTTCTATTATTTACATTGTCATAACCAAAGTATTCAAATTTATGAATACCTTTTTCTGTCATTTTGATTGGTTTGGAATAATCATTTTCAATTAATTTTCCATCAAAACTATAAGTGATTTTTTGTAAACCAGATTCTGGGTCGGTTGCTTTTAATTGGATAAAGTTATTTGGTCCAAGTAACATTGTATCTCTTCTTGTTACGATATCACCAATGATTTCATGTTGAAGATTTGGACCCGTTAAGTCAACATAAACTTTACTTACATTATGTTTAAATTCTTCATAACCAACACCTGCTAAACTGGTAGTTTGGTTGTTTAAGTTATCAATAGAGTAATATCTGATGTTATGATTTCCCGAAATACTTGGTAAGTAAAAAGGATTAGTATAACTCACAAAAGGTTGATTGTCAATAGAGTATTTTACTTCTTTTACACCAACTTTATTGTCGATAGCCGTTAATTTAAGTTTTGTTTTTCCAGAAAAATAAATCGTATTATTAGCGATATATCTATCTCCAAGAATATCAGTTGCCATTAAAGGAGAACTTTTATCTAGGAAGAAATCAAATCTTTTTTCTTTTTCCTGATTATTTACATTATCTGTAGAATAGTAAAACAAAGTATGTTTTCCTTCTGGAAGAAATACAAAAGGAATACTTTTACCATCATAAGGTTGTAAAGTGCCGTCATCAAATTTATAAAAAGTGCCTTTTAATCCCGAAATGCTATCTTCTGTATTGAAATACAATTTACTAGTATAAGAAATTGCTTTATCGTCAGTAATTCCATTCACATTCAAATTGGTGAAAGGAGGCGTATTGTCAACAGTAAAGCTTTCTTGTTGCATCTGACTAGCGTTGCCTACATTATCGGTAGCATAATATTTCAACACATAGTCGCCTTGAGTTGACAATCTTTTTTCAGATTTATATACTTCAAAAGGACTGTTATTGATTGTGTAAAAAACAGTTTCAACACCACTGGTTTTATCGCTCGCCAACAAATTGAAATTTACAAAAGGGCCAAAGAATACTTTTCCTGAAGCATTCACATATTTTTTTGAACCATTGAATAAAGTAACACCTGTTTCGGGAGCAATGCCATCGGCATAAATCTCTAGTTTTACTTCTTGCGGAGGTTCAACCATTGCTTTAGTTTCAGGGTCAACGGCGTTTTTTGAACGAATGTAATTCACCCCTTCTGTATCTAAATAAAATGGCACAGAATACTTTTGGTTGGGTGATTTATTCAATAATTCCTCTGCATGGTCAGGGGTAGTAGAAACCCAAATATAAACTGGCAATTTTTTGTTCCAATACAATTTACCAGAAGTAGTGTCGGTATAATGTTTAGGTTTGCTGGTTTGTGCTGTGGTAGCGAAAGCCAAAACAGCCAAAATCATTGTTGTAAAAACGTTTTTAAGCATCATTTTTTTTATTCAAGGTTACGGTAATAGTGGTTCCTATATTTAATTCACTGGTTACTTTAAGTTTTCCTCCGCATATTCTGATGAAATCGTTGCAAAGTACTAAACCTAATCCTGTGCCTTTTTCATTGTTCGTTCCATAAGTTGATTTATTACTTTTTAAGTTAAATAAAGTATTTACTTTTTCTTCGCTCATGCCTACGCCACTGTCTATTACAACTACTTCTACTTTTTTATCATCTTCATTTGGATTGATTTGCACTTTAATAATTCCCTTTTTCTTGGTGAATTTAATGGCATTTTGTATCAGGTTTCTGAAAACAATTTTAGTCATTTCAAGGTCAGACGATACCGTTAAATCTGTAGGTATTTCATTCACAAGTATGATTTCTTTACCTTCTGCCAAACGCTGTAGCAACTTAATGTTTTCATCGACCAAATCAAAAATATTTACTTCCTGAATCTTAGGTGTTAACTCAGACATTTGTGTTTTTGCCCAGTTCAGTAAATTGTCCAAAATCGTTGAGATTTGGGCATTTCCGTTTTTAAGCTGACTCATAATATCTCTTAAATCTTCTGGAATGTCTTCGTAGTAATCTTCTTCAATAATTTCAAAAAAGCTTTGTAAGGAAGCAATTGGTCCACGTAAATCATGCGCAATGATTGAGAAAATTTTATTTTTCACATCATTTGAAACCGATAATTGTTCTTTTTGAGCAGCAATTGCAAGGTTTTGTTGATGTAGCTGTTGATTTTGAGCTTTAATTTTTCGGCTATTCAAATACACAATTGCCGCCACCATTAATACAAAAAAAGTAATGATTCCTGCAATGATATAAACGTAGTTTTTCTCTTTCTCTAATACTAAATTTTTAGCTTCAGCTACTTCTGCATTGGCTTTTTCGATGATTAAATCACGTTTTTGTAAGCCAACAATCATTTCAGCGTTGGTTAAATCCTGATAAAGATTGATGTTTTTTTGTTTTGCATTTTGAAGTTGTTGACCACTTTCTTTTAGCTTGATTTCGTTTTTTTCAAGCTCCAATTCTTTGGTTTTAGCGACAGATTCTGCCAATTGTTTTTTCAAACTTTCGGCTTCTAAATCACTGGCGAGTTTGTTTACCTCCTTTTTCTGTAACTGGTCATGAAAGGATTTATACAAACTAAAGTACTTCAAAGATTCGTCAACATTACCAGCTTTTTCATAGGTTTCACTCAGCATGGCATAAGTACTTGCCATTTGTTTGATATCGTTCAACTCACGAGCTAAATTCAAAGCTTCCTGTAAATCATTGATTGATAGGTTATATTTTTTGATATTGTTATAAACTACAGAACGATTGATTAAAGAAGAAATAATACTGAATGGTTCTTTTTGAGCTCTGCGAGCAGCTAAAGTTTGTGTAAAATGACTGAGCGCTTTATCATATTCTTCGGCATCAGCGTAGAGCATACCCAAATTATTATGAATCATGGCAATGCCATTACTGTTTTCGATATTTCCATTCAATTTCAAACTCTTTTCATAAAATGAAATGGCCCTTTTATATTGATTATAGTTCCAATATATATAACCAATTTCATTCATCATTCTTGATGCTTCCGTGAAATTGTTGGCATTCAGGTAATTTTCGTATTGTGATTGATATTGTAATACTCTACCCGAATCTGAGCGACTTAAAGGCAATACTTGTGCCTTCGATTGAAAGACAATAGAAAGGAGTATAAAAATGAAATATTTAAACTTTTTATTAAAGCGCATTTAGATAATAATCAATACTTGAAAACAAAACAAAAGTAAGATGTTCATTTTAATTGAAAACTTAATTAATGAAATTTACCATTTGTTAATTGTTTTGACGGTAATGGAGAGAATGTAACGAAAGATACTATTAATTGTGTAAATGTAATTTATTGAAAATCAACAAAATTCAATCACAATTTTATTTTAATTATAAATTCTTGATGAAAGAATCAGTTGTAATTTTACAAAGATAAGCGAAAAAAAGTCAAAACGGATAGATGTTTTGAATGTGTTTTAGCCTGATTTTTCCTGAAAGTATTTAAGCTAAATGAATGCAGAAAAGAGGAGAAAGGGGAGGAGAATGATAAATAAATACTTCTCTGAATTTATAGCATTTAAACACAGAGAAGTACTAAGAAAGATTATTTATTTTTCGAAAATTTCTAAAACAAGTGGATTGTTGGGAGCGATAGTAAGGTTACCATTTACTTCAAAAGTTTGATTGCTGATAATGTCTTTTGCGCTGAATTTTGCTTTTAAAATCTCTTTAAATTTGCCCATTTCTAAAGTTTTTGGTTCTTTGTTTTTATTCAGAATAACCATGATTTTTTGTTTGTCATTATATCTGAATTGTACGTAAAATCCATTTTCTGGTGCAAAATGTTTCAATTTTCCTGAATGAATTGCAGAAGTGTTTTTTCTCCATTTCAATAAAGTACTTACAAAGTTTTTGGCTTCCATTTCAGCCGAAGTCATATTTGTTTCGGTGAAAACATTTTTATTGTCGCCAATCCATCCGCCGGGCATGTCACTTCTGATTTCTCCGTGAGCATCACTTTTAGGGTTTGTCATTAAGATTTCTGTACCATAATAAATTTGTGGAATTCCTCTGGTTGTTAACAAAAACGCCATGCCATTTTTGAATTTTCCATAATCTTCATGAAGTTGGGTGAAGAAACGACTCATATCATGATTATCAGGAAAAATCATTAAATCGTTTGGATTTGCATAGATAAAATCGTTTGCAACGGTTTGATACAATTTTGTAAAACCTTGATTCCACACTTTTTCATCGGTGTTCAAGGCTTCAACCAAAGCTGCATTTACTGGGAAATCCATCAATGTTCTTAAATACGAAACATAGCCATTTTTGTTTACTTTCCCTTTTTGCCAAGCAGAAACAATACTTGGATTTAACGACCATTCTTCGCCTACAATATTAAAATTTGGATACTCTTGTTCCATTCTTTTACTCCAAACACTCATGAAATTCTTGTCTGGATAAGGCCAAGTATCCATTCTGATTCCGCCTAAATCGGCATATTCAACCCACCAAATAGAATTCTGAATGAGATAATTTGCCATGAATGGATTTCTCTGATTCAAATCTGGCATGGTAGAATCGAACCAGCCGTCGCTGTGCGAAGTAATATCATATTCAGCAGCGTAAGGGTCGTGAAGGCTTTCTCGACGGTGAGTAGAGTAAATCGTTTTTGGACTGTCCTGAAAATTTACCCAATCTTTTGCTGGGAAATCTTTCATCCACCAATGTTCTGAACCACAATGGTTCAGAACCATGTCCATCACTAATTTGATTCCGTGCTTTTTTGCCTCTTTCGATAATCTAAGATAGTCTTCATTCGTCCCAAATCTGGCATCTATTTTACTGAAATTGGTAATGGCATAACCATGATACGAAGTTTTGGGCTGATTGTTTTCCACCAAAGGATTTATCCAAAGAGCCGTCATTCCCAGATTTTGGATATAGTCTAAATGTTGAATAATTCCCTCAATATCACCTCCATGTCTGCCCGTTAAATCTTTACGATTGAGCGTATCTTTGAAAGAAGACACATTGTCATTTTGAGGATTTCCGTTGGCAAAACGGTCGGGAGTAACCATATACAACACATCGCTGCTGTTAAAACCGATTCTTTCAGCAGATTTATTTTGTCTTTTTAGTAAAGCATAATTGTAAGTAAATGTTTCTTTTTTACTGTTTTCAAAGATGATTTTCACTTCTCCAGCTTGTGTTTCTGGAGCAATCAAAATATCAATGAATAAGTAATTTGGATTTTCTACTTTATTTACTTTTTTGATTGAAACGCCTTTGTAATTGATTTTGGGAGTAAACGATGCAATGTTTTTTCCATGAACCAATAATTGTAATGTGGGTTTTTTCATGCCTACCCACCAATTTAAAGGTTCGATATGTTGAATTTTTTCTTGTGCAAAAACAGAAATTTGCATCAAGAAAAGACAGCTTAAAAGTTGAAATGTCTTTTTCATAGTATTTGTCTATTCAATAGTTAAAAAAAATCTGCATGAGCAAAGCTATGCAGATTTAAGAAATAAATTTATTATGAATTATTTTACTTTGGTTGCTTTATAAGTTGGGTTTGCAGCATCCTTTAAATTAAGTTCGAAATCATAAGTACCAGCCGTAGCGATAAAGTTTTCACCCCCTAATTTTAATGCGCCACTTGTACCAATTGCTTGTGCAGCGGCGGCTGTAGTGCCATAATTTGTTCCCCAATCATCATTCAAACGGAATTTGAATTGGTCTGCTTTAAGCACTACACCTTTTAAAACCCATGTTTCTGTACTTAAATCATACGTGAATTTTTGGTCTGGCTTGTCGCCCCAACCTGTCGCAGTAGCCGCACCAACAATTCCCCAAGGTGCATATTTTGTGATGGTATAAGTCAGCTTTTTGAAATCTACTGTGATAAGATACTTACCTTTTTTCACCGCAATGTTGTCGCCACCATCTTTCAAAATTCCACCAGAACCACCGTAATTTGTACCCCAATCGTTGTCTTTACGGATTTTAATTTCGCCATCAATTAAATCAACAACACCTGTCCAAAGGTCAACTGTTGGGTCATAACTTAAAGGTAAATCTGGTGTTGCACCCCAATTATTAGCCGCACTTCCCACAATTCCCCAAGCATATTTTTCGATTTTATAAGTCAAAGCAACAGGATTGAAAGTGATTTTGTAAGTACCTGCTTTTACGGCAATATTGTTTCCACCGCTACTTAAAGTACCATCACTTCCACCAAGATTTACTGTCCAATCGTTATTTTGGCGGAATTTAATTTCTCCGTCAATCAAAGTAACATAAGCTACCAAAACATTTACGACATCTGTTTTATAGAAAGGTAAATCTGGTGTTGCACCCCAGTTATTGGCTGCGCTTCCTACTACGCCCCAAGTAGTACTTAGGTCTAATTTTGCAGAATATGGCGTCGCTTTCAGAGTAGTCATTGTAGAACTTAAAACCGTTGAAGCTCCTAAAGAAGACTGTACTTTAATATCTAAATCATTTGCAGTTCCGGGCAAAAAGCCGAAACCTAATAAAATGGCATTTAATTCAGATGCTTTGAATACTTTTTTGAGTTCTGTTCCAGTAACTACATTCACCGCTTTTGTAAAATCTCCGCCTTTTTTATCAATTAAAATGGTGTAAGAAGGAGCCGCTGCGAAACCATAATTTGGTTTTTCCCAAGATACAGTAAGTACTTCTGTATTTGCTTTTTCTTTATCCAAGACAAGGTTGCTTGATGATAAAGTAACAACAGGAACAGCGTTGCCGTCTAGCATAGCTATTTCTTCGTCTTTTTTGCATCCCAAAGCCAGTACGAAAATAAGGCTTAATAGGAATATTTTTTGTATTGTTTTCATCGTTAGATTAATGTTATTTGTTAACGGTTATTCGTTATCCGTCAAACCGTTATTTTAGAAAAACTTAATAAGCTTTGCCGTTATCTACAATTGATTACTGATAACAATTAACAGATAACGGTTTCCTAAAAACTGACTAATATCCAGTATTTTGCTTTAAAGTTGGGTTAGCGATGATGTCGCCAGATGCCAATGGGAATAAAGTACGGAAAGCTTCTACATCTTTTCCTTCTTTTACGCCACCTTTCCAAGCCCAATTATAACTAGAAGTAAATTTGCCAAAACGGATTAAATCTGTACGACGATGTCCTTCCCAGAATAATTCACGACCTCTTTCATTCAATAAATCATTCAAAGTAAGGTTTGATAAATTTCCTGCACCAGCACGAGTACGAAGCTGATTAACCAAGTTTAAAGCCAAAGTATTATCGCCCGAACCACCACGAGTAACGGCTTCTGCATAAGTTAAATAAGCATCAGCCAAACGATATAATGGGAAATCTGTATCGGCAAATTGTGCATTTTTACCTTTTACGCCAGCACTTGTTAAGTTAGAAAACTTCGTTACGGCATAACCGTTTTCGAAAGTACTGAACTCATCAATTTCGATTTGCTGTCCATTTGTATAGAATAATGCTCTTTTATCGGCTTTGTCATCGAAAAGATTTACCAATTGTTTGGTTGTACGGAAACCTGCCCATTTTTGTTCAGTTCCGTAATCAGCAGGATTCATTGCTCCGCCAATTGAGCCATTAATTGCCAAGGTAGTTACTCCATAAGTTTGTGTTTCATTTCCATCGAAATTTATACTGAAAATGATTTCTTTAGAAGTATTATTATCTGCCAAGAAATTAGTTTTGTAATTGCTTGCCAATGTATAACCTGCATCAATTACTTTTTTGGCAGTTGCGGCTGCTTCTGTATATTTCTTTTGTCCGATATATACTTCTGCATTCAAATAAAGTTTCGCTAAAGTCATCCAAGCTACAGCTTTGTCTGCTCTGCCGTATTCGTTAGTTTTTGGTGCAGGCAATTCGCTATCTAAAGCCAATAATTCAGATTCTACGTAAGCAAATAGTTCTGCACGAGTAGCCTGTTTTGGCAAAGTAGCACCTACTTGTTCGTTTTCGGTAATTAATGGTACATTTCCGTATAAATCAATCGCATGTGCATAAGCTAATGCACGAAGAAAACGAGCTTCTGCACGATAATTTTTAATATCCTGAGAATTCGTAACTCCACGACTGCTCAATTTTGCATCAGTTGTTTCACGTAAAAATTCATTTGAAACCGCTACTTGGAACAAAATACGAGAATAAAAAGCTGCCGTAAATGAATTGGAAGCTGTCCAGTTCATAGCATGTAAATCTGGTACGCCTGGGTCATTCCATCTACAAACTAATTCGTCAGTTGTGAATTCTTGCAAGTACCAATAAGCACGCATATAACTTTGCGAACCACCGTCGTAGCCTTTTAAATCCACATCATTGTCGCCATTTTTCAAACCTGATGCCGCCAAACCTGCGTACATTTTGGCTAAGATAAGTTTATAGTTGGCGGGGTCTTTATAGACTAATTCTGATACTTCGCCTACATAAGGAACGGTATCTAAATCTTTGCATGAATTCAATGAAAAACAAAGAATCGCTGCGGTTAATACGTTTTTAAATATATGTTTCATTGTGATTTCCTGATTAAAAATTAACATTTAAGCCCAAAGAATAAGTACGTGGACGTGGATAAACTTGGTTGCCAATTCCGTCTCTTAATTCTGGATCTAATCCTTTGTAATTTGTGATAACAAATACATTTTGTACGATAAATGATAATTGTGCTCTTACATTTTTGATTTTGATTAAATCGCTCAGGTTATAGCCTAAATTGATATTATCCATTCTCAAGAATGAAGCGTTTTGTACATAATAATCTGACATACGAGTTTCTACCGTTCCAGTTTTGAAACCTGTTTCTAACACATTCGTAGATAAATTACTGTTGAAGCCAGAGTTGAATAAGTTAGAGTAAACTCCTCTGTTCGAGAAAATGTTGTTGTAAGCATAATTCCCAACATTCGAACGCAACACAAAACCGAAGCTTGCTTTTTTGTAAGTCATTTGTGAAGTAAAACCGATTAAATAATCTGGTGCTGCTCCTTTATAACGATAACGGTCTAAATCTGTGATTTTTCCATCGCCATTCAAATCTTCAAAAACGCCTTCTAAAGGTTTTCCGTTGGCATCATATACTTGTTTATATACAAAGAAAGCATTTGGAACGTAGCCAGTAGAATGTACTTGAATGCTGTTTCCAGTTCCGCCTTCAATGCCACCTACTTGTACACCTACATAAGTTGGATTATCAACTTTGGTTAAAGCTGTAATTTTACGTTGGTTATAAGTAAAGTTGGCACTTAAATCCCAATTGAAATTTTCTGTTAAAACAGGAGTGTAGTTGATAATTACTTCAACACCTTTTGTTTCTAATGAACCTACGTTGGTTACTACTTTATTACTAAAGTTTGTTCCAGCGGCTACGTCGATTTCGTTAATCAAATCAGAAGTAAGCTTTCTGTATAAATCAATACTTCCTGAAATACGAGATTTTTTTAAACCGAAGTCTAAACCAATATTGGTTGAAGCTGTTTGTTCCCATTTGATGTTAGGGTCGTAAGCATTCGGACGAAGTAGCGTATAAAAAGTATTCCCAATTTGGTATTTGATTCCTTGACTTGGCGTATAAGCATTTAAGTACGGATAGTCGCCAGAAGAAATATCTTGTTGACCAGTAATCCCCCAACCTAAACGAAGTTTTAAATCTGAAAAAGTCTGACTGTCTTTGAATTCATTGTTGATTTTCCAAGCTAAAGCAGCAGAAGGAAATGTTCCCCAACGGTTATTTTCTGCAAAACGTGAAGAACCATCACGACGAAGCGTAAATGTTGCTAAATATTTGTTGGCTAATGAATAATTCACACGACCAAAGTATGATAACAAAGCATAGTCAGTTTTGAAATATGATTTTGTACTTGGCACCGAAGGATTTCCGAAAGTTGTTCCATTCTCTTCTTCTCTTACAAAACCTTGGTTTTCAGCACCAGCCATTACATTGATGGTTTGGTTTGAAAACTCTTTTACATAATTCAAATAAAACTGATTTGTAAAATTGTTTCTACTTTGTGTATAATAACCATTTGAACCATTATTGGTAAATAAATTAGCTGAAATCAAGTTTGAAGCTGATTCTTTACCATCAGTACTTGAACGGTCGAGACCAAGATTCCAATTCGCTTTTAATTCTGGTAAGAATGGGAATTTGTAATCAAACTGAATATTTGCGATGATACGATTTACTGTGGCTTTATTACTTTTTAAATTCAATAAAGCCAATGGGTTTGATGGCGCCAATGACACAATGTTCCCACTACTTTCTAACCAATTAAAATAACCGCCATATTTCTGATTTTCTACGTAAACGGGCTGTGTTGGGTCAAAGCCGATGGCTGTACCAATTGCACCTTCGTCGGCGAAATTACTTTTTGTCGATGATGCTTTCACGTTAACATCAATTTTCAAACTGTTATTGAATAACATCGGGCTGATTCCGAATGAACCAGAAGTTCTTTCTAAACCTGATGTTAATAAAATGCCATTTTGATTGGTATGACCAACAGAAACACGATATGGGATGTCTTTCAACACACCAGTAATACTTAAATTATTATCGTTGCTTAATGCTGTACGGAAAATTTGGTCTTGCCAATTGGTGTTAGCTGTGCCTAATAAAGCCTTTTGCGATTCTGTTCCTCTTGCATTTACAACTTCTCTGAATTGGTCGCCAGTTAATACTTCAACATTTTTAGTTTTTACGCCAGCCGAGAACATCGAACTGAAATTCACATTGAATTTATCTTTCTTCGTTCCTTTTTTAGTAGTAATAATAATTACACCATTTGAAGCACGAGAACCATAAATAGCAGTGGCTGACGCATCTTTCAATACGTTAAACGATTCAATATCATTTGGGTTAATAAAACTCAATGGATTGGCTGAACCTTTTACTTCGGCATTATCTAAAGGTACTCCATCAATTACAATCAATGGGTCGTTACTTGCACTTAATGACGAACCTCCACGAATACGAATCTGACTAGCAGAACCGGGCGCACCACCGTTTGAAGTAATTTGTACACCGGCTAATTTACCAGTAATTAATTGTTCTGGGGTAGCAATATTTCCCTTTACAAAGTCAGCCGAAGTAATACTTGTGATGGCACCAGTCAAATCTTTTTTCTTCTGGCTACCATAACCAACCACAACTACTTCTGTCAAGGTTTTTAGGTCTTCTGCCAAAGTAATATTGATGGAAGTTTTATTACCAACAGTTATTTCTTGTGGAAGAAAACCAATAAAAGTAACTACTAAAACAGCTTTGTCATCACTAACGTTAATAGTGAATTCGCCATTTGTATTGGTTGTAACACCTTTTGTAGTGCCTTTAATGGCTACAGAAGCACCCGGAAGCGGACTCCCTTTATCATCCACTACTTTACCTGTAACGGTTTGTTCGGCGGTAGCAGATGCGTTTACTTCTGAAATTGAATTGTTTTCTTTGAAATCATTTCCTTCTGAACTAAAAGGTAGATTTTTTTCATTTGAAGTAACTTTTGACTGCGTACTGCCTTCTGACTTTTTTCCAACAATCAAGTAAGTGTTCTTACGAACTTTCTTGAATGTTAAGCCATTGGGTGCTAATAATACTTCAAGTGATTTCTCTAAACTTTTACTCGTGCGTACATTTTCTTGCAAAACAGAAATGCCTGATAAGGTTTTTTCTTCAAACAGAATATCAACATTGTATTGATTTTTCAGTGAAAGAATGGCATCTCGCAATTTCATGCTTGAAGAGGTTTCTGTACTTCTTTCAACTTTTGGCTTGTTTTGGGCATAAGCCAAAGCTTGCGCAGATAACGGATGGGGTAGGTAACTAAATGTAGTTACCATTCCTCCGATTATCACTAATCGAAATAATCGTTTTTTCATGTGTTTTTAAAAATGTTGGTTAATGGAAATTACTTTTGAAAGATTGTTTTTATTTAATTGTGATTTAGTGAGTTGTGATTTAGTGATTGTTCTGTTTAATTGTGATTGAGTGATTATTAATTTTCATTTCAAATCCTCAATCCTTGTATCTTCCGTCTTGCTTCTTTTGTCTAAAATCCCCTAGTCTTGTGTCTTCCATCTTGCCTCTTTTGTCTTAAAGTCCTAAAGTCCCCCAAAAACTACTCATAAACTTCAGAAAGAACCAGCGTTCCATCTTCATTTTTTTGATATTGTAAGCCAAGTAGTTCTTGTAAAATAGAAATCAAGTCGTCTGCTTTATCAGCGCTGAAAGTGCCAGTAACTGTACGATTCGCCAATTCTTCCGAATTAATCTTAATCTGTACGCCAAATGTTTCTGAAATTTGATAAGAAATCTCTTCCAACGAAGTATCATCAAAAACAAAGCGATGGGCTTTCCAAGCGGTATAAGATTTTACATTTTTTACAGCTTTGATTTCAGTTTTACCTGTTTTATCTAATGAAACCAAATCGCCTGGTTTCATCATTACTGAGCGTTTCGAAGTACCATTCAGGAAATTTACTTTTACTTTTCCTTTGCTTAATACTACTTTTGAACCACGATTTCTAGCAAAAACACTGAATTCTGTTCCTAATACTTCTACTTCTAATTTTTGTGAAGTTCTAACGATAAATCGCTGATTATCAGTTTTATGTTTTACTGAAAATTCTGCTTCCCCATCTAAAAATACTTCTCTTGTAGCTTCCTTTTCAAAATTGAAACGCTTGTGTTTTAAGGTAGAATTGGCATTTAAAGTAACTTTACTGCCATCAGGCAAATTTATAGATTGGGTTTCTCCATAAGCAGTATGATAATTTTGATAAATCAATTGGTCTTTCTGCAAATACAATGTCAAGCCAGAAACCATAAAAATTACAGCGGCACTTGTCCATTTAAACCAAGTTAATTGCCAAATACTTTTTTCTGGCGCTGATTCTTCTTCCAAAATTACTTCAAAGTCGGTGATGGTTTCCGAATGTATTTTTTGAAAAAAAAACGCTTTGGCACTTTCTTTATCAGCCATTATTTGTGGAAACTCATTTTCGTAGTCTTCCAACCATTTATAATACACTTCTTTATTTTCAGGATTTTGAAGCCAATCTGCAATCATTTTCTTTTGCAAAGGACTTGTTCTTCCTGCGAAGTGTTCAAATAAAATATTTTTACTCAGCGTTGTCATGTCGATAATTTTTAAAATAGTGTTTAGAGTCCGTTAAAGAAATAAGGTTAAAACCAAACTGAACAAGGAAGGATTATTCAGAACAACGTCTCTTAAATGCACTAATGCTTTGTTGATGTGTGCTTCAATGGTTTTTGTTGCCAATTGTAATTCGTCTGCAATTTCCTTGTACTTTTTCCCTTCAAAACGGTTCATTAAAAATACTTTCTGGCATTGCGGAGGTAATTGAGCGATGGCTTGTTCAATTTGTCTTTGCAAATCATCATAAAACAACATTTGGTCGGGCGAAACATTTGATTCAGGAAATTGTAAATCAGTATTTTCGAAAGATTGACTATGATTGCCTTGTTCTTGTTGTAAATACAAAAAGCAACGATTTCGAACCGAAGTAAATAAATACGCTCGGAAAGAAGAATTGATGTTTAAATAAACTTGGTTTTTCCAGATGTTATAGAAAATCTCTCCGATAATGTCTTCAGCCACATCTTTGGCATAAACAAATCTTACAGCATGGCTACAAAGAGGTTTGTAATAACGATTATAAAGTAATTCAAATCCCTTTTTAGGATCTTCTGTGAAAGCCTGTTTGATAAAGAATTCATCATCCATAACTTTTCCAGACTCAGGCGTTTGAAATGCCTGAGTTTTAGGGAAGCTATTTGTTGATTGAGATGATATATTTT
Source organism: Arcicella rosea (assembly GCF_040543805.1). Lineage (NCBI taxonomy): Bacteria > Pseudomonadati > Bacteroidota > Cytophagia > Cytophagales > Flectobacillaceae > Arcicella > Arcicella rosea. The sequence goes on from NZ_JBEUMS010000008.1 coordinate 19,327, forward strand.
CTAACATAATTTTTAATGATAAATTCTTGAGATTGTTGATGAAGTGTATTTTAATTGTATAATTAACTATTAAAATAATTCAATTAAGAGCATAGACAAAAAAAAGGTTTCGCACCCTTAGTTAAGTTCAAGAAAAAGTAAATATTTTGCAAATTAATTATTTTTTTGGAATTAATTTGCTGAAAATCAGCCAAATAAAATATCCAATAATTCCGCCAATTCCATCGGCTACTGTATCGTACCAATCAAAACTTCGGTGAAAATCTTCCGGTAAAATACCTTGCCAGAATTCTATGGCAATGCCATAAAGTATTCCGATTAAAATAACTTTCCAAGCTTGTGAAGTATGGAATAACCAGAAAAAAGTAAAACCTGCGAAAGCGATGAAATGGTTCGCTTTGTCGTTCATTTTTTCGCCTTGCGGAATATGTTCGCTGGGAATGGTGCAAAGCACGAAAATCAGAATGGTCCAGAAAATCGCTGGAAATTTGAAGTTGAGGAGTGTTGTGATAGCTTTCATACACAAATTTACAAAAACTATCGTTTGCATAGTTTTAAAATTAGTTTGTAAAATACTATCAAAAACCATTAAAAATTTTGCAAATCGGAAATATATTGCATTTTAGTAAAAATAATTTTGATTTTACCCTACAGAAAATTTTATGATTGACTTTTTTTACTTTACTTTTGACCCATCTGTAATACTTTACTATTATCCATAATAAATAAACCATGAAAAAGCTATTTGTTTGTTTATCGTTGTTGATTGGGTCATTTGCTAGTTTTGCCCAAAATCAATACAACATTATTCCTCTGCCTCAAAAACTTACGCCACAGTCAGGCGAATTTGTAGTAGGGAAAAACACTGTTATTGTTTCAACTTCCGAATTTAAAGATGTTGCTAATTTCTTGAATGAACAATTGAATTTAGTAACTGGCTCAAGCAAAAAAGTAAGTATCAAAGAAAAAGGTTTAGCAAATTCTTCTATCCAATTTGTAAAAAATGAATCTTTAGGAGACGAAGCTTATACCTTAAAAGCAAGCTCAAAACAAGTAGTTATTACTGCCAAAACTGCCAAAGGTGCGTTTTATGGCGTACAAACTTTGTTACAATTATTGCCAACACAAGTATTCAGTGAAGCGAAAGTAGAAGGCTTAAAACTATCTGTGCCAAATTGTATCATTGAAGATGCTCCACGTTATGTGTATCGTGGTTTGCATTTAGATGTAGGTCGTCATTTCTTCCCAGTTACTTTCGTAAAGAAGTATATTGATTTAATAGCTTTGCACAAATTCAATACTTTTCACTGGCATTTAACAGAAGACCAAGGTTGGAGAATTGAAATCAAAAAGTATCCAAAATTGACTGAAATTGGTTCTGTAAGAAAAGAAACTTTAGTCGGTCGTTACGGTTCTGGAAAATATGATGGAAAACCTTATGGCGGTTTTTACACGCAAGACGAAGTAAAAGATGTGGTAGCTTATGCAAAAAAGAAGTTTGTCACAATCATTCCTGAAATTGAAATGCCGGGTCATGCGCAAGCAGCTTTGGCGGCTTATCCAGAATTAGGTTGTAATCCAGATAAAATTTACCAAGTACATACAACTTGGGGAGTTTCAGATGATGTTTTTGCTCCGAGAGAAGAAACGTTCACTTTCTTAGAAAACGTATTGACAGAAGTAATGGCATTATTTCCGGGACAATACATTCACATTGGTGGAGATGAATGTCCAAAAACACAATGGAAATCAAGTCGCTTTTGTCAGGATTTAATGAAACGTGAAGGCTTAAAAGATGAACATGAATTGCAAAGTTATTTCATCCGTAGAATTGATAAATTCATTACTTCAAAAGGTAGAAAAATGATTGGTTGGGATGAAATCTTAGAAGGTGGTTTATCGCCAAATGCAACGGTAATGTCATGGAGAGGTGAAGAAGGAGGAATTGCTGCTGCCAAAGAAGGTCATGATGTAATTATGACACCGGGTTCGCATTTGTACTTAGACCATTACCAAGCTGACCCAAAAACTGAACCTTTGGCAATTGGTGGATTCTTAACTTTAGAAAAAGTTTATAGCTACGAACCTGCTCCAAAAGAATTAACAGCAGACCAAAAGAAATTTATTCTTGGACTTCAAGCAAACGTTTGGACGGAATATATGCAAACGAGCGATTACGTAGAATACATGGTTTTCCCAAGAGCTTGTGCCGTTTCAGAAGTAGCTTGGTCGCCAATTTCAACAAGAAATTATGCTGATTTCACAAAACGTTTGAAAACACATGTTGAGCGTTTAGGAAATTTGAAAGTAAATTATGCGAAGGGCTTTTTGAGTGCGAAATAGCTTTTAGCTGTGAGCTATGAGCTTTGAGTTTTCTTAAATTCTGGTAAACAAAAGTTCATAGCTATTGATAATTTTAAAATCCGATTGCGAAAGTTCATACTTAGCAATCGGATTTTTTGTTTCAAAACTGATGGCTCAATGCTGAAAGCTCATAGCTCCAAGCTGAAATCTGATAAAAATCCGACCTATTTTTATAACTTTGCGGACTTAATGAATAAATATAGATGTTTATTGTAAGATTCTTTTTTAAGAATCTATAAACTAACAATTTATATTAATCTGGCGTAAGCAAATTTCGAAATTCCGCTGTTTGAGCGAAGCGAGTTTCGGAATTTCTTGACTTTCTTTTGTTACTTTTCTTGTGTCAAGACAAGAAAAGTAAGGTCTTCCCAAAGGGAAAAACTATTTATGATATAAGTTATTTTTGCTGTTACTCTTATTTAAAGTTTTATAATTTTATGAAACGTCAATGAACGTTTTCGTTCAATCGATACAAATTTTATGAGCAAACCATTCAAAAGAACCACCGTTACGGCAGCGTTGATTTATGCCAACGGCCCTATTCATATCGGACATATCGCAGGCTGTTATCTGCCAGCAGATATTTATGTGCGTTATTTACGTGCTACTGGACAAGATGTAAAGTTTATTTCTGGAACAGATGAACACGGTGTACCTATTACCATCAAAGCCAAAAAAGAAGGCGTTACTCCACAAGAAGTAGTTGATAAATACTATGGAATCATCAAAGATTCTTTCGAAGAATTTGGGATTTCTTTTGATATTTATTCAAGAACTTCAAACAAAGTTCACCATGATATGTCGCAAGATATTTTTAAAAATATCTACGATAAAGGTCAATTTGTGGAAGAAACTACCGAACAGTATTATGATGAAAAAGCTCAGACTTTCTTAGCAGACCGTTATATCATCGGTACTTGTCCGAAATGTGGTAACGAAGGAGCTTATGGCGACCAATGTGAGCGTTGTGGTTCAACACTTTCGCCAACGGAATTAATCAATCCACGTTCGGCTTTGAGTGGTGAAAAACCAGTAATGAAAGAAACCAAAAACTGGTATTTGCCTTTAGATGTGATGCAACCAGCTTTGGAAAAATACGTTGAAAGTCACCCGGAATGGAAAACCAACGTAATGGGACAAGTAAAGTCTTGGCTAAACGACGGACTAAAACCACGTGCGATGACTCGTGATTTGGATTGGGGAATCAAAGTTCCTTTGCCAGATACCGAAGGAAAAGTAATGTACGTTTGGTTCGATGCTCCAATCGGTTATATTTCTATGACCAAGGAATTGACCGAAGATTGGGAGAAATATTGGAAAGACGAAGAGACACGATTGGTGCATTTTATCGGAAAAGATAATATCGTTTTCCACTGTTTGATTTTCCCTGCGATGTGTATGGCTGACGGTAGATTCATTTTAGCGGATAATGTGCCAGCGAATGAATTTATGAATTTAGAAGGCGACAAAATCTCTACTTCAAGAAACTGGGCAGTTTGGTTGCACGAGTACTTGCGTGAATTTGAAGGTAAACAAGATATTTTACGTTATGTATTGGCGGCTTCCGCACCAGAAACTAAAGATTCAGATTTTACTTGGAGTGATTTCCAAGTGCGTAACAATTCTGAATTGGTAGGTATTTTTGGGAATTTCGTCAATCGTGCAGTAATTCTTACAGAAAAGAATTTTGAAAGTAAAGTACCTCAATTAGGCGAACTGAACGATTACGATAAACAAGTATTGGCTACTTTGTCTGAAATGCCAGCTAAAATTGGAGATTCAATTGCCAATTATCGTTTCCGTGAAGCTTTGGCTTTGATGATGGACGTAGCTCGTTTGGGGAATAAATATTTGGCAGAAACTGAGCCTTGGAAAGTAATCAAAACTGACAGAGAACGCACAGCAACGATTTTGAATATCGGTTTACAGATTGCGGCAAATCTTTCTATTTTGGCTGAACCTTTCTTGCCATTTACGGCGGAGAAAATTCGTCGAATTTTAAATGTAGAAGCTTTTGCTTGGAGTGAAGCTGGTCGTGCAGATTTGTTATCAGAAGGACAAGCAGTAACGAACATCGGGCTTTTATTTGAAAAAGTAGAAGATGCTACGGTTGCCGCTCAAGTACAAAAATTAGAAGATGCCAAAATGCAAAATCTTTTAGCTGGGAAAGAAGTACCAGCTTTAAAAGAAGAAATTCAATATGATGATTTTGCGAAAATGGATATTCGTATAGGTACAATCATCGAAGCGGAGAAAGTAGCGAAAAGTAAAAAGTTATTGAAATTGAAAATTGAAGACGGTATTAAACAAAGAACAATTTTGAGTGGTATCGGCGAACACTTTCAGCCTGAAAATATCATTGGTCAGCAAGTAAGTTTCTTAGCGAATCTTGCTCCAAGAAAAATGATGGGAATGGAATCTGAAGGAATGATTTTGATGGCAGAAGATAAAGATGGTTCTTTAGCTTTTGTTCAACCAAGTAAAAATGTTTGGAACGGTGGAACGGTAGCTTAACAAAAAAATCCTAAATATAAAAATAAAGCCCCGGTTCTTGAATCGGGGCTTTATTTTTTGAAGGTCGTTCTAGTATAGCAAAACTATAGAGAAATATACTCAATCAAATTCTACTAAAATCTAAATAAATTTAAGAAATACTTATAAATGAAATAAGGACAGGAGAAACCCCCGCCCTTATCTGTTTAACCTCTAAACCTATTTAACTATGAAAATTAATACAAATATAAGCTAAATTCTGGTTATTTAAACATTAAATGTCCCATGAATTTTTACTATTTTTTGACGAAATGGCATTTTAAGTGATAAAACTTGAAAATAGATGTACATACAGACATTTTATAAATTTTGTAAACAATTTATTAATGTATCAAAATGATAATTCTGTTTTCAAGCCCCTCGATTGATGACAGTTGCTGATGCTTGTGCCACTGGAAACAAGGTAATATCTGCCATGACAACATGAGCAGGACGACTAACTGCAAAAGCGATAATTTCTGCAATGTCTTCTGCCTTCAAGGGTTCAAACCCTTTATAAATTGCATCTGCCTTTTCTTCGTCTCCTTTGAAACGAACTAATGAAAATTCGGTTTCAACAGCTCCCGGAGCTACGTTGGTTACTTTAATGCCGAATGGATTTAAGTCTAAACGCATTCCTTCTGAAATTGCTTCAACTGCTGCTTTCGAGGCACAATATACATTTCCATTTGGATAGGTACTTTTGCCAGCAATTGAACTTAGATTAACAATGTGTCCTTGCTTTCTAGCTTTCATCCAAGGCATAATTACTTTTGAAACATAAAGTAATCCTTTTACATTGCCATCAATCATAGCATCCCAATCGTCGGTTGAGCCATCTTGAATGGGACCCATACCATGCGCATTGCCAGCATTATTGACTAAGATGTCTATATTCTTTTCTGAATCAGAAAGCGAATTCAGTGCATTTTCTACTTGTTCTTTATTTCTTACATCAAAAGTAAGTATTTGCACATTTACTTTCTTAGAAAGACTTTCTTTTAAAGCATCAAGTTTTTCGATTCGTCTTCCGCACAAAATTAAATTGATTCCTAAATCTGCAAAGGCTTCAGCGGTAGCTTTTCCGATTCCAGAGCTTGCACCAGTAATAAGAGCTAATTTGGGCATTTTTTTCTATTTTAATGAAGTAAGGCGTTGAATTATTTCAATGGCGAAAATTCAACTGGATACATATATTCTGATGTTACTTTTACTGTTAATGAACTTCCTGCTTTTTCTTCAGAAGCTTTTCTTACAGCTTGCCACTCTGGGTCAGCACCGAATGTTTTGAATGAAGCCAAACCTGCTTCTTTGGTTTTGTGTGCTAAGAAATAGATTAAAGTATTTTCTGAGCCTTGTTCTTTATCAGTAGGTGTACAATAAATAATATTACTCATGCCATGTCTTTCAAATAATTTCAAGGTATGATTTCTAAAACGGTCTAACAATCCTGAAAGATTATTTGGCGTAGCAATATAAGTTCTTAATTCAAAAACTCTGTCGCCAACACTTTTTAAATTATTAGGCGAAAAATCAGTTGTTTTCAAGAAAGTACTCTCTACTTTAGCCACAATTTCGCCATTTGCTGTAGTTTCTTTCATCACTTTTACCCAACCTTTGTCGCTCATAAAGTTTTTCCAAGATTTTTCACGAGCTTCACGAGAAGGATATGATAACACATAAACCATTTTATTGTCTTTGTTATCTAAAGGCAACCAAAATCCTTCTAAACGCATTTTATGTTTCTTGAAATAATGAAGAGTATGTTCTTTAAAACGATTCATCAATACATCAAATTTGCCATCACTAGCATAATAAACTCTTAATTCATATACACGGCTATTGGCATCATCAGCTTTGGCTTGCATCGAAAAGCTTGTCAATAAACATAAAAGGAAGACAACGATTTGGTTTTTCATGGTTTTTGGAAATGATTGATTTTGAATCAGTGAAAATAATTGTTTTGTTATTTGAAATACTTATCCAAAACTTATAAAACAGTCAATTCTACTCTTCTGTTTTTCTTTTTGTTCTCTTCCGAATTATTAGGCAAAAGTGGTTTGTTACTTCCGTAGCCTTTGTAATGTAATCTATTTTCATTGATTCCTTTGCTGACGAAATAATTAAAAACAACTCTAGCTCTATTCTCCGAAAGGGCAAAATTTAGTCTTGTATCTCCAATATTATCTGTATGTCCACTAATTTCAATCTTGACCTGTGGGGCATTTTTCAGAAGCTCCACCATTTTATCTAGCTCTTCGTATGAAACCGATTGCAATATAAAGCTACTTTGTTCAAAATAAACATTATCAAGTGTAATAGATTGCCCATGTTCAATCTGAACAAAATCTTTTACTTTAGAGCTCTCGATGGGTGCTTTTGTCTTAGGAACATCTACAGTAGCTACACTTTTGCTACTGTTTACAGCAGGTTTTCTTTTCAACAAAACGGTATAAAAAACAGCTTTTTTAGAAGACGCATATTGTACTTGTTCTACTTTTAGTTCGTAATCTTTTGCAAAAGATTCTATTTGATAATTGTCTTTTTCTGTCAAAGCCAAATGATATTCCGTTACATCATTAGAAGTATTTACTGTAAAAGCTTTCTTTGTTTTATTTCCAGTGATTTTAAAGGTAGCAGGTAAAATTTTACCACTTGTTGAATCAATCGCAGATAATACCAAACCTTTTATTTTTTGCTTAGGAGTCAAAAAACAATCTAATTCGGCTTGTTTTAGCTTTACAAATTCTTGCTGATACTTTTCAAAACCATTGGTGTTGATTTCAAGATGATACTTGTCTTCAGGAATTAAACTTATCAAAACATCACCGTTTTTCAACTTTTCGATTTTGGGTTGATTGGCTTTATTACTGAGATTGACAAGCTCAATTTTATCCGCAATAATGGGTTCACCATTAAGTTTATTTTTTGTTTTTATTGTTAAATGATGAAGGTTTCTTTCAAGACGGATAGTATAAACGTACTTTTTGGTAGGATTAAAATCTGCCATATTAAAAGTACTTTGTTTGGTAATATAATGTTCCGCAGCAGTTTCAACGGTAAAAATCTCTTGACTGCTCACTCTTACACTAGCTTTTACTTCATTTTTAAAAACGATATTTCTTTTCAGATGCTCCAATTTAACATTAATAAAAGCTTTAATTGGTTTTTCTGTTTCAGCATCAATTACTTCAAAATGTACTGGAAGACTATTTTTGTAGAGCATAAAATTGACTGAATTGCCTTGAGGTGCTTTCAGTACTTTTTCTTTGAGCTCTATATAATCTTCGGCATTGATGATGAATTCATATTTACTTGAAAGTTTCAAATTCGCACTATAATCATCAGAATTCGGTTTTTTTGACGCATTTTTAATTTCAGAAGCATTCAAATCAACCACTTTTACTTGGGCATTTTTGATAGATTCTTTAGTGTCGGCATCTAATACTTTGATTGATAAAGGATAGCGTTCAAAAACCAATGGAATGGCAAATTCATGATGATTAGTATTGACAAAATCTTTGATGGAAATCGTTGAATTGCCATCTGCAAAACCATCTGCTCTTACCGATACTTTCAAATTATCTTGTTGTGATAATTGAATAGAAAAAAAAGTATTTTTTGAAGAAGTACTTCCTTTGAAAATCTCTCCAGTTCTTTCTGACGTAATTATAAAATCGGCTAAAACACTTTCATTATTGGCTTTATTAATGGCAGTGAAATTGACGGTAACAATCTTATTTTGAACTCCCGATTTTGTAGTTGAAGTAATTGTATTGCTTGCTTTTGTTGAAGTGTTTTTTAGGGAATCAAGAATGTTTTTTTCTGAAAAAGGCACTGAAGCAAAAGACTCGGCACGATTTTTATAGTTTATTGAAGTAAGTAAATCATTTTTTGAATTGAAACTATTGAACTCTACAGTGTTGAGGTCAGTAAGATTACCCCAATTAAATTGGGCTTCTGTAGTGCTTTGATTTTTTGAAAAGGCTGATTCCTTCATCAAGCACAACGTTAATGCGAGTAGGGCTGGGCTGATTTTAATAGTAGCTTTGTTTTTCATGGGTGGATAAATACTATACAAAATTACTTAATTTTGACGACTCATTCATGAAAAAAAGAATACAAAGTTAATTTCAAATATTTAATACAAAATGAAATACCTGATTGTTGGTCTTGGAAATATTGGTCCAGAATACTTGCTTACTAGGCATAATGTTGGTTTTATGGTGTTGGATCGTCTGGCGAGTAATTTCGAAGTGAAGTTCTCAATGGGTCGTTTAGCTTATCATGTAGAAATTAAACATAAAGGAAAACAAATTCATTTAATTAAACCAACCACTTACATGAACTTGAGTGGAAAGGCGGTTAATTATTGGATGAAAGAATTGAAGATTGAAAAGGAGAATACTTTAGTCATTACGGATGATATTGCACTCCCTTTTGGCAAGCTTAGAACCAAAGTGAAAGGTTCGCATGGGGGACACAATGGTTTACGAAATATTGAGGAAGTATTGGGTTCGTCAGCTTATCCTCGTTTGAGATTTGGAGTAGGGGATGATTTTGGTAAAGGAAGACAAGTAGAATACGTTTTAGGAAACTTTGAAGGAGCACAATTAGATGAATTACCAGAACATCTCGATCGTGCCATAGACATTATTTTGAGTTTTTGTTTACAAGGTGTCGATAAGACAATGAATGCTTTTAATCAATAATTGGATTATTCAAAGAATTTTAAAATTATTAAAAATAATTTATAACAAAACATTTGCAATGTTTTTGTTATGCAAGCAGAATAATATTTCGATTGTAATTGTTTTTGTTTCGTAATTAAGTGTTTTTCTGTTGATTTTTAGGTAGTTACTACTATAAAATTGGAAAGACTTAACACAAATCATTTGCATATTTATATAATATTGCACAACTTTGCATCGTTAATCATGTAAATGAATCTTTGTACAAAACCACGAATTATTTTTTTATTAATTTTAAAAAATAACTAAAAAAATAAACTTTTTTCAAATAAAAATTGTAGTATTGTCATAGAGGAACGATGAAGGAATTAATTGATAGTCGTTTAATAAAGTAGAAAATTATACATCGTTTATGAGGTCTGAATAGATTCATCCACCAGCGACGATTTGTTTATATAATTTAAGAATTTTCATAGTTAAATAGGTTTAGAGGTAAGATGGAAAGGGCGTTTCTTTTGGAGACGCCACTTTTTAAAAATTAAAGCTAAGTTTTGTGAATTTGGAATTGCGTTGGAAAAACTTAGTTTCTTGAATTGAATAGTTATTTTTCATAGTTAAATAGGTTTAGAGGTAAGACGGGAAAGGGCGTTTCTTTTAGAGACGCCTCTTTTTAAAAACAATTAGAGAATCTGGATGTGTTAAAGAGTTGAGTTTATTCTTCTAATTTTTGAATAGAAAAGGTGCAGTTATTTTTCATAGTTAAATAGGTTTAGAGGTAAGATAATAAAGGACATAGCCATTGGTTATGTCCTTTTTTTATGCAGTAAATACAAAAAGCCCTCCGTATCCGTTACGAAGGGCTTTCTAATTATAGTTTTCTTGATTTTAAACTAATCGTTTACGAACTACTTCATAAAGGATTACTCCCGTCGCTACTGATACGTTTAATGAACCAACACGACCAACTAAAGGAATTGTCGCTAATTCATCAACAGAACGCATCAAATCATCCGAAATTCCGTCTTCTTCAGAACCCATGATAATGGCTGTTGGGATTGAAAAATCAACATCGTAAATATTTTTAGAAACTTTTTCAGAACAAGCTACAACTTGAATTCCTGAGTTTTGTAAAAATCTCACAGTATGAAATAAGTTTTCTTCACGACAAACTGGTAAAAAGTTTAAGGCTCCAGAAGAAGTTTTCATGGCATCAGCATTGATTTGTGCAGCTCCTTTTGTTGGAATTACAATGGCATGAACACCAGTACATTCGGCAGTACGAGCAATTGCACCAAAATTACGCACATCGGTAATTCTATCTAATACTAAAATTAAGGGTACTTCACCTTTTTCATATACATCAGCCACAATGTTCTCTAGTTTAGCATAATTGATAGCCGAAACGAAAGCAATAACACCTTGGTGATTTTTACGAGTAATTCTATCTAACTTTTCAACTGGTACTTTTTGAACTGGTACTCCTTTCAAACGAGCAAATTCTAAAACTTCTAAACTGCCAAGTTCTCTTTGAACAAGTAATTTGTCGATTTCTTTGCCAGAGCGAAGTGTTTCTAAAACTGATTGAATACCAAATACTATATCTTTATTTTCTGGTTTTGCTTGGTTAAAATATTTGAAAGGCTTCTTTGGTCCTTCAGAATGGTTTTCCATTGTTGTTGTATTTAATTGATTATTTTATTCATCTTCAAAATATTGTCAAAGCAATATTTTTGTAAAGTTCGGAAACTTTTTACTCTGTTTTTAATTTTTGATGAAGAAAGGCAATAAGAGTGTCTTTTTTACGTAAATAAGAAGGTTTTTTAAGTCATTATTTTAAGTTTTACTAAGAAAAAATGGGTGTTTACAAGTGATTAGAGGCATGAAGTAGCACCGCTTATTTATTAAACGGTTGTATTTTACAAAAAAAATGTTTTATCTTTGTGTCGTACTCTGTGGAAATGTACAAATCGTTCTTTGAATTCACATTAATATAATCCTTTCTTTAATTACTGTTTTTCAGTAGCTTACTTTTTATTATTTCATTCTCCTGAACAATCTCAGGAAACAAATTCCACAGAATAATCCTAATTACTAAATTTTCAAACATTGTTTTTTTTCTGTTAAGGTTTCGTCTTGCTTATCGAGTGATTCTTTAATTATTGTTCACGTAAACCAAAAGAGGTTTACCTAAATCCCAAATCAAGGATATGAAAAAATTGATTAAATTGACAGCAACCATGCTTATACTTGGTTCTGTAGTTTACGCTTGTAAGGTTAAACAACAACAAACTAACCTTTCTTCCGAGATTAAACAAGCTATACTACCAAACAAAAGTGATGCTTTGATTACTGAAATGTTAGCCAAAAGTTGGGTGATTAATGTAGTGAATTATCAAGCTGATACTCGTAAAAATGTTTTGTACGAACGTGGCGTAGCAGCCAATTTGCATGATTATTCGAAGGAGTCTTTTAGACTGACAACTGAAGAGCGTGTTGATTATACTGATGGAGCAGGAAAAACCCATCACGGTACATGGACTTTGAAAGAAGATAATACTAAATTACTAATGGATTTTGAGGATGGTCAAGAAATAACATGGGATATTATTAATACCGATAAAAACCATTTAGACTTACATCTTGCTATTGATGCTAAAAAAGTAAAATGGGATATTCATGATTTGAATCATATTGATATCCCGACTGCGGTAGTTTTTGCAGGTTTTTATGCAGGAATTGTAGATGAAGATACCCAGAAAGTAAATGTGACGTATCGAATGATGCCAAGAAGCTAAATAAAAAGCCATTTGTCGTTGAGGCAAATGGCTTTTTGATTTTATAATAATTCTTTTGTTGGCGACCAGAAAAGCTCTTTAAAGTTTTGAATCTTGTCGTTTTTAACAATAATTCCTTCGTTTTCAAGTAATTCTTGCATTCTGTTTCCACCAAAAAAGGCTTTGCCAGTTAGTACTCCATTACGATTCACTACTCTATGTGCAGGAATCGTATCATCATTGTGTGAGGCATTCATTGCCCAACCGACCATTCTAGCGCCACCTTTTCCACCCAAATATTCAGCAATTGCTCCGTAAGAGCTTACTCTTCCATGAGGAATCAACCGAACTACTTCGTAAATATCATCAAAGGCATTTTTCATTTTATAATTGTTCTCTGTCTCTGGCTTCGTTCAACAATTCTTGATACCAAGCTTCTCCGTATTTTCTAATCAAAGGTTCTTTCAAGAATTTGTACAGTTCAACACCCAATTGTTCTCCATGCGTACAAGCATCTGAACAAATATGCCAGCGGTCATAATTGAGGGCTTCATAATGTTCGTACTTGGTAATTCGGATAGGATAGAGGTGGCAAGAAATCGGTTTTCTCCAAGATATTTTACCATCAAAGAAAGCCTGTTCAATTCCACATTTCAGAATGTTTCTATCATCATAAATAGCATAAGCACATTCTCTGCCTTTGATGACTGGCGTAGAAAAATCGCCTTCCCAATCTTTCACATAAATGCCTTCTTCTTCAATTGCTTTGATACCTTCTTGTGAAAGATATGGTTTTACATCTTGATAGATTTGTTCCATAATAGGAAGCTCGTCATCGTTCAATGGAGCACCCAAATCGCCTTCCACACAACAAGCACCTTTACATTTTATGAGGTCACAAACGAAGAATTTCTCAATAATATCATCGCTGATGACGGTGTCTTCTATCAAAATCATATTCAATTTTTATTTTTATGTACATCTTGGCATGCTTTTTTAGCAAGAAGAGAAAGCAAAATTACTTAAAATTTTATCGAATACCTGCAATCATCATAATTTGACTTGTGTCTTTTTGAAATTTCAGGCAAGGTTTTTGGTAATTACGCAATAAAGATATTTAACTATTGAAGCTTTAATTGTACTTTAGGTATTTATTTGAGTGTACTGATAAACTATTTTTCGATGAAGAGAGTATCTTTTCATATTAATTCCTAAGAATTTCTAAATTATGAACAAGTACATTTTGTTATTGATTATTGTATTTTCTCCTTTTGTTTCTTCTCACGCACAGTCTTTACCTCGTAGTATCAAGGTTGGTTCTGTTAATGTAAAATATGATAGCTATGCACGAAACATCATTGAAAAAGAAATACAAAGTTTAAATAATAATCGTAAATATTTAGATGTACTTGTGGACAAAATGGTCATTCACTTTCCAGTGATTGAACGAATTTTAGCCGATGCGGGCGTTCCAGACGAAATAAAGTATTTATGTGTACAAGAAAGTGTATTTGACCCAGAGGCTATTTCTATTTCAGGAGCGGTTGGTTATTGGCAATTTAAAACTGAAACAGCCAGAGAAGTAGGTTTGAGAGTCGATGGGTTTGTTGATGAAAGAAAACACTTGGCGGCATCTACCAAAGCTGCTGCGATATATTTAAATAGGAATAATCAACTTTTAAAAAATTGGATGACAACCCTGCTTTCCTATCGTATCGGGCAAGGTGCTATTAAAAATCATCCTGCTACAGATTGGGTTGGTAAAAAAGAAATCACCGTTACTAACACTACAGATTGGTATTTACTTCGTTTTTTGGCACATAGATTTTTTTTAGAAAGTGAATACAACAAAGCCAAAAACAGCTCGAATAATGATTTCTTGTATGAATACAGTAACAGTAAAGGCAAAAGTGTTAATGAAATTGCCAATGAATTAGCTGTTAGTCCAGCATTTATTGCTCAAAATAATGCTTGGCTGAAAGGAACTACTGTTCCTAAAGATAAAGACTATGTGGTTTACGTACCGATGAGTAACCAAAAGTATAGAGACCTCAGCCAAAATAATTTAAGTCCAAAGCCAACAGTTAATCCAAGTACTCAGGTGCAAGATTTAGGTTTTCCAGTACTCGTGAGGCTTACTCAAGGGAACAGTAAAACTGAGCCAATTTTTTATGAAATAAACGGAAAAAGAGGAATCCTTTCAATTGATGGCGATACTCCTGCAAGCATTGCCAATCGTGGCGATATTAGCCTGAGTAAATTCTTGAAATTTAATGATTTGGATGCTGATAGTAGAATCATTCCTAATGAAGTTTATTATTTGAGGAAAAAAGACCACCGTGCGGTAGTGGCTTATCATACCGTAGAAAGTAATGAAACACTTTGGTCAATCTCTCAAATATATGGGATTCATTTAGAGGATTTAATGGCTAAAAATAGAATTCCCCAAATGCAACGCTTACAAAAAGGAAGACTTTTATGGTTAATTGAAACCAGACCAGATACACCGATTCAAATTGTAGATTCAAAGAAAGATACTCCTAAAATAAGTAACACTACTGAAAAAACAGTGGTTGTAACCAATACTCCAAAAGAAACAGAGGATAAACCGGTTATCATTACAGAAAAGCCAAAAGAGGAAAAGAAAGCTGAAATAGACACCAAGGAATTGAAGCCAGTGAATCCTGTTGTTGTAGAGACAAAAGAAAAAGTAATTGCGAAAGAACCAATTCCTACAACTGATAAAGTAAAAACAACAGTGGCTTCTCCAGAGCCTTCTAATATACCTAAAGTGGAGGATAAAGTATTAACTAGAGAAATAAAGGCTCATGTTGTTTCTGCCAAAGATACTTATTTTGGCATTGCCCAATTTTACGATATGAAAGTAGGCGAAGTATTGAGTTTAAATAATATTAAGCTTGATGAAAAATTGCAAATCGGGCAAGTAATTAAAGTTTATAAACCAGCTACTTCATTAGTTTCTGGAGCGAGAGAAAACGAAAAAACTCCAGAAGTAAAGATTGTTGAAAGCAAAACGAAAGATAAAAATATTACCACTAAGCCTGAGCAGATTGTAAAGGTAATTCCAGAAGTAAAACCGAGTACAAAAACCAACGTTTCGACAAAAGAAATAAAAGATGCTGTTGAAAAACCATCAGTAGGCAATCCTAGTACAAGTAAAATATTTACAAAAGAGGAGAAAGATATTCCTAAGCCAGAAGCGTCTAAAGTAATTGCCAAAGAAGAAACAGCGAAACCTAGTTTAAAAAATACGCATACCGTTAAAGCCAAAGAAACGCTTTATAGTATTTCAAAAATGTATGGAATTACAGTGGCTGAAATCAGAAAATGGAACAAACTAAATAGCAATATTGTAGAAATTGATCAAGAATTACTGGTATCGAACAGTACAATTATGCCTTCTGTGAAATTAGTAGAAGAACCAGATTCAGAAAAAGTTGCTCCGAAAGTAATTAAAGAAACTGTTCAAACGAATGGCAACAATGTATATCATGTTGTAAAAGCTGGAGAAACTGTTTTCAGAGTATCCAAAATTCATGGTGTTACCGTTGACCAAGTGGTAAAATGGAATAATCTGAAGAATTTTTCAGTAAGTGTTGGACAAAAGTTGTTGATTAAGAAGTGAGAGCTAAGATGTTGGAAGCAAGACACAAGATTTGAGATTCAAGACTCAAGTTAAAAGAATTTTACCTCTTATATCTTGTGTCTTGCTACTTGTCTCTAGCTTCTTATGCCTAAAGTTTTCTACTAATCATCAAGCCATCTCTCAAAGGCATCAAAATATTTTCGGTTCTTGGGTCTTCGTGACACATCTTATTGAAATTCAGCAGGTTTTGTGTGTCTTTGTCTATTTTTTTGCCTTGCTCAATATTGGCTACTTTTCCACTCCAAAGTACATTGTCAGAAATAATGTAACCACCTTTTCTTACTTTATCAAAAATTAAATCATAGTATTTTGCATAACTCATTTTATCTGCATCAATAAAAACGATGTCGAATACTTCATCCAAAGTCGGAATTATTTCGGCGGCATCTCCAATTCTGTAATCAATTTTATCTGCATATTCAGAATCATCAAAGAATTGTTTGGTAAAACTTTCTAATTCTTCATTGACATCAATCGTGATAATTTTTCCTCCTTCTACCAATCCTTCTGCCAAACATAAAGCAGAATAACCTGTATAAGTACCAATTTCCAAAATACTTTTGGCCTGCATCATGTGCGAGAACATCGCCAATACTCTTCCTTGCAAATGCCCTGAAAGCATTCTTGATTGTAATATCTTTGCATGAGTTTCTCTGTTGAGTTTTGCTAATAAATCACTTTCTGGAGAAGTATGGTTTTCAGAATAATCGTTGATATTTTGAGGTAAAAAGTCCATTTTTGATATTGAGATTTTAATAAGATGATGCTAAAGTATTCTGATAAATATTGACCAATTGTTTGGCAATATTTTCGGCTGAAAATTGTGCGATATGTTGTTTCCCGTCTAAAACCATTTGTTTTCGTAAAGATTTATTCGACAAAACTTGTAGGATTTTACTTGATAAATCATTCAAATCGTCAGGATTAGCATATAAAGCGCCTTTTCCTCCAGCTTCTTCCAAACATGAACCTGTAGCCGCAATCACTGGAATGCCTGAATGCAAAGCTTCTAAAATAGGAATGCCAAAACCTTCAAAAAATGAAGGATACACAAATAAAGAACTACCTTGATACAAAGCTGGTAAATCTGAAAAAGGCACTTTATTGAATATTTTGATATTGCTAAGTGAGTGTTCCTGAATATAACTTTCAATTTGTTTTTGATAATCGGATTTTCCACCAACTAATATCAATTCATAATCTGCCAAATGTAATTTATGAAAGGCTTTTACCAACATTAATTGGTTTTTTCGTTCGGCGATGGTGGCGACACAAAGCAAGTATTTTTTATGAATATCGTACTTTACTTTTATCGAATCTATTTGTTCTTCCTCAAGTTTTGTTTTGAAAATAGCATCAGAATCTTGATAAATAACTTCAATTTTTTCTGGATTTATCTGATAGAAATTTACAATATCTCTTTTGGTTTGTTCGCTAATGGCTACAATTACATCGGCATGTTGACAAGCTTTTTTAAATTTAATTTGATAAATGAAGCGGTCGAAAGCTGGATATAAATTGGGATAACGCTCAAAAATCAAATCATGAATGGTGACGATTGATTTGATTTTTTTCCTTTTCAATCCAATAGGCAATTCATTACTTAATCCATGAAAAATTTGAATTTCATCTCTTTTTAAATCCTTACCGATTAAAAAACTTCTCCAAAAAGATTTTAACTTTTTCGATTTAGGCAGTTTAATCTTGAAGTTGACTAAGGCTTCGTTTATGTATTTTTCAGTGAAAGGAGCTTTATTGATTTTTGGCGTGTAGGCAAAATAATTGTTTTCTGGAGCGTACTTTAACAATGCGTCAATGATAAACCGACTATAATTTCCCAAGCCTGTATTGTTATTAAAAGCTCTTTTGGCATCAAAACCGATTTTCATTTTTATTGATTAATGAGTGAAATAATGGGTGATTTTAGCAATATGAAAATTAATTTCAAATATTACTGCACAAAATTACCCTGAATTGGGTTAAATAAAAACGAGTAAGCCTTCTTTCCTGATGATAAATGTTAATTCAGAGAATGATTTCCTGTTTTTGCAGGCGATTCAATGTGATTACTCTTTTGTTTTATGGCATACTAGCCTTAAAGTAATAACTTTGTATTTAATTAGATTAAATTTTTATAAAGTATTCAATTCATCAATTTCAGCTTTGAATACAAATTAATACCGCATGTTAGATATACAAGAATATAGATTACCGAATGGAATCAGAGTAGTGCATCGTCAAGTAACACATACTGCTATTTCACATATCGGAATCATGTTAGATATGGGTAGTCGTGATGAAAAAGCGCACCAGCAAGGTTTGGCTCATTTTTGGGAGCATATGGCCTTTAAAGGAACTAAAAAACGTACTTCATTACAGATTATCAATCGTTTAGAAATTGTTGGAGGAGAATTAAACGCCTATACTACCAAAGAAAAAATCTGTTTTCATGCTTCTGTTCTTACGCCACATTACGAACGTGCCTTGGAATTGTTGGCTGATATTACTTTCAATTCTAACTTCCCTGATAAGCAAGTAGAGCGTGAAAGAGGTGTGATTTTGGAGGAAATGGCGATGTACTACGATTCGCCTGAAGATGCTATTCAAGATGATTTTGATGAAATCGTTTTTGCAAATCATCAATTAGGGAAAAACACATTAGGTAATCAAGAAAGTGTTTCTAGATTTAGCAGACAAGATTTATTAGATTTTATCGCTGAAAATTTAGATACTGGAAGAGTAATTTTTTCATCCATTGGTAATATTCCTTTCAAAAAAGTAATTCATTATGTAGAGAAATTTTTAAAAGATATTCCTGCTAAATCTTCTAATTTGGTGCGTGTAGCACCTGTAGATTACAAACCCCAGAATATTAGCATTACTAGAAGTATTACCCAAGCGCATGTGGCTATTGGTAGAAATGCTTATGCTTTGGCTGATGACAAACGTTTGCCGTTTTTTATGTTGGTTAATTTGTTAGGTGGTTTTGGGATGAATTCAAGATTAAACCTTGCTGTGCGTGAACGCAATGGCTTGGTTTATGCCATTGATGCAGGTTATACTCCTTTTATTGATACAGGTTATTGGGGAATTTATTTCGCCACAGAAGCAAAGCGATTGAATAAAGTAAACACGCTAATTTTAAAAGAACTCAAAAAACTAAGAGATATTTCGCTGACTAAAACGCAATTGATTAATACCAAAGAGCAATTGATGGGACAAATGGCGATGTCTGAAGAAGGCAATATGAGTTTTATGTTGATGATGGCGAAAAGTCTTTTAGATATTGATAGAATTGATACTTTGGATGAATTATTCGAGCAAATCAAAAACGTTTCGGCGACTCAATTACAAGATTTGGCCAACGAAATGTTTCAAGAAGAAGATTTAAGTTATTTAACATTCCTACCAGAGTAATTTTAATTTGAAAATTTAAACCGATTTGAAAATTTGAAAATGAAAGCTTGGGAATAATTAATATCATTTTCAAATCTGCTTATTTTCAAATTTTCAAATTATTTTCTCTTTGCATTTATACATCCACATTCCCTTTTGCCGACAGGCTTGCCATTATTGTGATTTTCATTTTAGTACTTCTCTGAAAGTAAAGGATGAAATGGTAAATGCTATTTGTCAAGAAATTAGGCTTCAAAACAAATATCTTCAAGATAAAAATTTAAGCACCATTTACTTCGGAGGGGGAACGCCATCTTTATTAGAAGAAAAAGATTTAGCATTGATTTTTGAAACTATTCATCGGCATTATCAAGTAATAGATGGCGCTGAAATTACTTTAGAAGCTAATCCGGATGATTTGAATTTAGAAAAATTGCGTTCTTTTAAACGTTTTGGAATCAATCGTTTAAGTATTGGAATTCAGTCTTTTAACGAGAATCATTTGAAAAAAATCAATAGAATTCATACCGCTCAAGAGGCTGAAACTTGTGTAAAACTGTCGCAAGACCTAGGAATTCATAATTTGACGATTGATTTGATTTACGCCATTCCGTCGGATAGTCATGCGATTTTTGAAAATGATTTGGCAAAAGCAACCGCTTTAAACTTGAATCATATTTCTGCCTATTGTTTGACAATCGAACCAAAAACTGTTTTTGGAAAATGGCTTAAACAAGGTAAAATAGAAGTAATTAATGACGAATTTGCCAGTCAACAATTTGAAATGTTAGTTAATCATTTAGCTTCAAATGGTTTTGAGCAATATGAAATTTCGAATTTTGCTCACAATAACCAATATGCTAGGCATAATACCAGTTATTGGAAACAAGAAGAGTATTTAGGCATTGGACCTTCAGCGCACAGTTTCAACCATTTAAGCCGACAATATAATGTTGCTAATAATGCTAAGTATTTAAATGCTTTATCAACGGAACAAATTCCAGCAACGATAGAAATTCTGACGAAAGAAGATAGAATAAACGAGTACTTATTGACTGGATTAAGAACTAAATGGGGTTGCGAGTTGAAAAAACTCAATCAATTATTAGAAAATGATTTCCTTGAATTCAACCAAGATATTTTGAAAAATCAGTTTTCAGAAGGTTTTTTATGGATTGAAAATGATACTTTATTGATTACCGAAAAAGGGAAATTATTTGTAGATAGAATCGCCTCAGATTTGTTTTTTTAGCCTTGAAATGTATTTATGAATTTCAAAGGTGCTTTTCTTTTCAGTGAATTCTTCGTTTTTTTGTATTTATGTTAACCGATAACCATCTTATACATGGCTAAAAATACATTCAGAACTCCTCCACAAGAAGAGAAAACTAACAAGAAGCGTACTGTTCAATCTTCATTGAATGATGATATCGACGTATCCAACAAACGCCATCCAATAGTACAACTTGTTATTTCTTATTGTATTAAGTTTTTAATTTACTTCTTTTCCATTTCATTAGCTTGGGTATTGGTTTTGAAATTTGTACCAATTTGGGTTACTCCAACAATGATTGACCGTAAAGTTACAGCCATTTTTGAAGGTAGAGATTCTGAAATTCACTCTGATTGGGAACCTTACGAAAATATTTCAAAAGAGGCAGCTTTGGCAGTTGTTGCTTCAGAAGACCAACTTTTCCCTCAGCATTTGGGCTTTGATTTTAATGCCATGTGGGGAGCTTTTCGTCATAATTTAAAAGGAAAAAAAATAAAAGGAGCAAGTACTATTTCTCAGCAAGTAGCCAAAAACGTATTTCTTTGGCAAGGAAGAAGCTATGTTAGGAAAGTATTAGAAGTATATTTTACTTTTTTGATTGAAGTAATTTGGGGTAAAGAAAGAATCCTAGAAGTATATTTGAATGTAGCAGAAATGGGGAAAATGACCTTTGGTGTAGAAGCTGCCGCTTTGCGTTATTACGGACACAGTGCCAAATTAATCAACAGAGCAGAAGCTGCTAGAATTGCTGCCGTTTTACCAAGTCCCAATAGATTTTCAATTGCCAATCCATCTAAATATGTTCAAAAAAGAACAAATTTCATCATGAGACAAATGAGAGGATTAGGAGGAAAAGCTTATATCGCTGATTTATAAAACATAAACTATGAAGTTGAATTAGCAATTTTCAAGATAATTTCATTGAATAAAAAGGCAAAATTAAATCAGTTTTAGGGAACTTGTCTCATCCTAAAAAAGCTTGACAGTATTAGCTAACCTTTAGCACAATGTCTTTATCGAGCGAATCTTCTTTTTATACAACTTTAGTTTCTTCATCTTTCGAGCAACAGGATGAGGATTTCACTTATGAAGTGGCTTTTCGTCGCTGGTTAGTTCGAGAAATAGAGGAGCAGCGATTAACGCCTGCTCAAGCTATCGAACGTTTCAATTTTCATCCTAATAATGGTTATACCTTAATTCATAAATGGCGCTTGAAATATGCTCAGGAAATGGTATTATCTTTACCAGAAATGACCTTTCAAGAGAAACAAGATTTAGCCCTTCTTCAAGCCAGAACCAAGGAGCTTGAAAAACAATTAGAGCAAGCCAAAATGTACAACATTGCCTTGAATACCTTGATTGATGTAGCCGAGGAGAAGCTCAAGATTAATATCCGAAAAAAGCCTGGAGCCAGACAGTAATCCTGCTTATGCAGTGGTATGCTCATGCTTATAGCCTTGGCTATTTCTGCAAACTGTTTGGCAAAAGCCGTCAGGCTTTTTATGAGCAAAAGACTGTTGTCCATTCAAAACCTCTTGAGGAATCAATGGTGTTGAAATGGGTATTGGAGATACGTAAAGACTTACCTCGTTGTGGTACTTCTAAGCTTTACGAGAGCCTAAAACCTCGTTTGGTAGAGCATCATATCAAGTTAGGGCGAGATGCTTTATACACTTTACTTGACAATTATGGTCTCTTAATTCGTCAGCGTAAATCAAGAGCGATTACCACCAATTCCAATCATCCATACCGTAAATATGGGAATCTAATCAGGGAATTAGTCTTAGATCAGGCAGGGGAATTATGGGTTAGCGATATTACTTATATTCGTACAGCAAAGGGATTCAGCTATTTAAGTATCATCACCGATGCTTATAGTCATAAGATTGTGGGATACAAACTTCATCCTACTTTAGAAGCTAAGGGAGCCATTGATGCTTTGCTGATGGCCAGTAAAGACCTCAAGAGGACGGATAAACTCATTCATCATAGCGACCGTGGCATTCAGTATTGTTGTCAAGATTATGTTAATACAACAGATCACTTAGGCATTCAATTATCGATGACAGAAAACGGAGACCCTTACGAAAATGCGATGGCGGAAAGAGTGAATGGAATCCTCAAACATGAGTTCCTGTTAAATCAAGTTTTTGAGAGCCATCAAACAGCTCAAGTAGCCGTCGATAGAGCCATCAAAAGCTATAATGAATTAAGGACGCACGATAGTTGTGACAGACTTACTCCAGTGGTAGCTCATGAACAAAAAGGAGTATTAATCAAGCGATGGAAGAAGCGTAATATTCAGCAGAAAGAGACCAAAAGCTCAGTAGAGAAAGTCTCTGATGAAGTGATAAAAATGCAAGAAAAGTCGCAAGGAAAGCAGGTAAAACCCCATGTCATTCATAAGCGTTTTAGCCCAATCAAACCGAGTAATCTTTAGGAATAAATTCAGTAAGAGTAAGTAAAATCAGGAATAAGAATCAATATTAAATATCAAGTAGGAATAAGCCAAAACACAAAGAAATGAACAGGAATAGAAGCCCAACTTAGCACAAAAACCAGTATTAACACAAAAGATTAAAATACATTTAGAAATAAAAAATAAATGGTGTAATCTTGGTAATACAATAAAAAAAACTTGACAATCAATTCAGTTTTTAACCCCTAATACTGTCAAGCTTTTTTAGGATGAGACAACTGATTCACATGAAATATCACTTTCCATTACTCATTACTCATTACTCATTACTCATTACTCATTACTCATTACTCATTAGGACTAATCATATTGAATCAGATTATACTTATCTACTAATTTCATAATTCTATCAGCATAATATTTGCCACCTTTGTGTGAATAGCCTTTTTCTCCAATTGCATATACAAATGTATAAGCGGCAGAATATTTATCCACTCCTTCAGCTATTTGTCCTTGATAGAATCTTGGAATATCGCTGTAATCACGTTTCCACAAACCTGTTTTGTGTAAAAAGATTTCTTCTACCAAAAAAGTCATGCAATCTGCACGAGAATTAAAACGCTTGTACCAATTATCTGGTCGGTTATCTTCATCGTAAATATATTGACCTTCTTCTGTAATTTTCAGAATTTGTACTTTCCCTCCATGTTCATCAGGTTGACCTTTTAGTTGATAAGCATTTGAATTGTTACCTTTCCATTGTTTAATTCCTAAAAAGTTGTTGGCATAAACTGCATTTCTACTAAAACCATAGCCGCTTTCTAAGGCTGCCATCGCAATGACAATACTTGCTGGAATTTGATATTTTCTTGACAAAAACTGAGCATCTTGACTAATGTCGGCAATAAAACCTTTAGCTTCATCGGCTGTAGGATGACCAATTGCTGTAGCATAGACATTTTGGTTTTTTCCAAAAGGGTCTTCGTTGGGAGTAGGAGGGAATCTAAGCGAAGTATTGACTCTGTTGGGGAATAAATACTCACCAAGAGCATCTTTGGGCAAGTTTCCATCATTATATGCCATTACGTTATTATCTTTTTGAGCGTTTTTTCGCTCATAAGTAATGACATCATTCTGAAAAATTTTTCCAGTAATAACTATTTCTCCATAAGATACATTGACAGTATCGTTGTTGGAAGAAATACCAATAAATTTTAATTGTTTTACACCAGAATAGCTAAACAGAAAAGGAAAAATAGCTTTGTTAGATGCTACGAAAGCAGTACCTAAGCTTCTATTGTCAGAATAGACTTTTACTCTTTGAACATTATCACCAACGTGAAAGACGAATTTTACTTCATCGCCTACTTGCGCTTTAGCAACATATTCAACATTAAAAGTAAAGCGGTTAAGTTTTTGTGATGAAAATGCAAAAAATACCAAACCCAGCAATAAGATACTTATTACTTGGTTGTTAAATACTGTTTTTATCATTAGTGATGTTTTGTTAGATTTTGATTTTAACTCAGCGGCGGATAAGATGAAACCTTTTGTTAATCTTAACAAAAAAGAATGTGCTTAACTTTTTATAGGTTAAGCACATTGCAATATATAATTTTTTTTACAATTATTACTTCGTTGCAATATAAAAAAAATCAAAACATTCTTCAGCATCGTCTGAAAGGAAGTAGTCTTGATAAGTAATGCCAGTGACCAATTTGTTGTCTGAACGTTGAATAATGTTTCTACTCATTCTGTTTGCGATATCATAAGGAATTTGTAACATCCATCTTGGCAAACGATATTGCAAATTAAAAATATCGAAACGAGTGATTTTTTCAACCGAACGTTTATTTTCTTCATAGTAATTCATCACCTTTTCATTCCCATGAACTCCTTGCGTTTGGATTGAAGAAAAATGCTTCAAGATGAGATTTTTAAGTTCTGTTGCTAAATATTCTCTTACATGCCAAGGGTTTCTTGAAAGAGAATATTTCTTGTTGACAGTTGTTAAAATTAATTTTCCTCCAGGTTTTAATACTCTGTGCGCTTCTTTAATAAATTCATTATCATCTTCAATGTGTTCTATTACTTGGAAAGTAACGATATAATCAAAGGTATTATCTGCCAAGCCTTTTAAAGGAGGCAAAAACATATCAATGAATTTGAAAGAGGGATATTGTGCGCTTAGTTGCGTCATTAAAGGCTCATTTTTATCGACACCAGTATAATTAGCAACTGAAGGAGCTAAAACAGCTACACCACGCCCTGTACCACAGCCAATTTCGAGCAAGTTTCCAGAAACGATTTTAGCAGCTTCAATATATGGGAATAGTAATCTTTGATGAACAGGATTATCTGAAATGATTTCTGAGGAAGCAATCTCGGTTGTTTTGTACATGATATCAGGTAAAAAAGGAAATAATTTTTAATTTTATCCCAAATTTAGGGCATTTGCTTGACATCAGGAAAATACTTATTAAATTGAATTCGTTATCATCTCAAATTATCTTGTCGAATTTGTAATAATTGACATATTTATATTTGTTAATTTTCTAATATAAACGCTTAGAGCTTGAGGCTTACAGCTATTCTTTCAACTGATGAAAAAAATACTTCTATTCGTTCCAATCATTTTGTTTTTGGCAAGTTGTAGCTCAACTTCACCTAAAAAAGCCAAAGAACAAGGCGAAAGTAAAGTGCTTTTACAAAGATTTCTGAGTAAAAGCCGCTTCCTAGATAATGGCTCTTCTGTACGAATTTTTTTAAGTATTGATATTGACAGAACTTTTACGTTAGCCGAGGCAAGTAAAGATTTTGTGATTTCATACAATCTTTATCCAGATTACAGTGCGAAGCAAAATAGTTTAAGTACTGGAAATGTCGCTATCAATGCTGAGAATTCAACACAGGAAGGAGGATTATTGACCGTTTGGTTTGACATTCCTAAACCAAAAGATTTGTTAACAGGCTTGGCGTTTACAGAAATTAAAGATTTGAGAACAGGAAATAAAATTTTTAATGATTGTTTTCTAAGATTTCAATCTGGTAAAGTAAGCGATTACTTTATGTTTTATGATAAAACAGGAAAAACACCATTAGCTAGAAACTATTTTACGGTTCAAGATACTGTTGTTCTCAAAAGTCTTTCTGATAAACAAGAAACGTTTAAAGTTTTCAAATATCGTTATGATTTTGAGGCGGCTATTTCACCAATGTCAACTACGCCAAGAGCAGCTTCAAAAAGTTTGTTTGTAGATTCTTCTTTTACAGTTACCAGTAATAAGCCTTTTGTATTAAAAAGTGATGCGCTTTATTATTTTACAAGAGATACAACAGAATCTTATGGAATAGGAATGGTAGTTGCAGATAAGCGATTTCCTAAAATGACTCGCCCTGAAAAATTAGTGAGACCATTGATTTATGTAAGCACAAATGCAGAAACAAGCGATTTGTATAATTCCAAAGACCCAAAACGCTCTTTAGATAATTATTGGTTAAATATCATGCAAGGAAATCAAGGTACAGCTAAGAGGACGATTAAATCATATTATCAAAGAGTAGAGCAAGCAAACAGATTGTTTACAACGTATAAAGAAGGGTGGAAGACAGACAAAGGAATGGTTTACATCGTTATGGGTGACCCGACGAGAATCACCAGAACAAAAGATAAAGAAGTTTGGACATATACTCGAAATAGTCAGTATTCAGAAGTAAACTTTACTTTTACCAGAAGAGCTAATCAATTTGCTGACGATCATTACGAACTTCAACGCTATGCAGAATATCAATCCATTTGGTTCCCAACCGTAGAGCAGTGGAGGAATGGGGATAAGATTTAATGTAAACAGGGATTAAAAAGATAAGACCTTTTTAATCCCTGTTTTTTTGCTACTGATATGAGTAACACCTGTATCAACCCACTATTAACCCCCTTTTAGACTACTTTCAGCCTCCTTTCAACCCAACTTAACCTTTGAATAATTGCATATTCTCTGTATTATTTTGGTTGAATTAAGATAGTATTTAATGAAATGTTAACTTTCAATTCTTCAATTAATCCATTATTTCAATAATTTTTGATTTCTTCATAATTCTTTAATAAATACAATTTTAAAATAGTATAGCTTTAGTACTTGCTTTTCAAGAGTTAATATGAATGGGAATAATCGTTAAGTTAATCTCGATGGTACTAAGAAAAGTTTAATTGTGTACAGAATTAAAAGAACTGTTTGAAGACTTATAGGTAGTTAAAATTAATGTTTTATGTTTAATGATGGATTATAAATTTTGTTTTATCTTATAATTAGCAAATATTATTTTGAATATTGATTTTTAACCAATTTAAAGATAAAGCAATATTACTATTTTGATAAAGAATAACAAATTTCAGATAAAATATACCGTTTAATAATTTTTTTATTTGAAAATCGAAAATTGTTCTTACTTTTGACTTAGAAGAATGCAAAAATTCTAAGTTTTATCATAGTACTTGAAATTTTAATTCTTTATGCAGTCTAAACGCTATCTAACTTTCATACTATTTATTATGGCATTTTACTTATGCCCTGATAATGATGTTTGTGCGACAGCCGACTCAACAAACGTTCATAAACATAATGTATCAATCGGTGTCTCTTTGGGAACAAATGGATTAGGCTTAGAATTAGCTAAAACATCCCCTTACAAAAAAATATTTTGGCGAGTAGGAACTACCTACCTTCAGTATCATAGATTGTTTGATGTCAATCTAAATACTAAGTCAACTATCAATATTGAATCTGATTTAAAATTCAACCAGATTTTTTTAGCGACTCAATTTTACCCTTTCAAGAAAGTATCTTTTCACTTAATAGGTGGAGTTAGTTATTTATATAATTTCAATGTTTCCGCATTTGTTGACACAAATACTGGAATAAGCTTTGAAGGAGTAGAAGTAAACGCTGAGGATTTTGGAGAAATTAGTGTGAAAGTTGATTGGAATAAATTTGTTCCTTTTGTTGGATTTGGATTTGGTAGAGTCATACCTAAAAGAAGACTAAGTTTTAACGGAGAGATTGGTTGCTATTACATGGGTAGTCCTAAAATTATAAGTGAATATTTTGGTATTTTAGATACTACGAATGCAGATGAACTAATTCCGATTATTGAAAGAAATATAAAAGATTACTCATATTTACCTTTCATTAATTTTAAAGTTAGATATAGAATTGGAAATTAATGCTAAATGCGAAGTGAGTAATACGTAATGATTAATTTTCTATTGTTAAGTTGTCTCTAAATTTTACTTTAGTCCAATCAGTCAAAAAAATGAAATACCTTGGTTACTCCATATTATTGATTTTTTTTGTAAGCTTATTTGATGCTTGTAACAATCCTTTAGAGGATGTAACCATCAAAATAAAAGATGCTCTGACTGAATCAGCAATTAATTTAACTTACAGGAATGCAGTATCAAGTGATACAACAATGATTCCCAAAAGTATAAAATTTGCTTTTTTAGGGGAAGATGCAGAAGGAATAGTAAGTTCGGTAGGTAATAAAAAGATAAATATTAGTAGAGAAGGATTATTAGGAATTGCGATTGCACCAGATTATACAAAAAGACCAGCTAATATTAAAGTAGTAGCACAATTAGAGGGATATTTGACAGATATTAATTTAGTGACTGTACAAGCTAAAACTAATATCAATAGAACGATACGAATGTTTAAAATCAATAATTTGCCCTCTGGTATGAGTGTTGATTTAAAAAACATAGATGATAAAGATATAGCAAGCCAAGGAGTAAATCTAACTACAAATGGACAAAAAGAGAAAGTTAGTTTAGTCTCAAATAGTGGCATAAACGTTTTAGACAAATCAGGTACTGTTTTAACAGGAAAATTAGAATTACTTTTAAGTCATTTCGAAAATAAAGCTAGAGAATTTGTTCCTTCAAATTATACAGTATATCAAGCAATAGGTTTAGATAATAAAATTTTGCCACCCTTTGAGTTTCAATCTTATGGTTTCTTTTCAATTAAAATAATTAATGATAAGTTTGAAGAAGCTAATAATCTTTCTAAACCATGTTCCGTGAATATAGAGATTAATGAAGATAGTTATCATACGAATGGAACAAGATTAAAAGAAGGAGAGAGCATTCCATTTTGGGTATATGCAAATAATACGTGGAAAATGTTGGCTAATCCTGTTTTAAAAAGAAATACAAACGGTAAATTATCAATTTCAACAAGTATTTCATCGCTTAGTTATTATGCCTTAGGTGAAATGTTTCCAGTTTGTGAAAAAGGACCAGTGTTAGTTGTAAATAGTGCAAATAAAGGATTAGATATTTATCATTACAGTAGATTGATTGAAAAAAGTTCTGGGAAAAGTGTGGGAGATGTGTACTTAAGTTTGAATAATGGGGCAAGATATTCCCTTGCAGGTAGAAGAAAAAATACAGTTTATTTACAAGTATTCAATTTCAATAACCAATATGGCGGAGATTTAACAAAACCAATATTTCAAACTGAAGCATTTGATTTATGTGAGGAGAAAACAATACCAGTTAATATTGCAACTCCTTCACCTCAACCTATTAATGTTGAATTAATCATAGAATGTGCTAAAGGGCAAGTAGTAAATAATGCGACAGTACCAGCCAAAGTTGATATACAATTTCAACCAAAAGGAGCTAGTGATTGGAGGGATTTAATGACACTCACAAGGAATCAATTGAAAGGAAGTACTTATAAATTAAAATATGGAAGTACATATTCAATAAGAGCATCACCTAATCCAGCACAAGGTTGGTTGTTTTACAAAAGAGATACATTAATTAACACAACGAATTATCGCTTTTACATAGAAAATAAAGATTATTGTAAGTGAAGTTTCTTGAGTGCTGCATTGTGAGTTTTGAATGAGGAGTTTTTTTGAGTGACGAATTTTGAAAAAGGTTTTGGAATTATTAATAAGGTCTTGTGAAAGGAAATATTGTTTTTTGATACAAACAAAATACAAATATTCTCAAGAGTTTTAATTGTTAAATAACGTCGTTTGTTATACCTAACTTAATTATTTTAATTAGCTTTAAAGCTTAATATTGAAGATTACATTAAACAATCCGATTTGATGAGAAAATTTACTAAACTGTTTACTTTTTTATTGCTATCATCATTAAGCTTACTCGCTTTTCAAGTAAAAGCGCAAGTAGTGTATGAAGCTAGCTATAAGACAGTTTATCCTTATCTTTCAAGGCTGGCTCAAAAAGGAGTAATAGATTTAAATGATATAGCATTACCCTTATCCAGAAATTATATCCTCTCTAAATTAGATACGCTAAATAGTCATCAAGAAAAGTTGACTTCTCTTGAAAAAGAAGAATTAGCATTTTATCTAAAAGAATATACTATTGAGAAAAATCTAAGCAAAGATTTAACAGCTGAAAAGCCTTTTCAAAGTATTTTACAGGCAAAAGCTAATGATAGAATTAGATTTGTCGCTTATCAAGACAAACAATTTTCTTTTAACCTACAACCCATTGTAGGCTACCAAATTGAAAATAATGACAATACAACAATAAATCAACGTTGGATTGGTGCTTGGATTTATGGCTACCTAGGTAAAAACATTGGTTACAGCGTAGATTTCAGAAACAGTCAACTTAATAATCTTTACCCGAGCTATGATTACAAACAAAACTTTAGCCCTGAACAAGGTAGAATTGGTGATTTGTTGTTAGGAGGGAAAAGATTTGACTATAGCTTGATAAATGCTACAATTACTGCTCAATGGAAATGGGGTCATGCTACCTTTGGGAAAAATTCTTTACCATTTGGTTATGGTGCTGGTGGAAAGGTTATTCTATCAGACAAAGCTCCTGGATTTCCTCAAGTTCGTTTAGATATTAATCCAGTAAAATGGTTGTCTTTTACTTATGCCCATGCTTGGCTTAACTCTAATATTATTGATTCAACATCCATCTACAGCACATCAGTTCCTGGAAGAAACCAGTTTTCTTACAGAGAAAAATATTTAGCTTTTCATGCACTAACCTTAAAGCCATTCAAAGGGTTTAGTTTTTCTGTAGGCGAGTCAGTAATCTATAATGATAATCTCAAAATTGCTTATATGATTCCTATTGCATTGTTTTCTGGCTTGAATCATTATTTAGGAGAGGCAAGTACAAGTCAGAATGCAACTAATACAATAGCAAACTCACAAATATTTTTACAGCTAAGTTCAAGGAATCATATTCCTAAAACACACATATATGCTAGTTTATTTATTGACGAATTAGAGTTTTCGTTAACAGGTGGAAGTGCCAGTGAAAGAAATGCTAGAAATCATACTGCTTATCAAATTGGAGCAAGTATTGCTGATTTTCCAATAAACAATTTACACTTGACCTTAGAATATTCTAAGATTCAACCTTTTAATTATGTACACTTTATTCCTGTACAGACTTTTCAAAGTAATAATTTCAACTTAGGTCATTGGATTGGACCTAACGCTGACCAGTTATTTGCTCAGTTACATTATAGAGTATTGAGAGGGTTGGATGTTAAACTAATTTATAATTATATTAGAAAAGGTACTGTAGGAACTGGAGTTCAGCAAGCTGACTTCAAAGATATTTATCCATTTTTATGGGGAGATTTAAAAAAGTATAGCTATTTCCAGACCCTTTTGCAGTATGAATTTATTCATGATTTATTTTTTAAAGTAAGCTATCAAAATAATCAAGAAGAAAATAAAGGAGTAAGCAAGAATAATAGAAATCTTTCTATGGCGATTAATTACAGTTTTTAATTCAAATAATAAAGTAAATCTCAAAAATCATCTTCAAATCAAATTGTATGAAGAATTTATTTAGTAAAAAAAGTATTTCAAAAGATATAAAGCTATTACTGATGATGGCTTTGTCATTATCTTTTTTCACATCTTGTGTTTCAACAAAAAATGTAACTTATTTTCAGGGGGCAGACCCTTTAGATACAGTACGCTATTCAACCTTAAAAACTGTAACACCACTTATTCCTAAAATACAACCTGATGATATTTTAGCTGTGACAGTAAGTTCATTAAGTGCTGAATCAAACGAAGTATTTAATTTTCAGAATGTAACACCTTTGATTACCTCTAATTTCCCTGGAATTTCTAGTAATGGTATGGCAAGAACACAACCTCTTGGATATCTCGTAGATCCTGCTGGTAATGTTGAAATGCCTTTGATTGGGAAAGTTCATGTGGCTGATTTAGCTATTGAAGAAGCAGGAGATAAAATAAAGTATGAACTTGTCAAATATTTAAAAGAACCCACTGTTAATGTTAGATATCTTAATCAAAAATTTACAATTTTAGGGGAAGTTAATAAACCTGGGATTTATAACTTACTTGACAATCATACATCTCTACCCGAAGTATTAGGTATTGCTGGCGATTTGACTATTTTTGGACGTAGAGATAATGTAATGTTAATGCGTACTACTGATGGTAAAAGAGAAATAATAAAAATTAATCTAAATTCAAGAGAAGTTTTAGAATCTCCATATTATTTTATACGAAGCGGAGATGTAATTTATGTTGAAGCCACTAAAGGAAAAATAACATCTTCTGATAGAACGCTACAATTAATTCCAATTGCTACTGGAGTAACAACTTCACTTGTTTTGTTGCTAAATCTTTTGTTTAAATAGTTAAGTAAAAAATATACAATTATGGCAGATAATTCCTTTGAATTTTTAGATAATAGTGAAAATAGTTTTGATGTAAGAAAAATATTTCTTTCTTATATTAGGTATTGGTATTGGTTTTTTTTATCAATAATTGTTTCTATTGCTGGAGCATATTTTTATCTCAGATATACAACTCCTGTTTATAACGTTAGTGCTGTACTACTAATAAAAGATGAAAAAAAAGGCATCGGTGGTAATGAAATGTTAAAGGAGTTAGAAATGTTTTCTGGTAATAAAATTGTTGAAAATGAAATGGAGGTATTAAAATCTAGAACTTTAGTTGAAAAGGTTGTAGATGACTTAAACCTCACTGTAGCATACTATCAAAAAGGAAAAATAAGAGCTTACGACGAGATTTTTAAGGAATCTCCAATTTGGGTGCAACATGGTAACTTGAATCTAAGTGCTTACAATGAGCCAATTTTTATAAAAATAATAAATAAACAAAAGTTTGAACTATTAAATAAGAATGGAGAAGCTTTAGGGGAGTTTGGATATGGGCAAAATATAAGAAGTAAATATGGAGCATTTAGGGTTTTTATTAATGATTCACTATATAGAAACGATAATGATTTAATTCAAATTCGTTTTTTTGAAAAAAACTCTTTAGTAGAAAGTTTTCAAAATTCTATTAAGGTTGAACTTTTAAATCAGAAAAGTACAGTATTAAAATTGTCTCTTGAAATTAGGTTACCTAATAAAGGTAAAAGTATCTTGGCTAAGTTAATAGAAGTTTATACTTTTTCAGCTTTAGCAGATAAAAATATGGAGGCGACTGCTACACTTCAATTTATAGATCAACGTCTTAGATTAATTACAGGTGAATTAGGTGATGTTGAGAAAGATGTAGAAACTTATAAAAGTTCACAAGGAATTACAGATTTAAGTGTAGAAGCAAAT
The DNA here is from genome assembly GCF_040543805.1 of Arcicella rosea. Classification (NCBI taxonomy): domain Bacteria; kingdom Pseudomonadati; phylum Bacteroidota; class Cytophagia; order Cytophagales; family Flectobacillaceae; genus Arcicella; species Arcicella rosea. The sequence goes on from NZ_JBEUMS010000008.1 coordinate 53,071, forward strand.
CTTTTTTTAGAAAAGGTAAAGGAAAATGATACTAAATTAAATGAAGTTGATATTCAATTAAAAGTATTAGACGGAGTTGAGAATTATTTAAGAAGTAGCCAAAGTGGTGTAGCTCCTGCTACATTAATGGTAAACGATCCTGTTTTAATCAGTTTACTATCTAAGCTCAATGAATTAGAAATACAGAGAGAAAAATACGCTAGAACTACCGAAGCAGCCAATCCACTATTAGGGACTATCAACACACAAATTGCAAATACTAAAGCAGCTATTCGAGAAAGTATTGCTAATCAAAAGCAAGGGTTGCAGGTCACAAGAAATAGTTTAAAAGGTTTAAATAATCGTTTTGAATCATCTATTCGTACAATTCCCAAAAAAGAAAGAGAGTTTGTTACCATAAAACGTCAGCAAGGTATTAAAGAAAGTCTCTTTTTGATGTTATTACAGAAAAAGGAAGAAACAGCTATTTCTTATGCTTCAACTGTTACAGATAGCCGTTTAGTCGATGAACCTTATAGTAATCCTAATCCTGTAAAACCTAAAAGGACTATTGTATATATTATTGCTATGTTGATAGCTATTATCATACCAGCTGGGGTAATTAATCTTAAAGAATCATTTAACGATAAAATCCAATCTAAAACTGAGATTGAAAATGTTACTGGTATTTCTGTATTTGGTGAAATTGGTAAAAAGCCAAAAGAGATGAAAGATAATATTGTTGATATGAAAAGTACTAGTTTCTTAGCTGAACAGTTTAGAACCTTGCGGACTAATTTACAATATGCTGCTGGAGGTGTAAATGTTGATGGAAGAGGAAAAGCTATCCTGTTAACTTCTTCTATAGGAGGCGAAGGCAAATCATTTGTGAGTATTAACTTAACAGCAAGCATTGCTCTTTTAAATAAAAAAGTTGTTGTTCTTGAATTGGATTTACGTAAACCAAAAGTGTCTGAATATTTAGGTGTATCTCGTGAAATTGGTATATCTAACTATTTAATTGGTCAAGCAGGACTTGAGGATATTATTAAGCAAAGTACATTAAATTCTAATATGTATGTTTTACCTTCTGGCCCTATTCCTCCTAATCCATCAGAATTATTATCCAATGGTAAAATGGGCATTCTAATTGAAGAGCTAAGAAAACAATTTGATTACGTAGTTTTAGATACTCCTCCAGTAGGTTTGGTAACAGATTCTACGATTTTAGGGCAATATGTAGATGCTGTCTTTTATTTGATGCGTTACGAACATACCCCTAAATCTTATTTAAAGGTGGTTAAAGACTTAAAAGATAAGAATAAATTTAATTCTTTAAATATTATATTCAATGGGGTTGATTATAAAAACTCTAAAGAATACGGTTATGGTTATGGTTATGGCTATGGTTATGGCTATGGTTATGGCTATGGTTATCATGGAGATACTAAGAAGCCCGGATTGTTTCAAAAAATAAAAAATTTGTTTAGTTAATTTAAAACTTCTTTATAAACATTAAATAATCATTAACACAAATGTTTGAATTATGGCTAAGATATTAGATTGCACACTCAGAGACGGTGGTTATTATACAAATTGGGATTTTGATAAATCTTTAGTAAATGAATATTTACAATGTGCTAATAAATTGCCTATTGATTATCTTGAAGTTGGCTACAGAAGTATTCCAATGAAAGGATATTTAGGAAAATACTTTTATTGTCCAGTATATGAGTTAGAAGATTTAAAGAATAAGTCTAATAAAAAATTAGTGATTATTCTTAATGAAAAAGATATTAGAATAAACCATTTAGATGAACTATTGACACCTATTATAGGTCTAGTAACGATGATAAGAATCGCTATTGACCCAGAACATCTTGGCAGAGCTTTAATATTAGCTGAAGGAATTAAAAAGATGGGATTTGAAGTAGGTTTTAATGTAATGTATATGTCTAAATGGAATCAATATGGTGATTTTGTCAAAGAGCTAAAAAATGTAGATGGGATTGCTGATTATTTCTACATGGTGGATTCTTATGGTGGCGTATATCCTCAAGACGTTATCAATACCATTGATTTAGTGAAATCTAATACTAATTGTAAATTAGGTTTTCATGGACATAATAATCTTGAATTAGCTTTAATCAATACCTTGACTGCTATTGAACAAGGTGTTGAGATTGTTGATGCTACTATTCAAGGTATGGGAAGAGGAGCTGGTAATATCAAAACAGAATTATTATTGACAGCACTGAATGCGAAACAAGGTTTAGAAGTTGATTTCAATGCTTTAGGAACTGTTGTCAATGCCTTTGATGGTTTATTAGCTAAATATCAATGGGGAACAAATCTCCCTTACATGATTTCAGGCTCTAATTCTCTTCCTCAAAAAGATGTGATGGATTGGGTAACTACTCGTTTTTACTCATTTAACAGTATTATTAGAGCACTTCAAAATCAGAAAGATAAAGTCCAAGATAATGAGCGTTTACCAGAATTGATTGTTGAAGCAACTGCCGAAGAAGTACTTATTATTGGAGGTGGTAAATCTGCTGTTGAACATGCTGAAGGGATTGTTGAATTTATTAAAAGCAAACCTGAATTAACGGTTATTCATGCTAGTTCTAAAAATGCTTTTTTATATAAGGGACTTTCTAATAAGCAAATATTTTGTTTGGTGGGTAGTGAAGGGCATCGTCTAGAGAAAGTATTTGATGATTTAGGTGATTTTGAAGGATTATGTGTTTTACCTCCTTTTCCTAGGAAAATGGGTACTTACATTCCTTCTGCAGTGAGAGATAAAAGTTTTGAATTATCTTCCGTAGAGTTTACTGATAGCTATAAAGATTCGCATAGTGCTTTAGCTTTACAAACTGCCATTCAGCTTCAAGCTAAGAATATTTATGTAGTTGGATATGATGGTTATCAAGATGGGCATGTTACATCAAAAGAAAGAGATTTAACGGAAGAAAATGAATTTTTGTTCCAACAGTTTAGTGAGAAAATTGCTCATCTTACTTCTTTAACTACTAGTGCATATAAGAAATTAAAATATAATTCAATCTACTCATTTATTTATGGAAAATAAGGTTTCTTTTTTCCTTCCTACTCGAAAAGGTAGTGAACGTGTCATTAATAAGAATACAAGAGATTTTGCAGGAGTTTCTGGTGGAATATTAAGAGTAAAATTAGAACAATTATTACAAGTTGAAGAAGTAGAAGATATTATTGTTTCTACTAATGATTCTGAAACGATTAATGTTGCTAATAGCTTTAAGTCTGATAAAATTAAGATTATTGAAAGACCTGAACACTTGTGTTTGTCTTCAACTAATATTGAAGATTTTATCAATTATATACCTTCAATAATTGAAACAGAACATATTTTTTGGGTACATGCAACGGCTCCCTTTGTAACAGCAGATGATTATGCTGACGCTCTCATTCAGTATTGGGATATATTGAAAAAAGGAGAATTTGATAGTTTAATAAGTGTAACTAAAATACAACAGTTCTTATGGGACGCAGAGACTAAGTCATTCATTAACCATGATCGTTCTGTTTTGAAGTGGCCTAGAACCCAAGATTTAAAACCTATTTATGAAATTAATCATGCGTTCTACATTAATAGTAAAGCTAACTATGTAAAAAATAGTGACAGAATAGGTGTTAATCCTGATTTGTTTGTTTTAGATAAAGTTAAGTCATTTGATATTGATTGGGAAGATGATTTTAAAATTGCAGAGATAATGTATGAAAAATATTACGGATTATAAAATTATTTTATGGGATTTTGACGGAGTAATAATGGATTCAATGCCTATTAGAGGTAAAGGATTTGAAGAAGTCTTAAAAGAATTTCCTAGAGAACAAGTTGAAGAATTATTGGCTTTTCATGAACATAATGGAGGTTTATCTCGTTATGTAAAGTTTAAGTATTTTTTTGAAAAAATTAGAGGAGAGGTTATCACAGATAGCCAAATTTTAGAAATGGCAGAAAATTTTTCAAAAATTATGTTGGATTTACTAATTGATGAGAAACTATTAATTCAAGATAGTGTCAATTTTATCCAAAAGAATGTGAAAAATTATGAAATGCATATCGTTTCTGGTTCTGATGGTAAAGAGTTAAATTTGATATGTCAAAGCCTTGATTTAGCTAGGTACTTCAAAACTATAAATGGTTCTCCATCGCCCAAGAATGAACTTGTAAGAAGAATAATTCAAGAAAATATTTATGATTTAGAAGACTATGTATTGATTGGTGATTCTATTAACGATGTAGAAGCAGCTGAAGTAAATAGAATTTCCTTTATAGGATATAACAATATGAATATACGGTCAAAAGACAGACTGTATGTTGATTCTTTTTCTTCAATAGGTTAAATAATAAGTAAAAAAAGTAAGTATTAAAATTTATACGAACTGTCAAATTGCCTTTTTAATATACTAACCGCTTTTAAAAATAATGAAACGTTATTCTTTGTTCACTTTGATTTTTTTTATTCCATTAACTTCCGTATGTTTTTCAAGTTGTCAAGGTGAAGCCCTTGTAGATACATTTTTGTTAGATGAAAATATTAGTTTACCCCAAGCTATTTTACACGGTAATACATTAATGGGTAAACAAGTAGCCGTTTCTAAATATGATGGTGAAATTTACGCCCACGATTCTAAAATTTTAATTAGCGATGGAATTGGATATTGTGTATACAATGGTAATGATTTGAGTACTCAGGAAGGAGTAGCAGGACAAACCATTCGATTATCTGTCTTTAATATTGATGATCCACATAAAAAAAAGATTTTTGATGTTTTCAAAGAAAATGTAGAATACAAAACTCTAAAGCTTGATAAAAACTATCCTTGTTATACTCCTGTATGCTTTTTAACAGAAGAAAAAAAAATAAGAGTTCTTTGTAAAGTATATGTTAATCTTGTCCAAAAATGTTATTTCAGAGATTTTGACCCAAAGACAGAAACTTTTTCAGATCCTCAAGTAAGCAAAATTAAGATTAACAGTACAAATGAATTAATAGATTTCGATATTTTAAATGTTAGAAAACATTTAAAATATCTGTTTGGTGAAAAATATCAATTGAGTACCGATTTTATGTTTTTAAGTGCAGAACCACTAAATAAGGGAAATACAAGTTATATGGGTTTAACAATTGGTGTTTTTTCTACAAACTGGATTAAAGATTCAGGTACAACTATTCTTCTTAAGACTAATGATGCAGGTAAGACCTTTGATTTGATAGGTGCTCCAGATGGAAGTAGTATCAAATCAAAATATAACAGCCAATTTGTTGAAGGAGCATTTATATTTAATTCAGAAAATGAACTAATTGCCCTTGGCAGAAATAGTTTAGGTGGCATAATGTATACTAAAAGTACTGATGGTGGATATAAATTTGAAACGCCTTATGCTTTAAATGAAGAATGTAATTTCAATACATTAGCTTCTAAAATGAATTTCATTAAAATTAATAATGGGTATTTATCTGTGTGGAATACAAGAGAAAATTTTGGGAACACTAACAGTAGAACTGTTTTGGAGATTAGATATGGAAGTAATCCTAAAGTTTGTAATAATCCTGTTAAAATCGTTATTAAAAATGAATTTGGATGCCATTACCCTTCTATCTATAAATACAATAATAAATATTATTTAACATATACAACAGATTCACGTAGGTTTAATAGGAATAGTACCGGTGAGATTGCATTTGTGAAATTACCATTCTAGAAAAAATACTTGTTTTGTTCATTACTATGAAAAAATTATTGAAAACAATTATTCCCAAAAGTTTTTTTAAGTGGCTTTATTTATGGAAAGATTCTATTGAATGGTTTTTTCTTAATTCTATAATTTCTTCATTTCCATCTCAAACAATTCGCATAATCATATTGAATTTTATGGGAGCCAAAATACCAAAATCTGTAGCAGTCTATGCCGGTAATGAGTATAGGAATCCATGCGGCTTAGTTATTGGAGAGGGGACAGCTCTTGGGCATAGAGGAATTTTAGATGCTCGTATGGGACTAGAAATTGGGAAAAATGTTTGTTTTGGAACTGAAGTAATGATTTGGTCTTTACATCATGATTATAATGACATAGGGTTTAAAGCTGTTGGAGGAAAAGTTATTATAGAGGATTATGTTTGGCTAGGATCTAGGTGTATAGTTTTACCTGGGGTAATAATTGGAAAAGGAGCTGTTGTTGCTGCTGGAGCAGTAGTTACAAAAGATGTAGCAGAATACACTGTTGTAGGAGGAATACCTGCGAAAGTTATTTCACTAAGAGAAAAAAAAGCTTATAACTACTCTCCAAGTGATTACAAACTACATTTGGTATAATAAAACACAAGTGATATAAATTAGAAATTCTTCTATTGAGAGTTATATTACTTTTTTGAAAAAAATAATTATATGAGTATCATCAAAGATCATAACTACGATTATTATTTAATGTTAAGAAAGAAGTTGAGAATTTCTATTAATGACATTGAATATGATAAAGTAATAGCTCATGATTTAGGTAGAATTGCTTTTCGGCAAAATTATACACAATTAACACGTGAAACAGTAAATCATTTTATCTTTACTATTGATATAAAGCAGTTATTACAGTTAATGACTGAAAATAAACTAGTTATTGTTTATTCAGTAGATAGGAGTGACTATGAATACCAGATAAAGCAAACCCTAGAAGATATTAGCTCCGCAAATGCTTTGTTATTAAGTAGCCTACCACGGAAAATAACTTTTAAGCCGTTTAGAGCCATGTTTTTTTTTATCTACTTCCTATTTAAATTAGGATTTAAAAAGCATGGGTTTAACGTTTTATTTTTTTTAACAAGTAAAATGCTATTTTATAGAAGTGTTCATGAGCAACTTGATAAGTACTTCTCTAACTTTGATTTTTCACAAAAAAAATATGTTTCATTCAATAGTGTTTACACAGTTGAGAACCTATTAACTCAGTTTTTTAATAAAAAAGGTTGTTCAACTTTTTCTCTTTCACATGGTTTTTTTGTCAACTTTAAAAGATTTATACCTTTAGATATCATTAATGGCGAAAATATAGTAGCTGAAAATATATTAGTCTGGGGAGATTCATCTAGAAATGATTTGATTCAGAATTTTGGTGTGCCAATAGAAAGAATTAGTGTAGCTGGAAATCCCAAATATAAATATAAATCAATACATATCAAGCAAGAATTCAGAAAATGTATAGTCTTATTGGGTAGGGTTATTTATCAAGAAGAAAATATTGAAATAATTAATATTATTAAAGATTATGTTAAACAAAATCCTAATATACAATTTGAATTAAAGTTACATCTTTCATTAAATACAGATTATTATAGAAACCTTTGTGAAGGTACTTCTATCTCTGTTGTTGATGGTAAAGAATCACTAACAGAAATATTTACTAATCAAAACTATGATTTTGCCATAGTAAACAATTCTACAGCATATTATGAGGCCATGTATTACGATTTAATTTGCTTTAGATACGAAAAAGCTGAGAACGAAGATTTCTTAGGACTAAATGATAAGTTCAGTGATGTTGAAAGCTTGCAAACTAAAATTAAGTACTTTAAAGAACTAAACACTCAGATTTTGAATAGCTCTGTAGAGTCACTTTTATTATCTACAATAGGTATGGGGATAAATAAATATAAAGAAATTTTGGGAAGCTAAGTATAATGAAGGTATAAAATTATTAATAAAGATATAATGAGTGGAATGAAAAATATTTTTGGAGGAGTAGCATGGAGTTTAATTTGTAATGTGACTAATGCTGTTTATGGTTTTTTATCAGTCCCATTACTACTAAATTATTATGGTAAAGAAAAATACGGATTGATTGGAATCGCTATCTCTGTAAATATCTATTTACGTATTTTAGATATGGGTTTTTCCTCTGGAAATGTCAAATTTTTTTCTTCTTATTTAGTGAAGAACGATTACGAAGGGTTAAAGAAATTGTTTCAATCTAGTTTGTTTTTTTATCTTGTTATAGCACTAGTGAACGGTACAATATTGCTTGGGCTGAGTATCTTTTCCCATGATATTTTTCATTTAGATACAGTTAATGATGCAGTTTTTAAAAAATTATTACTTATTCTGATTATTACCTCGTTCCCAGTTTGGATAGGGAATGTTATGGAACAATTGTTACGATCCAATGAGTTAATAGCTTGGCAACAGCGTATATTGTTAATTACAAAGTTAGCTCAGTTAGTTGTCTTATTTATTACTATATATTTTAAATTAAGTATTCTTGAATTTTTTGCTCTAAATACTCTTTGTTCTGTTATAAATATACCATTTTATATAGTACGTATAAAAAAACTTTCACTAGGAATATCCTTCATTCCAAAGTACTATAAAGAGACTATGGAAGAAGTAATACCATACTGTCTTAGTATTTTCTCATTCGGAATTTTTCAATTCTCTGCTAATTATTTAAGACCAGTATTTTTAGGGATAAAACTAGGATTGACGAGTGTTAGTGATTTTAGAATGATTGAAGGTATTGCTAATTTAATATTGATTTTAGGTTCTAGTTTTGTTGGAGTTATTTTGCCTTATGCAACAAAATCTAAAGAATTAGGTGATAAAGAAAGTGAAATGGAAATAGCTTTTGATGGGACAAGATATATAAGTATTTTTTTAGCGTTAGTAGTTTTTGGTTTTGTTTTGTCATCTAAGGAATTAATAATATTATATGTTGGAGAGAAGAATGTTTATCTTGTGTTTTGGCTTAATTTTTGGATTTTCTCATTACTAGGGCTACATAATTCTGCTTTATCAAGTTTGGTACTGGTAGGTAATTCATTAAGACCAATTGTCTATATGTCTGCATTTTCTACTTTCGTCTCTTTAACCCTTGCTTGGTTTTTAATGGATTATTTTGGAATGGGAGGGGTAATAATTTCTTATGGTTTTTATGTGATATTTCAAATAGGGTACTATTACATCTATTATTATCCTATTAAATTAAAATATGACTCTTTTAAAATTTTCACGAAATCGTTTTTATACCCTGTTTTTGTAATCGGTATCATAAGTTTATTTGTACGGTACTTTTTTACTTTGTATAGCATAACAAACATCTATATACTTATTTTACTTAAAGAAATAATATTCACTTTATTCGCTTTGGTTGTAATTTATTATTTCCTTTTAACAAAAAAAGATACGGCCTATATTAATGCTTTTTTTCTTAAGTTTTTTAATCAGTGATATTTTTTTATTTTACATGCCCTAGTGTGAGTAACCTATATGCGTGTCACACACTATTTGTATATATACTTTGTATGTTCATTCAAAGAACAATTTTAAACGAATTTAAGTAATGCAAGCATTGGTAATTATATTTATATCTTTTTTTATTGTCTATAAAATGTTTACCAAAGAATATGTTGATACATTTATTTGGTTTATGATAGGGATATTATTTATTCCTGATCACTTTATCATGTTTGATTCTCCACCAACAATTTCATCTCGTTTTTTTATTCTATTTTTTTTACTTTTCACTTTAATCAAAACCGAAAATCTAAAAAAGCAATTAGCACTTTACCCACTAAAATATAGTACAATATTTATTTTAATTTGTTTTTTACTAATCGGTTTTTTTGATTCAAGACTTAACTTAAACTTAGCTAAAATATTAAATAGAAGTTTAGGCTTTTTTCTTGATAATTTCATGATTTTATTATTGTCTTTTTTGATGATTAGAAATTTTAGAGATGTTATTAAAACTTATGAAATTTTGCTTTATATATTTTTGATTTTCTCAATTTATGGAGTTATCAATTACATTACGAGGTTGAATCCATACATGACTTTTATTTGTCAAGCCTTTAATGCAAGAGACTTTGCTTTAGATTATATGACGGGTTTAGATGGTCGTTATAGAATCTCATCATTTTCATGGCATCCAATATATTATGGATTTTTATTGAATTTGATATTCTTAATGGGTTTACTTCTTTATAGTATTCTCGAATTAAAACCAATAAGAAAGAGGGTTTATATAGGAATATCAGCATTAGTATTGTTCAATTTATTAATGGTTAATTCAAGAACACCTTTATTTGCTTTTTTAGGAGGTGTTGCTGTATTTTTTATTTGGGGGACTAATTTGAGGAAAAAAATTCAATTTTTTTTTATAGGTAGCATATTTACAATATTTATACTGTCATTTGTGCCTAAAGTTGGAGACTTTATAGACGACTCTCTCAACACATTTTCAAGTAAAGGATCAAGTCTTGAAGGTAGCTCAGTTGAAATGAGAAATGTTCAATTAGCATCATCAATATTTATTTTTAATAGAAATCCTATCACTGGAAATGGGTTTTATTATATAACAGAAAATTTAGGTTTTAAAGGAAGATCGGATGAACGTTCAAGTGATTCATCTTTTGCAGGGTTTGAAAGTTATTTATATAAACTTTTAATTGAACAAGGTATAATAGGTATTGTTGGTCACTTAGTGTTTTTCGGAAGCTTAATATTATATTTTTTATCACATGCTATCTATGCTAAAAATAAAGTTAGAAAACAGTTTGCAGTACTAAATATTGCTATGGTTTGTAGTTTTTTCCTTTTTATTTTTGGAACAGGCGACTTAGGAACATTTAAGTTTTTTATGCCAATAATGGGAATTAATTTAAAAGGATTAGAATATTTAAAATTTTATGAAAAGGATATTATTTAAAGAGATAAAGTTTTAATAGTAAGGGGTCATTTTTGTTTAAAATTTTAATATTAACTGGATAACTTTTTAGAACAATAGCATGGTAGAAAATACTTATAATGGTGGTTTAGCAATAGTTATACCTGCTTACAAATTAGATTATTTAAGAGATACTTTGGATTCTCTTAAAATGCAGACCAATCATAATTTTTCAGTGTATATTGGGGATGATAATAGTCCTTCTGACCTTTGGAATATTGTAAAAGAATTTACATCAGATTTGAATATCATCTACAAAAAATTTGGAAATAATTTAGGAGGAACAGATTTAGTAGCACATTGGAATAGGTGTATTAGTTTAGTAGGAAATGAAGAATGGATTTGGCTTTTTTCTGACGATGATTTGCTTGAACCAAACTGTATAGAATGTTTCTATAATTATATTTCACTGAATCCAAAAGTAGAATTAGTTCATTTTGATGTTAAAGTAATAGATAAGAAAGGTGTTGAAATATTAGATATTCCGGTCAATCGTTTCCCTAAAGTACTTTCAAGTGTTCTTTTTTTTGAAGAAAAAATAAGGGGCAATTTACAGAGTTTTGTTGTAGAATATATATTTAAACGATCTCTTTTTGATAGAGAAGGAGGGTTTGCTAATTTTGATTTGGCTTGGTGTGCAGATGATGCAACTTGGATAAAATTTGCAGCTAAAAGTGGTATATATACTATTGATGAAGCTTTTGTGTACTGGAGATATAGTGGGATTAACATATCTTCACTTACTAATAATCTTACTGTTTTAGAACGAAAGTTAAAAGCTAAGTTAGATTACTTAATTTGGGTCAAGAACTTTCTTCATAAAAATAATATTCAATCGAACTTGGGATATACTGAACTTATTAGGTGGTTTCTGCTTGAGGTTACAGAGAATCGTCAGATTAATTTAGATTATAGAATAAAGTTATCCTTTATACATTCTTATAAATTATTAGGTTTTTTTGGAGGAATTTTCTCCCTGTACTATATTATTTATTTTGAATTTAAAAAAAAGCTGGCAAAGCATATAAAGCAATATTTAAAAAACAAATGATATTTAGATATGAAAAAACAGGTTCTTTATTATACACAAGTTTTTTATTTAGATTGTGCTTTAGAGTATATTAAATTGGCTTCATTTGACTACAGTATAAGTTTGTATATTGAAATATCTCCTGAAGCATTACATGCAAATATTTTTGATTTAACAATAGATTTAGAGCAATACCCCTCAATTGTTAAATATGATGATGTTAAATATGATTGGAAAATAAATTCTTTAGAAAGCTATTTTATAAAATGTGAGGAAGTTTTTTTTGTAGTTCATCCACACAAAAGGAGCTTGAGCTTAAATTCATTCTTCCGTTCATTAAGTTTAAGTTATAAGATACAAAAAACTAAATTTGATTATATTCACTTAGAGGATATTTCATTGAGAACTGTTGGACTATTATTATATTTATTTCTAAATAGAAATAAATTAATTTTAAATGTTCATGATCCCAAAGCACATTCTGGTGAATTTCTTTTTAAAAAAGAACTTTTCAAATTCATTTATTATGCTATGGTAAAGAAATTTATATGTTTTTCTAATTATAGCCAAAGACTATTAAAGAGTCAACTTAAAGACAAACAAATTGAGCATATCAATTTGTTACCTTATAGTTACTATCAAAATTTTGTTAACATTCAAAATAGTAATATTAGAGATAAAATTTCTTTTGTTGGAAGAATATCTAAATATAAAGGTATTGAGTTATTTATAGAAGCGATTAAGATAATAAATGAACAATATCCTAACCAAGAGTATCAAATTGCAGGTAAATTATTAGAAGGCTATAATTTAGATTTTGAAGCTATAAATTTGAAAAATGTAAAAGTGTTAAATCAACACTTATCAAATAATATTTTAGTCGATATAATACAAACTTCAAAATTAGTTGTACTTCCATACTTAGATGCAACTCAAAGTGGAGTTATTATGACAGCTTATGCTCTAAATTGTCCTGTCGTTGTTACACCAGTTGGAGGATTGCCAGAATATGTGATTAATAAAGTAACAGGAATAGTTGCAAATGAAGTTACAGCTCAAGCAGTTGCTGATGCCTTAATTTTATTTTTTAAAAATGAGTTAAGTAAGAATAAAAATGAATTTCAAATGAATGATTTAAAAAACTATAATATAAAACAAATGAAATTGATTTATTCTAGATAATATGTTTATTGTAATTTTTAATATATGAAAAAAATTTTATTCGTTACTTCGAATTTAGGTGTAGGTGGTGCTCAGCAACATTTAATACTTTTTGCTAATTTTTTACTTGATAAAGGATATCAAATACTTGTTCTGAATACAAATACCAATAATGAATTTGCTTACAGATTTAAGGAAGGAGTTGAAGTTATTAATATACCTAGAAAATACAATTTTGATATAAACCCAGCTTTTGAGATTTATAAAATTGCTAATCAAAGACAGATTCACCATATATTCTGCGACAGTTTATTTTCATACATTTATGCTTATAAACTTGCATTGGAAAACGATAATAAAGTATCAGTGATTTTTCATACAACTAATTATGTTGATAATTGGAATTATCTGAAAGATTTATTTGTCAGAATATTTCTCAACAGAAGAGTAAGATTAATTGGAGTATCTGCAAATCAAATTAAGAGACTGTCAAAGGTTTTATTTATTTCATCCAAAAGATTTAAATTAATTTATAATGGTATTGATAAAGAATATTTCAACTTCAATATCAGAGAAGAATTAAGAGTACTGAATCTTCGTAGACAGTTAGAAATACCTCAAGACGCATTTGTTATAGTAAAAACAGCAAGGCTTTATGCTGAAAAAAATCATGAACTTGCTATAAAAGCTCTAAGAATATTAAGAGATGATTATAAACTCAATGCCTACATGATTTTTGTGGGTAATTCTGATGGTAATAGGAAGCAAGTTATTGAGAAATTAATTTTTGAAAATAATTTAAACGACTACATTAAACTTGTAGGTGCTAAAAAAGACGTTAGACCTTATCTAGCAGTTTCTGATATGTTTATATTATCTTCAAAATCCGTAGAAACTTTTTCAATTGCTGCACTTGAAGCAATGGCAATGGGGTTACCTGCTGTTCTGACGAATTTAGGAGGAGCTAATGAGATGATTATGGAAGGACAAAATGGGTATGTTGCAACATTTGAGAATAAAAATGAATATGCTAAAGCTATTGCAAGAGTTATAAAAGGTGAAAATAAACTTAGTAATAAAGAAATAAGTGCATATGTCATTGAAAAATTTGAACTAAATATGACAAACGAAAATTTAGAAGCATTTGTAATGGGTAATTAGCTTGATTTATTTTGGGGACTTAATATCATAATTATATGTGGTTAAAAAAAATTTACAAAAAGAAAAGGGACTCTTTTTATCAACAAAAAAGATCAAAATATTTTGATAAGTTAAATTATTTTATAAATGAAGAAACGACAATTATTTCAAATAATTGTCTAGCAGGATTTATCTATCAAGACTTAAATCGTGCTTACTCTAGTCCAACAGCAGGGTTATATTTTTTTTTCCCAGATTATATTGAATTTTTATCAGACTTAGAATCTAATCTAAAATTACCATTAGTATTTGTTGAATCTTCAAAATATCAAATAGGAAATGATAGATTAAAAAAATCTAAACATTATTATCCAGTTGCTTTATTAGGAGGGAAATTTGAGATACATTTTCTTCACTATGAAACAATTCAAGAAGCTAAATCCAAATGGGAAAGACGTGTTTCAAGAGTTAATTTAAACAACTTACTTGTATTAGGTACAGAATTAGACCTTTGTACTGAAAATGACATTCTTGCCTTTGAAAAATTACCTTTTAAGAAAAAGTTTTTTTTTACAAAAGAAACCTTTCCAACACTCAAATCAACTATAACTATAGAGAGTTTTAGAGAAAATCCGAAGATAGGAGACCCCCTTAGAAATGGAGATATTTTATACAAACACCTATTAACTAAATTTGAAAATGAGGGACTGTAATTTAAAACAAAATTCAATTGCCTTAATTATTCCAGATTTTGATTTTGGTGGAGAAGAGAAACGTGTTCTTTTTTTCGCTAATAGTTATGTAGATTATTTTAAAGATGTTTATTTATTTGCTCCTGAAGGTAAAAGTGTCTCATTATTGGATAATAGGGTAAAGCACATAGTTACAGAAACTCGACACTATAAAAGCATTTTTAAAGTATTACAAATATTAAAAATAAATAAGGTAACTTTTTTACAAGGACACAAAAGAGCAACACTCCCTTATTTAGTAGCAGCAGAAAAGCTATTAGGAATAAAAAGCTGTTTTAACTTTGATAATATTTACTTGGATAATGGCATTAGTAACTTCTTGATGCCTAAAACCATAATTTATCTTTCTGATGTTTTAATGGAACATTATCAGCCTTTTTTTAAAAGACATGACAATACAGTCATTAACATGGGAGGTGATTTTTTAAAGTCTATTGATGACAATGAAAAAAATAAGTTAAAGGAGTTATTTAATATAACTAATAAGTTTACTATCTTAAGTTTAGGACGTTTGTCCAAGCAGAAAAATCAACATCTATTAATCGAAGCTTTAGCTAGAATTTCTGATATAGATTTTGCTGTATTATTCGTTGGAGAAGGACCTTTAGAAAATGAGTTAAAAGAAATGTGTATTTCAAATAATATTATTGATAAAGTTCATTTTCTAGGGCATAGAACTGATGTAAATGCTTTATTATCTATAGCTGATGTATTAGTTCAATCTTCTATTTTTGAAGGGTTTCCTAATGTTTTTATTGAAGCGAGCTCCTTGTCTGTTCCTATAATCGCTACAAATGTAGGATCATCAAAATCTCTTGTTAAAGATAATGGTATTTTGATTCAGTCTCAAGATGCAATAGGCTTATCCAATGCTATTCGAACGATGGCTCAGAATATCTCTGTGTATAAAACAAATGCTGAGCTTCTAAAAGGGAGTACATTTTTTAAGCAATTTCATAAGTCAGAAATGTTAAATGGATATATTGAACATTATAAATTAAGGTGTTAGTATATTATCTGAATTAATTGGATATAATACTCTACTTCATTTAGTAAACCTAAAGAAATGAAATCAATCCAAATTTTAAAAGCCAAAGTAAATATTTTGTCTGTTGAAGAGCTTCATGAAGAAATTAAAGGATTAATTAGAAGCAACAAACAGTCTGTTATAGATTACCTCAACATATACTCTGCAAATATTGCCTATGAGGAAGAATGGTTCGCTAATTTTTTAAACACTTGTTCTATTGTATTATGTGATGGTAAGGGTATTCAATTAGGAGCCTATTTTTTAGGACAGGAGATTCCGCCTCAGATTGCATATAATAGATGGCTTTGGGAATTCTTTTCTTTCTGTCAGTCAGAAAGTTACTCTATTTTTTTATTAGGGGCTAAACCTGGTATATTCTCGAAATCTATTGATGTTATACATTCTAAAGGTTATCAATTATCTATTGATGGTTACCATGGCTATTTTAACAGATCAAATGAAGAAAATGACGAAGTCATAAAGATTATAAATAAATTTTCCCCTGATATTTTATTAGTAGGTTTTGGTATGCCACTTCAGGAAAAATGGGTTATTGAAAATAGAGATAAACTCAATGCCAAAGTTATTATTTTAGGAGGAGCTTTTTTGGATTGGATAAGTGGCTCTGTTAAATTACCCCCCAAAATTGTCACTAAATTAGGATTTGAGTGGTTATACCGTCTTTTTTTAGAACCAAGAAGACTTGCACATAGGTACTTAGTAGGTATCCCTTTATTTTTTTATAGAGTTTTTTTCAATAGGATATTTCATTAATCATTAAAATGCAATTATTATCCTTATATACATTAAACTAACACAATCTAATTATTAGATATTTATACAAAAAAACAAATTTTATGAAAATAGCAGTAGTCGGCACAGGATATGTAGGATTAGTAACTGGTACTTGTTTTGCAGAGACTGGTAATCAAGTAGTTTGCGTAGATATTGATGCAAAGAAGGTTGATAAGATGAAGAATGGTATCATACCTATTTATGAACCAGGTCTTGATGTTTTATTTAACAGAAATACAGCAGAGGGTCGTTTGAAATTCACGACAGATTTAGCTGAGGGGATTAAGGATGCTAAAGTAATTTTCTTAGCCTTGCCAACACCTCCTGGGGAAGACGGTTCAGCCGATTTAAAATATATATTGAAGGTTGCGAATGATTTAGGACCAATTTTAGATCAATATGTAGTCATCATCGACAAGAGTACCGTACCAGTTGGTACAGCAGAGAAAGTTCATGCTGCCATTGCTAAGAATGCTTCAACAGAATTATTCGATGTAGTATCGAATCCAGAATTTTTAAGAGAAGGAGTTGCTGTAGAAGATTTCATGAAACCCGACCGAGTAGTAATTGGTACGAGTTCAGAGAAAGCTAAAGGAGTAATGACGAAATTATATGCACCTTTGGTACGCCAAGGGAATCCTGTTATTTTCATGGACGAACGTTCAGCAGAAATGACGAAATATGCTGCGAATGCTTTCTTGGCGACTAAGATTACTTTCATGAACGAAATTGCGAATCTTTGTGAAATGGTTGGAGCGAATGTAGATGATATTCGTAGAGGAATCGGAACAGATTCACGTATCGGCAAGCGTTTCTTATTTGCAGGAATTGGTTACGGTGGAAGTTGTTTTCCCAAAGATGTTCAAGCATTAGAGAAGACTTCAAAAGATTCTGGCTATGAGTTTCAGATATTGAAAGCAGTAATGACTGTTAATGAAGATCAAAAGACTAGATTAATTCCACATATCAAAGCACATTTTGGCGGAGATTTGAAAGGAAAAGTATTTGGAATGTGGGGCTTGGCCTTCAAACCTTATACAGATGATATTCGTGAAGCACCAGCTTTGTACAATATCAAAGAATTGTTGGCGGAAGGAGCTATCATCAAAGCCTTCGACCCAGAGGCGATGGAGAATGTGAAAGGAGTGATTGGAGATGCAATTACTTATACCAAAGGTCCTTACGAAGCCATTAAAGATGCAGATGCAGTATTAATAATGACTGAATGGCCACAATTCCGTACTCCAGAGTTTGAGGTGATGGAAGTGTTATTGAAAGATAAAGTAATCTTCGATGGACGTAATTTGTATGAATTAGAACAAATGAAGGAATTGGGATATACTTATTATTCAATTGGTAGAGAAACGGTAAAATAATTGTGAGCTTTAAGCTATGAGCTTTGAGATTAGGGAAATAAATAATAAAAAAGCTGATAGCTTAAAGCTTGCTGCTAAAAATATGAAACGAGTATTAATAACAGGTGGAGCGGGTTTCTTGGGTTCCCACCTTTGTGACAGATTTATCAAAGAAGGCTATCATGTGATAGCGATGGATAATTTGATTACTGGTGATTTGAAGAATATCGAACACCTTTTCAAATTACCGAACTTTGAATTTTATCATCATGATGTATCTAAGTTTATCCATGTACCAGGAGAATTAGATTATATTCTTCATTTTGCATCTCCAGCTTCTCCGATTGACTATTTGAAGATTCCAATCCAAACGTTAAAAGTTGGTTCATTGGGTATTCATAACTGTCTTGGCTTGGCAAGAGTAAAAGGAGCAAGAGTATTGATTGCTTCAACCTCAGAAGTTTATGGAGACCCAACAGTTCATCCACAACCAGAAGAGTATTGGGGTAATGTAAATCCAGTAGGGCCAAGAGGCGTTTATGATGAGGCGAAACGCTTCCAAGAGGCGATGACGATGGCTTATCATACTTTCCACGGTTTAGAGACAAGAATTGTTAGAATCTTTAATACTTATGGACCAAGAATGCGCCTGAATGACGGTAGAGTATTGCCTGCATTTATCGGTCAAGCTTTAAGAGGTGAAGACTTAACGATGTTTGGTGATGGTTCACAGACAAGAGCCTTCTGTTATGTAGATGACTTGGTCGAAGGAATTTATCGTTTGTTATTGAGTGATTATGCCCAACCAGTAAATATTGGTAATCCAGATGAGATAACGATTAAGGAATTTGGCGAAGAAATCATCAAATTGACAGGAACAGAACAGAAGTTGATATCATTACCATTACCAACAGATGACCCTAAGCAACGTAAACCAGATATTACGAAGGCGAAAGCAATACTAGGTTGGGAACCAAAAGTGAGTCGTTCAGAAGGCTTGAAGATTACTTATGAATACTTCAAATCCTTATCGAAGGATGAATTATTCAAGATGGCTAATCATAGAGAGTTTGAAAAGAAATAAAAGTATTTAGATTAACGACAGACTTGTTTATGAAGAAACTATTAATCACAGGCGGAGCAGGTTTTATTGGCTCACATGTTGTCAGACTATTTGTTACTAAGTATCACGATTATCAGATTTTCAATTTGGACAAATTGACTTATGCTGGAAATTTGGAAAATTTAAGGGATATTGAAAATGAACCGAATTATACTTTTGTAAAAGGTGATATTGTGGATGCCGGTTTCATTGATGCTTTATTTGCTGAACATCAGTTTGATGGGGTTATTCACTTAGCTGCTGAATCTCATGTTGACCGTTCTATCTCTGAACCAATGGCTTTTGTCATGACCAATGTTGTAGGTACTTGTAATTTATTGAACGCTGCTAAAAATACTTGGAAGGCATCTGGTTATGAAGGAAAGCGTTTTTACCATGTTTCTACGGATGAGGTTTATGGAGAATTACACAATCCAGAAGATTTCTTTACAGAAACAACTCCTTATGACCCTCGCTCTCCTTATTCTGCTTCAAAGGCTTCTTCTGACCACTTTGTAAGAGCTTATGGTAATACTTATAAATTACCAGTTGTGATTACTAACTGCTCTAATAACTATGGTCCAAATCATTTCCCAGAGAAATTATTGCCATTGATGATTCACAACATCTTGAACAATAAACCATTGCCTGTTTATGGAAAAGGTGAAAATGTAAGAGATTGGTTATTTGTGGTTGACCATGCTAGAGCAATTGATACAGTTTTTCATAACGGAGTACTAGGCGAAACTTATAATATTGGTGGCTTTAACGAATGGAAAAATATAGACATCGTTATGTTAGTTTGTAAAACGATGGACAGTAAACTTGGAAGACCAGAAGGTACTTCTGAACAGTTAATCACTTATGTTACTGACCGTGCTGGACATGATTTGAGATATGCCATTGATGCTACAAAAATCATGAATGAATTAGGTTGGAAACCATCTTTGCAATTTGAAGAAGGACTTGAGAAAACAGTAGATTGGTTTTTAAATAACCAAGAATGGCTTGATAATGTTACTTCAGGAAATTATCAAAACTATTACGATTCAATGTACACAAACCGATAAACCAAGAAAAAATGAAAGGAATTATTCTAGCTGGTGGTTCGGGAACCCGTCTTCATCCACTAACATTAGCAGTAAGTAAACAATTAATGCCTGTTTACGACAAACCAATGATTTATTATCCGCTTTCAATTCTGATGTTGGCGGGCATCAAAGAAATCTTAATTATTTCTACTCCTCACGATTTACCACATTTCAAAAAGCTTTTGGGAGATGGTTCGCAAGTGGGTTGTAGATTTGAATATGCAGAACAACCTTTACCAAACGGATTAGCTCAGGCTTTTGTAATTGGAGAAGAGTTTATCGGTGATGATAAAGTAGCCTTAGTTTTAGGAGATAATATTTTCTACGGAAGTGGATTAAGTAAATTACTTCAAGCCAACAACGACCCAGAAGGTGGCGTAGTGTATGCCTACCAAGTCCATGACCCAGAAAGATATGGAGTAGTAGAATTTGATGATGATTTCAATGTACTTTCAATTGAAGAAAAGCCAGTTGAACCAAAATCTAATTATGCAGTACCAGGTTTATATTTCTATGATAACTCAGTGGTTGAAATTGCTAAAAACATAGCACCTTCACCAAGAGGAGAATATGAAATTACGGATGTGAACAAGGAGTACTTGAAACAAGGGAAACTAAAAGTTGGTGTATTGAACAGAGGAACAGCTTGGTTAGATACTGGAACATTTGTATCCTTAATGCAAGCAGGACAATTTGTACAAGTGATTGAAGAAAGACAAGGACTCAAAGTAGGTTGTATTGAAGAAGTAGCTTACAGAATGGGATTCATTGATAAAGAACAACTCAGAAAAGTAGCAGAACCACTGGTGAAAAGTGGATATGGTAAGTATTTACTAGGTTTGTTAGATTAAAAAGATAATCATTTTATAACCAAACACACTAAATTAATTCAATGAAAGTTACTGAAGCTAGTTTAAAAGACGTTTTGATTTTAGAACCTCCTGTGTTTGAAGATGCTAGGGGAGTGTTTTTTGAATCATTCAACAGCATTACATGGGCTAAACAAGGTTTGCCATCAGAATTTGTTCAAGACAATCAGTCTTTCTCTGTAAAGGGTGTCTTAAGAGGTTTGCATTTTCAGCAAGGAGAGTTTGCCCAAGGGAAACTTGTTAGAGTAATTACAGGAAGAGTACTGGATGTGGCAGTTGATATTAGACCTGATTCTCCAACTTTTGGGAAATGGGAATTTTTTGAATTAGATGGAAAATCTAACAAAATGGTTTATATCCCAGTTGGTTTTGCTCATGGTTTTTTAGCTTTAGAAGATAGTATATTCTCTTATAAATGTACCGCAGGATATAATAAAGCATCAGAAGGTGGAATCATTTGGAATGACCCTGTTCTGAAGATAGAATGGCCAGTTGAAAATCCTAATATATCTGATAAGGACTTGATATTGCCAACATTTGAATCGTACTTTATTTAATTGAAGATAATATGAATATTTTAGTTTTTGGAGGTGTTGGACAGTTAGGTCAATGTCTAAAGAAAGTAGCAGATACTCGTGGAATAGAAGGGTTGATTTATTTAGATGAAATTCAAGGTAATATACTTGATAAAGAGTTGCTAAAAGGTCTATTTGAGCAATATCAACCTAAATATGCTATTAATTGTGCTGCATATACAGCTGTGGATAAAGCAGAGGATGAAATAGATTTATCAAGGCTAATTAACAAAACAGGGGCTGAAAATGTTGCTAAAGCTTGTGCTCAATTTCATACAACCTTAATCCATATTTCTACAGATTTCGTTTTTGAAGGAAATCTTGCAAAAGCTTTGAATGAGGAAGATATTGCCGAACCTATCAACGTATATGGCTTGACAAAATTAGAAGGGGAACAAGGGATTTCACAGATTACTAGTCAATATTTTACATTAAGAACTAGTTGGTTGTATTCTGAGTTTGCTAATAATTTCGTCAAAACGATGTTACGATTAGGCAAAGAAAGAGATGAATTAGGGGTTATTATTGATCAAGTAGGTTCGCCAACTTATGCAGTTGATTTAGCTGGTTGTATTTTGGAAATAATTACTTCTAAAAGTGATGCTTATGGTTTATACCATTATAGTAATGAAGGAGTGACTTCTTGGTATGATTTTGCTAAAGCGATTTTTGAATTGGCAAACTGCCCAGTTAAAGTAAAGCCTCTAAAAACAATAGAATATCCTACAAAAGCAACAAGACCTACTTATTCTGTAATGGATAAAAGTAAGATTAAAAGTTCATTAGGAATTCAAATTCCTTATTGGAGAGATAGTTTAACAGTTTGTTTAAAAGAACTTAAATCCTAAACAAGATTGGTGAGTAGGATTATTTAATCTATTCTTTTTATATAAAGGTAAAAATAAAAAAGAAAGCCACCAATCTCTAAAGATGGTGGCTTTTTTAATACTTATTTTATTCTTTAAAAATTAATAAAATAAGTCAGTGCTGCCAAAAGGATGATTAAAGTAATTCGTCCCCATATTTGAAGTGTGTATTTTGATTCATTGTTCATAATGTAAAGAAGGTTAAGATGTGTAAATGATAAACAATATTAAATAGTATTCGAATTTACGATTATTTAAGTTAAATTTATTAGAAATCCCTCATCTATTTATTAAACGGTAACGATTGTGCCATTTTTGTAAATATTCTAAGAAATAATTGTTTTTCATTTTGAGCTAAAAGTTTAAATTCAATTATTGTCATTCAGCATTTATAATTCGCTAACATCCAAATAAATATTTTCTATTATGCCTCAAAGTATAAGTAAAGTGAGCTATTTCAGGTTGTTGTCTGATATCATCGCTATCGTATGTGTTTTTGTATTTTCCTCGTTTATCACTAAACCTGAATTTGAAAAAAGTGATAGCATATTATTAATATTACTTATTATAGGTTGGTACTTTTCTACTAAAATTTCTAGTACTTATGATGATTTTAGAACAGAAAGGTATATAGGAGAATTGTTGTTGATTTTTCAGAATGTGCTAATACAGTCTATTGTTGCTGGACAGGTTTTATTTATTTTGAATAGACATGAATATACTAGACGATTTGTTCTGGCTTACATTATCATTCTATCAATCGTCTTAATTATTAAAAACTACATTATTAAAAAAATACTATTAAAGTACCGTCAAAAAGGTGGGAATATAAAAAATGTAGTTTTTGTTGGTTATAATGAAATTACTTCAAATCTAATATCACAAATTCAAGATAACCCTCATTATGGATTTAAAGTAATTGGTATTATCGCTAAAGAGGAAGAGGGTTATGATTTTGGTGGAAACACTTATTTAGGAGATTTACAGAAATTTCTAACAATGAATGAGGACTATAAAATTGATGAAATCATTATCACTACAGAAGAGATTTCCAATCATTTGATGCAAAAGATATTTGTATTATCAGAAAGAAGGGCGATTAGAACTAAAATTGTTCCAAGTTATATTACTTATTATCCAAGTAGATTACAATTCAAGTTTTTTGGTAATTATCCATTAATCACTTTTAGAAGTGAACCTCTACAAGAATATCATTGGAGATTAGTAAAAAGAGTTTTTGATATTGTATTCTCATTATTTGTCTTTGTATTTATTTTCTCATGGTTATTTCCAATCGTTGCTATCTTAATTAAGTTGGATTCTAAAGGACCTGTATTTTTTAGACAATATCGTTGGGGTAAGGATAATAGGAAATTCAAATGTTTTAAGTTTAGGTCGATGAAAGCTGAAAGTAAGGATGTTACTGAGAAAGGTACATTTAATCAAGCTCAGATGAATGACCCAAGAATTACTAGATTAGGGCAGTTTTTGAGATCATCAAGCTTAGATGAATTACCTCAGTTTATAAATGTTTTATTAGGTGATATGTCAATAGTTGGACCAAGACCACATGCGCATGAACATAATATTCGTACTAAGGATGAAGTAGATAGCTATTTGGTAAGACATTGGATTAAGCCGGGAATCACAGGGTGGGCTCAAGTAAATGGATATAGAGGAGAAACTAAAACTATTGAGCAGATGGAACAAAGAGTAAAATATGATATTTGGTATATCGAAAATTGGTCTCTAGGGTTAGACTTCAAAATTATATTCATGACAGTTTATAATGTAATTAAAGGAGAAGAAATGGCATATTAATTTATTGAGAATTATGGGTTTCAATCATAACAAAAAGCAATACGATATTATGTTGTATTGCTTTTTGTCATTTAAATCAAAATATTGTAATATTTTGATTTTTATTGTGTTTATTTTGTAAATATTTTATTTTCAATGTAAATTGAAATTTAAGGAAAAATAATTCTTTATGGAGTTGTTTATCAGATACTTATAAATTATGCTTTCTTTTTTACATGCTTAAACTCAGTTTTTTAAAACTGTAACACTCTTATAAATATACCGTTTAATAGATTTTTTTGTGACTATCCAACATAGATTGTAAATTTGCCTCATGAGAAATCAATCAATAGCACATTAAATATAAATTTATGATGAAAGACTACTTTGGAAGAGAAAATTATTATTTACGATTACTCACTGATATTTTAGTGTTGTCACTTTCTTTTTATCTGACTTCAGTAGTTAGTAATCGTAATAATTTTATTCACGATAGAGAGGTTTTTGTGATTTTAGTAATAGTTTGGTACTTTTCTAGTAAAATTATTCATGTTTATGATGATTTTAGAACGCTTAAATTTATTGATGAATTTCTACTATTAGTACCAGTTATTGCTATTCAAGCATTAGTTATAATCCTCTTTTTATTTTTTCTTAATGATAGGGATAATGCTCGTAGGTTTGTTGTGGAATATTGCGGAATGCTTTTTTTGTTTCTTGCTATCAAAAAATATTTACTAAAAAAGTTTTTCCAATTCCTTAGAAAAAAAGGTAGAAATACTAGGAATTTGTTAATTGTAGGTAGCTCAGAAATGGGTATTTCGTTTTTTGATTTTGTAAAGAATAATACTCAATTCGGTTATAATCCAGTAGGTTTTATAGATGAAACAAAGTCTGTGTATCTCAACGGTTTGTATAAAGGCAATTTTGAGGAAGTTGATAAAATTATAATTGAAAATAGCATTGATGAAATTGTTGTTGCAATGCCTCAGTTCAATAAACAACAGTTAGATAAAATTATAGCTGCTGGTGAACGAAATGCTATTAGAACTAGAATTATTCCTGATTACTTCAGATTTAGCTCGAATAAATTTAAAATGGGAATGTTCGGTAATTTTCCGATGATTACAGTAAGAGACGAACCTCTGAATCAATTGCATTGGAGACTCATTAAAAGAGCCATTGACTTGATTTTTAGTTTATTGCTGTCGATATTTATTTTTTCTTGGTTGTTCCCAATAATTGCCATACTGATTAGACTTGAATCAAAAGGAAGTATTTTCTTTATTCAAGAAAGATGGGGAAGAAATAGAGAAATCATTCGTTGTTTGAAGTTTAGGACTATGTATAGCGAAAGCAAAGTAATAGTCGATGGTAAATTTCAACAAACTACTGAAAATGACCCAAGGATTACTAAAATCGGTAGATTCCTGAGAAAAACTAATTTAGATGAACTTCCACAGTTTTTAAATGTAATAGGTGGTTCAATGTCAGTTGTTGGACCTAGACCACATGCAGTACAACATAACATTGAAAGTCAGGCTTTGATAAATAATTATGCTTTACGTAACTGGGTAAAACCAGGAGTAACTGGCTGGGCACAAGTAAATGGTTTGAGAGGTGAAACAAAAGATTTCAGTTTGATGAGAAAAAGAGTTGTATTTGATATTTGGTATATCGAAAACTGGACGCCTTGGCTTGATTTTAAGATAGTAATAATGACTGTCTATAATATGTTCAGAGGTGAAGACATGGCATATTAATAGAAATAAAAAAGGCTTGAGAACTAAATTCTCAAGCCTTTTTTATTTTATACTTTTTGATTTAAATGTTTCAATTTTGATATTTTACTGAGAATACTTTTGGACTGTAATACTTTATTTAATATTCTCAAATCTTCTGGTCTGTGTAAATCTGTTCCAAAAAACTCATAGACATTCATATCTAATAATTTATTAGCTACTTCATTGGCTTTGCCTCCATACTGATTTACTAAAGACATTAAGTTTAGCTGTAAATGACAGCCTAATGCTTTTAATTCTTCAAATTTACTAAGGTTTTCACTCAGGTATAAATACCTTTCAGGGTGTGCAATGATTGGTCGATATCCTTTTGTCCGTAAATTAAAAATAGTTGTTTCTAAATTGATTGGGGCTGCCACAAATGAAAACTCTACTAGAATATATTTATCTCCAAAGGTTAATAAATTATCGTTCTCTAATAATCCTGTAAATTGCTCATCAATTTTATATTCTGCTGCTACTTCAATTTCAATGTCAATATTAGCTTCAATGAGTGCTTCTTTTAAGGTTTTTAATCCGTCTTTAATCACTTCAGGCGTATTAGGATATACTTCAGCCATTATATGTGGCGTAGTAACGATTTTAGAGAAGCCTAATTCTTTTAATTTTTGAATACAAATAATTGAGTTCTCAATATTTGTACAGCCATCATCAATTCCAGGAATGAGATGAGAATGAATATCTGTACCAATAAATGAAAAATCTGTGACTTTAGGAGTATCTGATGATTTTTTTAAAAATGAAAACATATCTTTAATTTAAGCTAAGAGCTGCTAGCTTTGAGCCATGAGCTTTTTTGACCTATTGGTTTTGTACTTTGACCTACTATCTTAATTTTTATACAAAAATCTTAATTTAAGAGGCAAAGCTGAAAGAATCATGCTAAAATACCATAAATCTTTGATAATAATGTGAATGATATATGTTTGTAAATGTTTTTTCTTTGTATTATCAAATTATTAATGAAAAAGAAGAGTAGTTTATGATTTTTTCTACTTGTTATAGACGATTCAACATGTATCAATCTTAAACTATTAAAATATTTATTTATGAAAAACAGATATTTAGTACCTTTTATTTTATTGACTACCTTGTTTTTCCTTTGGGGATTTGCACATAATTTAAATCCAATTCTAATTCCACACCTTAAAAAAGCTTGTCAGTTATCTGATTTTCAATCTTCATTAATTGATGGCTCTTTTTTTATTGCTTATTTCATCATGGCTATACCAGCAGGTATGGTAATGAA
Source organism: Arcicella rosea (assembly GCF_040543805.1). Lineage (NCBI taxonomy): Bacteria > Pseudomonadati > Bacteroidota > Cytophagia > Cytophagales > Flectobacillaceae > Arcicella > Arcicella rosea. The sequence continues at coordinate 80,426 of NZ_JBEUMS010000008.1, forward strand.
ACGATTTGGTTATAAAACTGGTATCATTGCTGGCTTACTTTTATTTGCTATTGGTGCTTTCTTATTTATTCCTGCGGCTAATACAAGAGTTTTTGGACTTTTCTTGACAGCTTTATTTGTGATTGCTAGTGGGTTAACATTTTTAGAAACAGCTGCTAATCCTTATATGACTGTGTTAGGTGAACCAGAAGGGGCAGCTCAAAGATTAAACCTTGCTCAATCTTTCAATGGTTTGGCAGCTACGATTGCTCCGTTATTAGGAGGACTTTTTATTTTATCTGGCAATACTTTAACCAGTGCTGAAACGGCTTCAATGACGACAGAGCAAATGAGTGTATTTTTAGATGGCGAAGCAGCAACTGTAAAATTGCCTTATTTAATCATCGGTATTATCGTATTATTGGTTGCTGTTTTATTGTACAAAAGTAAATTGCCTGAAATTACTGAAGCTGGGCATGATATTGAGTTACCAACAGGAAGTCAGTCGATTATGCGTCATAAACATTTAATTTGGGGAATTGCTGCTCAGTTTTTTTATGTGGGCGCACAAGTATGTGTATCTAGCTTCTTTATTCGCTATTTAGGGAAAACGGCTGGTATTGATGAAAAAACAGCTGCCAATTATTTATCGGCTGCGCTATTATGTTTTATGGTTGGACGATTCATAGGTACTTTCTTAATGAAATACATCAGTCCAAATATACTTCTAGCCATATACGCTTTAGCAAATATTGTTTTGTTGACTGTAGTAGTTATTTATGGCGGAATGATTTCGGTATATGGCTTGATTGGAGTAGAGTTCTTTATGTCAATCATGTTTCCAACAATTTTCTCTTTAAGTATTCAATCGTTAGGGAAAGAAACTAAAATTGGCTCATCATTAGTAATTATGTCAATTGTTGGGGGAGCAATTTTTCCACTTATCATGGGTAGAATTTCAGATTTGATGAGCATTCAAGTGGCTTATTCTGTTCCATTGCTTTGCTTCTTTGTTGTTTTTTACTTCGGTTGGAAAGGTTCGAAAGTAAAAGCATAAACTTGATTTTTATAAGATAATTACGAAAAACCATATAGGTCTAATCAAATAGTTATTTGTAATGTTTAGTTAAAATCACTGCGAACTCATTTGTTCGCAGTTGAGAGACTAACGTCTTTACAAATGATTTCGGTATAGTTTTTAATCAAGCATAATTAAATATATTAAAATTAGTGAAAACAATTATTCTAAATCAACCTGGTGAGTTTCAGTTAATCTCAAGGGAAATTGATGATAAGTTGGCCGATAACGAAGCGCTTATCAAAATTCATAAAATTGGTATTTGTGGAACGGATTATCATGCTTATCGAGGAAAACAACCTTTTTTTTCGTATCCAAGAGTACTAGGTCATGAATTAGGAGCAGAAGTTATTGCTTTAGGAAAAGCTGTTGATACAAGTGAATTAAGTATTGGTGATAAAGTATCCGTTGAACCTTATCTAAACTGTGGAAAATGCCAAGCTTGTTTGAATAACAAACAAAACTGTTGTGAGAACATCAAAGTAATGGGTGTGCATACCGACGGTGGAATGACTGAGTACGTGAAAATTCCTGCTCATAAATTACACCGTTCAAAGATTTTAGGTTATGAACAATTGGCTTTGGTAGAAACTTTGGGTATTGGCGCACATGCTGTACAAAGAGCAAGTGTTAGGCAGAATGATATTGTGTTGGTGATTGGTGCTGGTCCGATTGGTTTATCTGTCATTCAGTTTGCAAAATTGCATGGTGCTAAAATTGTCGTGATGGATTTTAATGTACAAAGACTTGATTTTGCGAAGGAATTATTTGATACTGATGTTTCCGTTTTGGCAAAAGAAGGTTTCACTGCTGATGATTTAAAAGCTACTTTGAATGGAGTATTACCAACGGTGGTTTTTGATGCTACGGGTAATCCACAGTCGATGATGAAATCATTTTCATATTTAGCTTTTGGTGGAAAATTAGTTTTCGTTGGTTTATTTCAAGGCGATGTTACTTTCTTTGATCCAGATTTTCACCGCAAGGAAATGACACTTTTTGCTAGTAGAAATTCACTTCCTGCTGATTTTAAAATGATTATTAAAAATATGGAAGAAGGAAATATTCAAACACAGGCTTGGCTTACGCATGAAGCAGCGTTTGAAGAATTACCTGATGTTTTTGAATCATGGCTTGATCCAAGTTCAAGAGTGATTAAGGCGATGGTGACGGTTTAGGGGTGAGTTTTGAGCTATGAGCTTTGAGTTGTCAGTTTTGAGCTAAGCTTTAACTCAAGGCTTAAAGCTCACAGCCCAAGCTAAACAACTTATCCAACCACCGACGATTCTCTAATAATCAATTCTGTATAAAGTTTGAATGTTTGATAAGTCGTAGGAATACTTGAAGTCTTTCGCTCAATTAAATCCAACAGTAATTCCGCAGAACGTTGACCCATCTGTAATGAAGGTTGAACGACGGTCGTCAAGGCTGGTTCTAGCATAGAGGCAGCCTTGAGATTTGTAAAGCCAACAATTGAGATTTGTTCAGGAATCGTAATTTTTTTCGTCTTTAAAGTAGCCAAACAACCTAAAGCGAGTCTATCACTTACCGTTAAAATTCCGTCTGGAGGATTCGTTTCAGATAAAAGTTCATCAATGATTAATTCCATATTTTCTGAAGAATAATTGGAGTATTTAATCATGGCTTCATCGACTGGAATTTCATATTTATTAAGCGCAGCGATATAACCTTTTACTCTTTCTTTAGTAATCGATAAATAAGGCGAAGCTGTAATGTGCGCAATTCTTCTTCTTCCTTCACGAATAAGATGTTCCGTAGCAGTAAATGCTCCTTCAAAATTGTCAGAGATTACTTTATGGGTGTTAATTTCATCCGAAACCCTATCAAACAAAACAATTGGCATTCCTTTTTCATGAAGTTCTTTGAGCTGAGAAACATCATTCGTTTCGCCAGCTAAAGAAATCAGCAAACCATCAACTCTTCTTGAAGCAATATGCTTTAGATTGATACTTTCTCTTTCAAAAGATTCATGACTTTGAAAAATTACAACGTGATAACCTCGATTGTATGAAATTGCTTCGATTCCATTAATTACTTGCGAGAAAAAAGGATTGTCAATTTCAGGAACAATTACTCCGATTGACCTGCTTTTGTTCTCTTTTAAGCTCAGTGCAATTGGGTTTGGGCGGTAGTTATACTTTTCAGCATATTCAATAACCAGCTTTTTAGTATCAGGATTAATTTCATAGCTTCCACGCAAAGCTCTTGACACTGTGGAAGTGGATAAATTCAATGCTTTAGCAATATCTTTGATTGTAATCAGTTCCAATGTTTTGTTCTTTGATTTGTACAATTACAAAAGTATGAGTTTTTTATGAGCTAAAAATACCTAAAATAATGATATTCTACTAAAAGTATCAAAATCTATTGAATAAGTATAAAAATGTTTCTGAATGAGAACGTTCCCGATAACGTTTGCATAAAAATATTCCAATATTTACTTGAACGCTGTATTTATTAAGTATAGGTTTGTTCAGGGCTTAGTAGGACTAATTTCTTACTAATTTTTTAAAATCTTGGAATAATTAAAAAAAACGGAACTTATGAGTTTATCATCATTATTTAGTTTAGAAGGTAAAGTGGCTTTGGTTACTGGTTGTGACAGAGGTATCGGAATGGGAATGGCATTAGCTTTGGCAGAGGCAGGAGCAGACATCGTAGGTGCAGCCCTTACCATTGAACCAGAAAATAGTGAAATTGAAAAAGGAGTGAGAAGTTTTGGTAGAAATTTTACAGGTTATAATGTAGATTTAAGTGAGAGAGAAACACTTTATGCTTTTATTAATGAAGTAAAAACTAAACATGGTAATATTGATATTTTGATTAATAATGCCGGAATGATTTTAAGAAATCCAGCAGCTGAACATTCTGACGAATATTGGGATAAAGTTTTATCAATCAATTTGGATGCTCAGTTTATTTTAGCTCGTGAATTCGGTCGTGACATGGTAGCTAGAGGTTCAGGTAAAATTATTTTTACGGCTTCTTTATTAAGTTTTCAAGGTGGTATTAACGTTCCTAGTTATGCAGCTTCAAAAGGTGCAATTAGCAGTGTTGTAAAAGCTTTGGCAAATGAGTGGGCTTCAAAAGGAGTTAATGTAAATGCGATTGCTCCAGGTTATATCGCTACAGATAATACTGCTGCTTTAAGAGCTGATGCTGAAAGAAGTAAATCAATTTTAGATCGTATTCCTGCTGGTCGTTGGGGCGAGCCTACAGATTTCATGGGTCCAGTAGTATTCTTGGCTTCAGAAGCTGGTGCTTATGTAAACGGAACGATTTTAGTTGTAGATGGTGGTTGGATGGGACGCTAATCATCTTATATTTTTATTATTCAATTATTTATATTTAATCCTATGCAAAGTAGATACGAAAGTAGCCCAAAAGAAGTGGCTGGAATGAATACGGAAAGCCTAAGAGCTAATTTTTTAATCGAAAAATTGTTTGAAGCGAACCAAGTAAGTTTAACTTATACTCATTACGATAGAGTAATTACTGGTGGTGTAATGCCAGTTGGTGAAGCGGTAAGTTTACCAAATTATGACGCTTTGAAAAGTGAATACTTTTTGGAAAGAAGAGAATTAGGTATTATCAATGTTGGTGGTGATGGCAAAATTACTGCTGATGGTGAAGCTTTTTTGGTTAATAAATTAGATTGTTTGTATTTAGGAAAAGGCGTTCAGTCTGTTTCATTCGAAAGTATAGATGCCAATAATCCAGCTCAGTACTTTTTGATTTCTTCTCCAGCTCATCAAGCTTATCCAACACGTTTGATGAAAAAAGAAGAGGCTTCGCCAGTGAATTTGGGAAGTAATCTTACTTCTAATGAAAGAACGATTTATAAATACATTCATTTAGATGGTATTCGTAGTTGTCAATTAGTAATGGGTTTAACGGTATTGGCAAATGGTAGTGTTTGGAATACAATGCCTGCACATACACATGACCGTAGAATGGAAGTATATTGTTACTTTGATGTTCCTCAAAATCAAGCAGTATTGCATTTGATGGGACAACCTCAAGAAACACGTCATTTGTTTGTTTCAAATCACCAAGCTATTATTTCACCACCTTGGTCTGTTCACTCAGGTTGTGGCACGGCAAATTACTCATTTATTTGGGCGATGGCTGGTGAAAATCAACTATTTACAGATATGGATTTTGTAGAAATTCCATCTTTAAGATAAGAATATTTAATTTGCTTACCTGTCGGTTTTGTTTAACTATCGAAACCGACAGTTTATTTCACTCTCAAGATTTTATGAAAAATTACAATCTCTATTAACAATGAAAAAAATATTAGGTATCATATTTTGTGTTATCCTGATGGCTTTCAAAAGCGCAGATGATAAAGTAACTGTATTTCTCATTGGAGATTCAACTTGTGCCAATAAAGCTCCAGCAGATAGTCCAGAAACGGGTTGGGGAATGGTTTTTCCAAATTATTTTAATGAGGCTGTTCAAGTGCAGAATCATGCTGTAAATGGCAGAAGTACTAAAAGTTTTATCACTGAAAAACGTTGGGATGCAGTAAGCCAACAATTGAAAAAAGGAGATTGGGTTTTAATTCAGTTTGGTCACAACGACCAGAAGATTAACGACAGTACTCGTTATGCTGCTCCGCAAACAACTTATAGAAATAACCTTATTAAATTTATCAATGAAACTAGAGCTAAAGGGGCAAATCCTGTTTTGATTACACCCGTAATGCGTAGAAAGTTTGATAGTAATGGACAGTTCGTCGATCAGCATGGAGAGTATCCTGCTGTGGTAAAAGCTGTAGCAAAAGAATTTGGAGTAGCCTTTATTGACCTTCATGCTAAAAGTAAGGCAGTGATTGAACAACATGGCGTAGAAGGTTCAAAGAAATTATTCATGCACTACATTGGTGGCGTTTTCGGTAAATTTCCAAAAGGCGTTACCGACGATACACACTTTTCAAAATATGGTGCATCGGTCATGGCTAGTTTAGTAGCCGAAGGAATTGTTGAAGCAAATGTTGGCTTGAAGAGTTTTTTAAAGAAATCAGAATTTCATGAAAAGTATGAATTTGAATTGCCAAAGTATTACACGCCAGTATTCAAAAAAGATACGTTTAATATCATCCGTTATGGAGCAAAGTCAAATGGAATTACTTTAAATACTGAGGCCATCAATCACGCAATTACAATTTGTGCGGAGTCGGGCGGAGGTACAGTTTTAATTCCGAGTGGCTTATGGTTGACAGGCCCAGTTGTGTTGAAATCGAATGTGAATTTACATGTTGCCAAAGGAGCAATATTACAATTCAGTAGAAATATTGATGATTATCCAATCATAGCGACAACTTGGGAAGGCGAAGAAGCTTATCGTTGCCAAGCACCTATTTCAGGTGTTGATTTAATCGATATTGGTTTAACTGGTGAAGGCGTAATTGATGGTGGCGGAGATGTTTGGAGAGCTATCCAAAAACGTAAACAAACAGAACCTCAATGGAAAAAATTGATAAAATCTGGAGGTGTTTTAGATGAAGAACAAAATACTTGGTATCCAAACGAACAATCAAGAAAAGGAGCTAAAGTTGTTGGTGGAACTAAACTTACAAATGGAAAAACGGCTAAAGATTATGAAGATATTAAAGGTTTCTTGAGACCAAACATGTTGAGTCTTACTCGTTGTAAGTTTATTTTATTAGAAAGTATTCATCTGCAAAATTCACCAGCTTGGACAATCCATCCATTACTTTGTGACCATATCACGATGAGAAACGTAGATGTTAAAAACTATTGGTATGCTCAAAATAGCGACGGTGTTGATTTAGAATCTTGCAGAAATGGTATCATGGAAAATTGTACTTTCGATACTGGTGATGATGGCATTACAATTAAATCTGGAAGAGATGAGCAAGGTAGAAAAAGAGGAGTACCCACAGAAAACTTTATCATTAAAGATTGCAAAGTATATCATGCACATGGAGGTTTTGTAATTGGTTCGGAGATGTCGGGCGGAGTAAGAAATATGTATGTTTCTAATTGTTCTTTTTTGGGAACTGATGTTGGTTTACGTTTTAAAACAGCAAGAGGAAGAGGTGGAATCGTAGAAAACATCTACGTTAACAATATTCAAATGACAGAAATTGTTGGTGATGCGGTGTTATTTGATATGTATTACGCTAAAAAAGACCCTATTGCTTTAAATGGAGAATCAGATGAGTTGCCAGAAATGGACGCTCAACCTTTATCAGAAGCAACCCCACAATTCAGAGATTTTTATGTAACTAATATTAATTGTTTAGGTGCAGAAACTGGTATTAAAGTGAGAGGTTTACCTGAAATGAGTGTGAAGAATGTCTTGATTGAAAATGCTGTTTTACAAGTCAATACTGGTTTACTTTGTATTGAAGCGGAAAATATTTCATTGAAAAATGTTACGTTGATAACAAAAGATAAAACGACCATGCAGGTACAGAACAGTAAAAACATAAGTCTTGACGATATTCGCTATGAAAATACTGAGGTACTGTTAAAAATCTCTGGTGAGCGTTCACAAGGCATTAAATTATCGAATACTAATACTTCAAAAGCGAAGAAGGAAGTAGAGTTCGGTAAAAAAGTATCCAAAAACATATATAGCAATTATAGCAATCAAAAATAATATGTTGTCAGTAAAAGAATTAACCTTAGTGACTGATGAACAAGTAGCTTGGGAGGAACTCGGAGGAGGCATTAAAAGAAAAGTAATGTCTTATAACGATGACATTATGCTGGTGAAGGTAGCTTTTGAAAAAGGTGGAGTCGGAGCGATTCATTCTCATCCACATTTGCAAATAAGTTATGTTTCAGCAGGTGCTTTTGAAATCACCATTGGCGACGACAAAAAAGTACTGAAAGAAGGCGATGTTTACTTTGTTCCATCAGAAGTATTACACGGGGCAGTTTGCTTAGAAGCGGGAGAATTGATAGATGTATTTTCACCGATGCGAGCAGACTTTGTGTAAGGAATTAGTGAATTGTGAGTTAGTGATTGTTTTTCTAACACTAGAAATCTCTTCATCTTTAAATACTTTAGTCTAAAGTCTAAAATATTTAAAAGCTCATGGCTCATCGCTCACTGCTAATAGCTAAAAAAAGAATCAAGCATTATTAATTAATATAAATCAATAGTTGGTTGTCGAATTTCACAATCCAACTAAAGTATCCTCTATTAAAGATTTTCAATCATCATGAATACTTCTCAAAATCATAAAAATCTCAGTAAAAGCAACGCTGCTCTTCCTGAATCTTTGTTCAATTTACCTGAAAAGGTATTACAATTTGGAACGGGCGTATTGCTAAGAGGCTTGCCAGATTACTTTATTAATAAAGCCAATCAGCAAGGTATTTTTAATGGTAGAATCGTCGTGGTGAAATCAACTGACGGAGGTGATGCCGAAGCTTTTGAGCGCCAAGATAACCTTTATACCATTTGTGAAAGAGGTATTCAACAAGGAAATGTATTTGAGAAAAATACCATTTCATCTGCTATCAGTAGAGTATTGTCTGCTAAAACAGAATGGGATGCTATTTTAGAATGTGCTAAAAATCCTGATTTACAGATTATTACTTCAAATACTACCGAAGTAGGAATTCAATTGGTGCAGGATGATATTAAGCAAAGTCCGCCAATTTCTTTTCCAGGCAAAGTATTGGCATTTCTTCATGCTAGATTCAAAGCGTTTGAAGGAAGTAAAGAACATGGAATGGTGGTTGTTCCTACAGAATTAATCACTGATAATGGTAAAAAATTAGAAGGTATTATTTTTGAATTGGCACATAGAAATGCACTAGAATCAGAATTTATTGATTGGCTAGAATCATCGGTAACTTTCTGTAATTCATTAGTTGATAGAATTGTACCGGGTAAACCAAGTGCCGAAATAAAAGCCAATATTGAAACTGAATTGGGTTATCAAGATGATTTATTGATTGTTTCAGAAGTATATCGTTTGTGGGCAATTGAAGGGAATCAGAAGGTAAAAAATGTATTATCATTTCATCAAGCAGACGAAGGCGTAATCATTGAACCCAACATTGATTTATACCGTGAATTAAAATTACGTTTACTCAACGGTACACATACTTTGAGTTGTGGTTTAGCCTTTTTAGCAGGTTTCAAAACGGTAAAAGAAGCCATGCAAAATGAAGTAATGTCAGCTTTTGTCAGTAATTTAATGTTGGCTGAAATTGGCTTAGGTATTCCTTATAAAGTAGATGATAAAGTAGCGCAAAGATTTGGTATGCAAGTACTAGACCGTTTCCGTAACCAAAATCTTGACCACCAATGGTTAAGTATTACGGTGCAGTACACGTCTAAAATGCGGATGAGAAATATTCCAACGCTTTTGCAATATCATAAAATTTATCAATGCGTACCTGAATATATTGCTTTTGGATTTGCCGCTTATTTATTGTTTATGAAGGCTGTGAAAGAAGAAAATGGTAAATATTATGGAATTCACGCAGGCGAATATTATCAAATTCAAGACGATAAAGCAGAGTATTTCTTTACAAAATGGGCTAATTTATCAAGTGATGAATTGGTAACATCGGTTTTGAGTGATAAAAATCTTTGGGAAACAGATTTGACAAGTATTACAGGTTTTGCGGAAAGCGTTGCAACGTTTTTAAATCTTATGATTGAAAAAACAGTAAAGGCTTCTTTAAAATCATATCTTAATAAAGGTGAATTGGTTGAGTATAGTAGAGCATAGTCTTACTTTTAAGTTTAATTATTCTGTGAACTCAAAGAATTAAAATTTTAACCAATCATCAAATATTCATCGTGAAAAGAAACGTTTTAAAAATTCATCCGAACGACAACGTGATTGTCGCTTTAGCAGATTTATCGAAAGGTCAGACTGTGGAATTGGATGGTCAGACTTATACACTGACAGAAGATATTGCTGCTAAACACAAATTTGCTATGCAAGATTTTGAAGTAGGAGCAGAGATTAGAATGTACAACGTATTAGTAGGGAAAGCTCAATCATTTATCAAAAAAGGTGGAAGTATCAATATTTTCAATGTAAAGCATGCTGTAGATTCTTTTGAATTACGTGAAAACCATGCCGCTTGGGAAGCTCCATCTTTAACAAAATTTGAAGGCAAAACTTTCAACGGTTATCATCGTGCAAATGGCAGTGTTGGTACGGCTAATTATTGGTTAGTAATTCCATTGGTGTTTTGCGAAAACCGTAATATTGAAGTACTTCGTGAAGCTTTGGTGGATGATTTAGGTTATGCTCGTAAACATGAATATCAAAGTCAAACACATGATTTGATTGCATTATACAAAGCAGGAAAAACTGTTGAAGAAATTTTACAAGCAGATTTACAAAGTCAAGGAGAGAAAAGTGCCAAGCAAAAGCTTTTCCCAAATGTTGATGGCGTAAAATTCTTATTGCATGATGGAGGTTGTGGCGGTACTCGTCAAGACGCTCAAGCACTTTGTGGATTATTAGCGGGTTATATCACGCATCCAAACTGTGCAGGTGCTACAGTATTAAGTTTAGGTTGTCAGAATGCACAAGCGAGTATTTTACAAGAAGAAATCGCAAAACGTGATGCCGACTTCAAGAAACCATTATACATCTTAGAACAACAAAATATTGGTACTGAGTCTGAACTGATGGCTCAGGCATTGAAACAAACTTTTGTTGGATTGATTGAAGCCAATCAAAATACCCGTAAACCAGCACCATTGAGTAAATTATGTATTGGTTTAGAGTGTGGAGGTTCTGATGGTTTCTCTGGTATTTCAGCGAATCCAGCTATTGGTTATACTTCAGATTTATTGATTGGTTTAGGTGGCTCGGTGATTTTAGCTGAATTCCCAGAATTGTGCGGTGTTGAGCAAGAATTAACTGACCGTTGTTTAGACCCAGAAGATGCTAAATTGTTCAGTCATTTAGTAAATACTTATAACGACCGTGCTAAGGCTGTAGGTTCAGGTTTTGATATGAACCCTTCGCCGGGTAATATCAAAGATGGCTTGATTACCGACGCTATTAAATCGGCTGGTGCGGCTAAAAAAGGAGGAACTTCTCCAGTTACTTCGGTTTTAGATTATCCAGAACCAGTAAAAAAAGCAGGATTGACTCTTTTATGTACACCGGGCAATGATGTGGAATCGACAACTGCTGAAGTAGCATCGGGTGCAAACCTTGTTTTATTTACCACTGGTTTAGGAACGCCAACAGGAAATCCTATTGCTCCGGTTGTGAAAATTGCAACAAATACAAAGTTATTCGAAAAGATGTCAGACATTATCGACATCAACACGGGTACAATTATTGAAGGTGAAGAAACGATTGAGGAGGCTGGAGAACGTATTTTAGAATACGCAATAAAAGTAGCTAGTGGCGAAATTGAAATTTGTGCCGTTAGAAATGGACAAGATGATTTTATTCCTTGGAAACGAGGAGTATCTTTATAGGATTGAAAATTGAGTATCGAGGATTGATTTTCAATTTTAAGATTCAAAATCAATCCTCGTTTATTTAATTTCTCAATACTAAATCAAAATTTTAACAAAAATGCTGTACACGAAGACATTCTTAGACGAAGATTTCCTTTTACAAACTGCAACTGCTAGTAAACTGTATCATGAGTTTGCTAAAGAGATGCCAATTATTGATTATCATAACCATTTACCACCAGACCAAATTGCTCAGAACAAAAGTTTTGGAAATTTATCACAGATTTGGCTTTATGGCGACCACTACAAATGGCGTGCAATGCGTGCGAATGGTATCAATGAAAGCTATTGTACAGGTGATAAATCTGATTATGAGAAGTTTGAAAAATGGGCTGAGACGGTTCCATATACAATGAGAAATCCATTGTACCACTGGACTCACCTTGAATTACAGCGTTATTTTGATGTACATGAAATTTTAAATCCATCATCTGCTCGTAAAATTTTTGACGAGTGTTCTGAAAAATTACAGTCACCAGAATATGCCGTTAGAGGTTTATTAAGTAAAATGAATGTAAAAGTTGCCTGTACTACAGATGACCCTTTAGATTCATTAGAGTATCACCAAGCCATTAAAGAGGAAGGAACTTTGGATACTAAAGTATTACCAACGTTTCGTCCAGACAGATTTATTTTAATTGATAATCCTAATTATGCTTCATTCATTGAGAAATTAGGAGTACTTGTCAATACTGAAATCAGTAGTTTTGAAGCTTTAGTTTCAGCTTTGAAAACTCGTGCAGAATTCTTTGCTTCAATGGGAGGAAGATTAGCTGACCATGGTTTGGAGCAAATTTATGCAGCAGATTTCACCGAAGAAGAAGCTAATAAAGTATTGAAGAAAAAAATAGCAGGCGAATCAATCAGTGCTGAGGAGTCTCTATTATTCAAATCGGCAATTTTACATCAACTAGGCGTAATTTATCATGGATTAGGATGGACTCAGCAGTTCCACTTAGGTGCTTTGAGAAATAACAATACTCGTGCAATGCGCTTATTAGGTCCAGATACTGGTTGGGATTCAATCGGAGATTTCTCTCAGGCAGCTTCTTTATCTAAGTTTTTAGGTCGTTTAGACGAATACGACCAATTGGCGCAAACAATTATTTATAACCTTAACCCACGTGACAACGAGTTAATGGCAACCATGATTGGAAATTTCAATGATGGTTCTGTAGCTGGTAAAATTCAGTTCGGTTCTGGTTGGTGGTTTTTAGACCAAAAAGATGGCATGGAAAGACAAATGAATGCTTTGTCGAACATGGGATTATTGAGTCGCTTTGTGGGTATGTTAACAGATTCTCGTAGCTTCTTATCGTTCCCACGCCATGAATATTTCCGCAGAATTCTTTGTAATTTGTTAGGAAATGAAATCGAAAATGGTGAATTACCAAACGATATTGAATGGATCGGTAAAATGGTTCAGAATATCTGTTATAATAATGCAAAGGAGTATTTTAAATTTTAAATAGATGTAAGCTTTGAGCTATTAGCGATGAGAAATGAGCGATGAGTTCTTAAGCTCATGGCTAGAGGCTCACAGCTCACTGCTGATATATCATGAACAAAGTTTGTTGTTTCGGAGAATTATTATTGCGTCTTTCACCAAAAGCTAATGGCGTTTGGATAAAAGAAACCTCAATGCCAGTTTTTGTAGGCGGAGCAGAATTGAACGTGGCTACGGCTTTAGCAAATTGGGGAATCAATGCGAGTTATTTTACGGCATTACCTGAAAATTCTTTAGCGAACGATATTAAAAATTACATAGCTGATAAAGGTATTGATACTTCGGTTATAAATACTTCTGGTGAAAGAATTGGAACGTATTATCTTCCACAAGGTGCAGATTTGAAAAATGCAGGAGTGATTTATGACAGAGCTTACTCTTCATTTGCCTCTTTGAAAGTTGGTCAAATTGACTGGAAAACAGTTTTGAAAGATGTTTCTTGGTTTCATTTCAGTGCCATCAGTCCAGCTTTAAATCAAGATGCGGCTGATGTTTGTTTGGAAGTATTGAAAGTAGCCTCAGAAATGAATATTACTATTTCTGTAGATTTGAATTACCGTTCAAAACTATGGAAATACGGCAAAAAGCCAACTGAAATTATGCCAGAATTAGCACAGTATTGTGATGTAATCATGGGTAATCTTTGGGCAGCCAATACTTTATTAGGGATAGAAATTGACCCATTATTATTAACAAGTTTGGAAAAACAGGATGCTTATGATTATCCAGCACATGGAAAAGCAACTTCCGAAGCCATTCAAAAGGCATTTCCAAAATGTAAATTTGTAGCCAATACGTATAGATTTGATCACAACAAAACGGGCATTGAATATTATACAACTCTTTTTACAGAGGGAAATCAATATCAGTCACCAGTATTTTTTGCTGATTCAGTAGTAGATAAAATCGGAAGTGGAGATTGTTTTATGGGAGGCTTAATTTATGGTTTATCTCAGAAACAAGAAGCTCAAGAAGTAATCAATTTTGCCGCTGCTGCCGCTTATGGAAAACTCCAAGAGTACGGCGATGCAACCCAACAAAAAGTGGAAGCAGTAAAATTAATTCTTGAAAATTACCTTTAGTCATTGACGTTTACGAGTTGTATTCAAAATCAGCTCGTAAACTTGAAATAACCTATTTGTTTAACAATTAATATTGGCTTTTTTTATGAAAAATGAAAACTTAGCTTTACCTGTTGGTATTACTTTAGATCGATTCATTATGCGCAATCAAGAAGCATTTCAATTTGCTTCTGGGGAATTGTCGCAATTATTGAGAGATATTGCTTTGGCAAGTAAAATCCTGAATCGAGAAATCAATCGTGCTGGATTGGCTGATGTAACAGGGCTGTTAGGTTCGCAAAATGTACAAGGTGAAGCCCAACAAAAATTGGATGTCATTGCTGATATTCGTTTTTTGAGAGCCCTTAAAAATGGTGGAGAAGTTTGTGCTATCATTTCGGAGGAAGAACCTGAAATCATTCTGACTGGAAATAATCATGCTAAGTATGTCGTAGCAATTGATCCGCTGGATGGTTCATCGAATATTGATTCTAACGTTTCAATTGGTACAATTTTTTCAATTTTTCGTAGAAAAACACCCATCGGTTCAGTACCTTCTTTAAAGGACTGTATCCAAAGAGGTGACGAACAAGTAGCGGCTGGGTATATTTTATATGGTTCTTCAACCATTTTAGTTTATACAACTGGTAAAGGAGTAAACGGATTTACGTATGATAATTCTTTGGGGGAGTATTTTCTTTCTCACCCACAGATGCAAGTAAATCAAGAAGGAACTATTTTCTCGTGCAATGAAGGTAATTTCTATGATTTCCCTGAATGTATTCAAGAGTATTTGACAGAATGTAAACAAAAAAGATATTCTGGTCGATACATTGGTTCTTTGGTTGGAGATTTTCATAGAAATCTTTTGAAAGGTGGAGTATATTTATACCCTCCAACTCGTCATAACCTTGATGGTAAATTAAGGTTACTTTATGAATGTTTACCTTTAGCTTTTATTATTGAACAAGCAGGAGGAAAAGCTTCGGACGGTAAACAGAGAATTTTAGAAATACAGCCTCAAAATCTTCACCAACGCTCGCCATTATACATTGGTTCGTCGAGCATGGTAGAAGCCATTGAGGAATGCTGTAAAGAAATGGACAAACAATTTTCTTAAAAAATTAAAAAACAAGCATGGCTTTTTTTCAACCCAAAATATTAAATCAATTACTGGCTGATTTTCCAGTAGTTCCAGTGTTTTATCATGAAGACATTGTGTTAACTCAAAATGTAATCAAAGCTTGCTACGATGGCGGGATGCGTGCTTTTGAGTTTACCAATCGTGGAGCAAAAGCCTTAGATGTTTTTAAAGCGATTTACCCTTTTATTCGTGAGAATTGCCCAGAAATGGCATTAGGGATTGGTACTATTTTTACAGTAGAACAAGCTAAAATTTTTATAGAAGCTGGTGCTGATTTTGTTGTTCAACCTGTCATCACAGCAGAAGTAGGAGCTTTTTGTCAAGAAAATGCAGTAGCTTGGTTTCCGGGAGCAGCTACTTTGAATGAGATTTATTCAGCTACACAATTAGGTGCAGAAATCGTGAAGATTTTCCCAGGGAATGTTGTTGGCCCAGGTTTTGTAAAATCAATGAAAGGGCCGATGCCAAACGTGAAAGTAATGGTAACGGGTGGCGTAGAACCTACAGAAGAAAGTTTAAAACAATGGTTCTCTGCTGGTGTAACAGCGGTAGGAATGGGTTCTCAATTATTCCCTGCTAGTTTATTGGCAAGTGCTAAATTTGATGAATTGACTCATACAGTAGCCTCTTTGATGGAATATGTTGAAGGTTTAAAATCTAAAAAATAATCTTTTAAATTAAGTAGTCTATGGAAAATGAATGATGTTTTTTGTGAATAAATCAATATTTCAGACCTGTTCACAATTCATCACTCATCATTCATAACTCTTATTTAGCTTACCTCATTTTATAAAAATTCATGGAAAATACCCTAGGTAAATACCGTTGGAGAGTAGTAGCGTTGCTATTTTTTGCGACCACAATTAGTTATCTTGACAGACAAGTAATTGCTTTGTTAAAACCAACACTAGAAAAAGAATTTAGCTGGACTGAAAGTGATTACGGTAATTTAGTGATGGCATTTCAAGCAGCTTATGCCGTTGGGTTAATGATTTTTGGTGGATTTATTGATAAAATTGGTACAAAATTAGGTTATGCTATCGCTGTAGCTTGGTGGAGTACGGCGGGTGTTTTAACAGCTTTTGCGGGAAGTACTTTTGGGTTTGGCGTATTCCGTTCATTATTAGGTTTGGGCGAAGGTGGAAATTTTCCAGCAGCTATCAAAAGTGTAGCAGAATGGTTTCCTAAAAAAGAAAGAGCTTTAGCAACAGGTATTTTTAATTCTGGTGCTAATATTGGTGCAGTAGCGGCTCCTTTAATGGTTCCGTTTATTTTAGCTACTTTTGGTTGGCAGGTTGCTTTTATCATTACTGGTGGTGTCGGTTTTATTTGGTTAATTTTTTGGTGGATTGGCTATGAATTACCAGCTAGACAAAATAAATTATCTAAAGAAGAATTATTATATATTCAGTCAGATAATGAACCAGATACTTCGCATGAAGAACCAGTAAAATGGGTAAATTTGTTAGGCATTCGTCAGACTTGGGCATTTATTTTTGGTAAAATGCTTACTGACCCAATTTGGTGGTTTTTCCTTTACTGGTTACCATCTTATTTTTCAGAAACTTTTCAATTGGATTTAAAGAAACCAAGTTTAGAATTAATCGTGGTTTATACTGCAACTACCATTGGAAGTATTGGCGGAGGTTATATATCTGGTTATTTAATCAAAAAAGGTTGGCCGGTATTCAAAGCTCGTAAAACAGCGATGTTGAGTTTTGCTATTGCGGTTGTTCCAATCGTTTTTGCCCAATATTGTACAAACATTTGGCAAGCTGTAGTGTTAATTAGTTTAGCAGCTGCGGCTCACCAAGCTTGGAGTGCAAATATTTTTACTACTGCCTCTGATATGTTTCCTAAAAAAGCCGTAAGTTCGGTAGTTGGTTTAGGTGGCATGGCAGGTTCAATAGGAGGGATTTTATTCCCATTAATCGTAGGTTATTTATTAGATACCTACAAAGCGCAAGGAAATATTACTGCTGGTTATAATATTATTTTTATCTTATGTGGTGGTGCATACCTTTTAGCATGGGGAATTATGCACTTGTTTAACCCAAGAAATAAACAGGTAGTCATTTAAAATATTAAATTGGATAATAGTAGAGTGTTTACAGGTATCGCAGCTAATGTGATGCCTGTTTTGTTTTATAGCATTTCCAATGTCATTTCTTCTTATTCATCTTCTGTTTATCTCCTTATAACTGCTAAGTTGGGCTATACATCTAATCTCATAAGATAGAATAGTAAAAGTCGATGCAAAGAAGTATTTTGCGTTAAATTACATTTCAAACAAACTTCATAACAAAATATGAAAAAACTATTCCTTTTATCGGGTTTATTGTCGATTTCATTATGGACATCCGCCCAAAATTCTTACCAAAACCACACACAGCTTTCTGCAAGAATCAAAGCATTGAGTTCAAAATTTGCTTCCAATGTTACTCTTCAATCTATCGGAAAAAGTAAAGGCAATCGAGACATTTGGGCGTTGGCAATCAGTAAAGGTAATGCAAATAACAAACCTGCTATTGCGATTATTGCTGGCGTAGAAGGTACTCATTTAGCAGGAACAGAATTGGCGATACAAATGGCTGAAAAATTGGCTGGAACAAGTACCGATTCTATTGCTAAACTATTAGATTCTAAAACGTTTTATTTTATCCCAAGTGTGAATCCTGATGCTCAAGAACAGTTTTTTGCAAAACTAAAATTTGAAAGAGGAGGGAACGACACAGAAACCGATGATGACCGTGATGGTTATATCAATGAAGATTCTTTTGAAGATTTGAATGGTGATGGAATTATTACACAAATTCGTGTGGAAGACCCAACGGGGAATTTTATCATCAGTAAAGAAGACCCAAGAGTATTGATAAAAGCAGACCCAGCAAAAGGTGAAAAGGGCAAATATTTATTATTGACAGAAGGTATTGATAATGATAAAGATGGTTCTTTTAATGAAGATGGAATCGGAGGTGTGAATATTGATAAAAACATGACTTACGATTATCCAATTTTTACAGCAGGTTCTGGCGATTTTGCAGCTTCTGAACCTGAAACAAAAGCATTGTTAAGCTTTTTGTACAAAGCAAATAACATTTTTGCTGTACTTACTTTTGGACCTGCGAACAATTTAACAGAAGCAATAAAATTTGATAGAAGTAAAACAGCAAAGAGAATAATCACAGGTTTACTTGAAAAAGATGCAAGTGTTGGCGAGCAAGTTTCAAAATTATACAATACTCAAACGGGTTTGAAAGACGCTCCAGTTTTGCCACAAACAAAAGGGAATTTCTCACAAACTGCTTATTTTCATGCAGGACGATTCAGTTTTACAAGTCCGGGTTGGTGGGCGCCCAAAGTACAAGTAGCGAAAGATTCTACCAAAAAAGAAGTAAACCTGTTGACAAAAGCTTCTGATAATGAAGAAATTAAATATTTAAAATGGGCAGACTCACAAAAGCTAAGTAGTGTTTTTGTGAATTGGCAACCAGTAAAACATCCAGATTTTGCGGGCAAAAACGTAGAAGTAGGAGGAATCGCTCCTTATGCAAAAATGAATCCTCCTGTAAGTTATTTAGCAGAATCTGCCAATAAACATTTGAAGTTTGTATCTGCTTTAGCATCTCAAATGCCTGAACTACAAATTGTTGATGTGAATACTGAAACTGTTTCGGCGGGGCTTACTCGTGTTTCTATCAAAGTAATCAACACAGGTTTATTACCAACTTATGCTGAAATTGGAGACAAAGTACGTTGGGTTCAGAAAGTAAAAACTGAATTGAAATTAACAGGAAATCAAGCGATTGTTTCTGGTAAGAAAATTAATTTAAGAAGTGCTTTAGCTGCTGGTGAAACACAAGAATATTCTTGGTTAATCAGCGGAAATGGTTCAATCAGCATTGAAGCGGGTTGTCCAACAACTGGGGCAAAAACGGTAAATGTTAGCTTGAAATAATTGTAAGCTACTTAAACGTTCAATTTAAATTCGAAATAAATCAATGAAAAAATATATCATCTTAATTCTTTTAACCTGCTCGTTTTCAGTTTTTTCTCAAGAGAAAATTCAGAATGATGACCTTACTGGTTTAAGAGCGATTGGCTCACCAGCGAACCCAAAAGTAAAAATGGCTTGGAATCATTATAACGATTACGCCATGATTACGAAATTCTGTCAGGATTTAGCCAAAGCGTATCCCGATTTAGTAAAAGTAGAATCGATGGGGAAATCTTATCAAGGCAAAGAAATGTGGGTATTGACTATCAGTGATACTAAAACCGGCAATGTAGCTAGAAAACCAGGTTTTTATATTGATGGAAATATTCACTCAAATGAAATTCAGGGTACAGAAGTAGCCATGTACACAGCTTGGTATTTGGTTGAAAACTTCGCTTCAGTGCCATTTATCAAGCAATTATTACAAGATAAAGTATTTTATATTACTCCAACAATTAACCCTGATGCTCGTGAAGATTTCTTGAAAAATCCTAACAATGCCAATTCTCCACGTTCGGGTATGATGGCGATGGATGATGATGGCGACGGACAAGCTGACGAAGACAAGTATGATGATTTAGATGGTGATGGCAACATTGTCATGATGAGAAGACGTTCTGCGACGGGTCGTTGGAAAGTAGATCCAGAAAATCCGCAGAGAATGATTCCCGTAAAAGCAGATGAAAAAGGGGATTACGAAATGCTAGGTTATGAAGGCATTGATAATGATGGCGATGGTTTAATCAACGAAGATGTTTTGGGATATTATGACCCGAACCGTGATTGGGCTTGGAATTGGCAGCCAGATTACGTACAACGTGGGGCATTATTTTATCCGGGAACTTTGTCAGAAACACAAAATATCAAAAATTTTATCATGACTCATCCAAATATTGCAGGTGCGCAGAGTTATCATAATAATGGTGGAATGTTCTTGCGTGGACCGGGAGCGGAAGAAGATGCACCTTTTTATTCTACTCAAGATGCGTCGGTATATGATTACTTCGGGAAGATTGGTGAAAAAATGAATCCGGGGTATAAGTACTTTGTGATTTACAAAGATTTATATACTGTTTATGGTGGTGAAATAGATTGGCTGGCTTTAGGAAGAGGAATTTTTACATTCTCTACAGAATTAATGACTTCTTATAAATTATTCAACAAAACTGCCGAAGAAGGTCGTTTCCAAAATAATGAATTTGATGAATTCAGTCGTTTGATGTTGTTTGGCGATGCTTACGTTACTTGGAAGCCTTTCAAACATCCGCAATATGGTGATATTGAAATTGGTGGTTCGAAGAAAAATTATGTAAGAGCGCATCCGGGTTTTTTATTGGAAGAAGATGCTCATAGAAATATGGCTTTTACAATTTTACACGCTTCACAAATGCCGAAATTAGATGTATTAGAAGTAAAGCAAAAAGCTTTGGCGGGTGGTTTTACAGAAGTAACGGCTACGATTGTAAACGAAAAAGTAATTCCAACGCATTCGGCACACGATGTAAAATACAAAATTGAACGTCCCGATTTTATAAGCTTAAAAAATGCAACGGTTGTAGCTGGAATGATTGTTGAAAATGAAGATACTAATCTTACAAAAGAACAAATCAATAATCCACAAACAATAGCTGTTCCTAGCATTCCGGGAATGGGAGTTGTAAAAGTACGTTGGATTGTTAAAGGTAAAAGTGATAAATTTACTGTCGAAATCGATAGTAAAAAAGGTGGACTGGTGTCTAAGACCTTGTAAAATAATTACCTAAAATGGAAAAAATTAGATCTACAACCGTTCTGGCGGTAGTGCATAATGGCGAAGTAGCGATTGGTGCAGACGGACAAGCGACGATGGGAAATACCGTTGCGAAAAATCATGTGCGAAAAATCAGAAAAATGTTAGATGGGAAAATCGTAACTGGTTTTGCGGGTTCAACGGCTGATGCTTTTACTTTGTTGGAGCGTTTTGAAGAAAAATTAAATGCTTATGGAGGAAATATGAAGCGTGCAAGTATCGAATTAGCCAAAGATTGGCGAACAGACCGTTATTTACGCAAGTTGGAAGCTATGATGATTGTGGCTAACAAAGAAGAAACTTTGATTATTTCAGGAACAGGCGATGTGCTTGAACCAGAAAATGGTATTGCATCCATTGGTTCAGGAAGTAATTATGCACTTTCGGCAGCGTTGGCAATGCGTAAACATGCGCCTCATTTAAGTGCGGAGGAAATTGTTCGTGAAGGATTGACCATCGCAGCAGATATTTGTATTTATACGAATCATAATTTTATTATTGAAAAGCCAGTGTAGGTTTTCGGATTTCGGTCGTCGGCTTTCAGATTTCAGCTTTTTAATTATTTACTTTCATCTATAACTAAATCAGAAAGTAGAGTTGAAATCTGTAATCTGATGACCGAGAGCTGAAAGCCGACTCCTTAAAAAAATATCAATTAGCCAGTATCTTGAAACCTTTTTTTTGCTAATCTTGTATTCCAATAGAGTAAGTATTTATAAACTTTAAATTGATTAAAACTATGTCATTAAGATTAGGAGATATCGCACCCGACTTTACGGCGGAAACAACTCAAGGAACGATTAATTTTCATGAATGGATTGGCGATTCATGGGCTTTACTTTTCAGTCACCCAGCAGATTTTACGCCAGTTTGTACGACTGAATTAGGCAAAACAGCTTTATTAAAAGGTGAATTCGAGAAAAAAGGGGTAAAAGTAATTGCAGTTTCTGTAGATGATTTAGACTCACACAATAAATGGGTTCCAGATATTGAAGAAGTAAATGGTGTTAAAGTGAATTTCCCAATCATTGCAGATGCAGACCGCAACGTGGCTACTTTGTATGATATGATTCACCCAAATGCTTCTGAAAAAGCAACTGTTCGTTCGGTATTTATTATCGGACCAGATAAAAAAGTAAAATTAACACTTACTTATCCAGCTTCAACGGGACGTAATTTCCAAGAATTACTAAGAGTGATTGATTCACTTCAATTGACGGCTAACTACCAAGTGGCTACTCCAGCAGACTGGAAAGATGGTGAAGATGTTATCATTACGCCAGCTGTAAAAACAGAAGATGCTGCGGCTAAATTCCCAAAAGGGTTTACAATCATCAAACCTTATTTGAGAACAACGCCTCAACCTAACAAATAATCGTCGAATGATTTAAAATCATTGACTAGAAAAGGCAAGAAGATGAAATATCTTTCTTGCCTTTTTGTATTTTTGTGACATGAATTATCTAAAACTACTAAGAAAGCGTTATCGGTTACTCCCTCGAACTGTAAGGATTGTACTTATTTCTATACTTTTCCTTTTTCTGTCTTTTGTTGTTTATATTAGTCTTCGTCCTAATCCTAATGGCTGGACGAAAGTATCCAAATTAGGAATTACTTTGCCTTTGCGCTATAAAATTCATGGCATTGATGTCTCGCATCATAATGGCGTTATCAATTGGAAGAAAGTAAAAAAAATGAGGTTTTCGGAGGAAGATTTAAAGCTAGGTTTTTGCTTTCTGAAAGCAACCGAAGGTATGAGTCATGCCGACCGCCAGTTTGAAAGAAATTGGGAACAAGTAAAAAAGAGCGGACTAAAACGGGGTGCTTACCATTTTTATATCGCTTGGCGTGAGCCCGTTGGACAAGCTAAAAACTTTATTAATTCTGTAGATTTGGAAGAAGGAGATTTGGCACCAGTATTGGATATTGAACAAAATTCATTGAAACCCGACAAACAAATTATTGAAGAATTAGAAACTTGGTTAGAAATTGTTGAAAATCATTACCACAAAAAACCAATTATTTATACGAATCCCAATTTTTACAAGAAATTTATCAAAGGAAATTTTGATGATTATCCACTTTGGATTGCGGATTATTCAAGAGAAAGTTTGAAAGGTTATAATTCCAATTTATGGTTTTGGCAGCATAATCAGCGTGGCTGGTGTGAAGGTGTAAAAGGTACAGTAGATTTTAATGTTTTTTTAGGTACTCAAGAAGATTTAGAAGATTTGTGTCTCTAAACTTTTAGTAACGAGATATTAATTTTGAGCTTTTTTGATTATAAAAGGCTAAAAATCTCGATGTTCACTACTCATAACTTAAAGCTCAAAAACTATCAAGAATCACTTTTGCGTAATTTTTTGCTTGATTCAAATCAGCAAATTCTTTCATACTTTTTTGATTACCAATTTGTGAATTGCTATTTAGAAGAGCTTCTAATTTATGTTGAAAATCATCTTCAATGGCTTCGTCGATAAGTAAGCCTAACTGTTTTTCAGCTGTAATTTTTCCCATCAAGCCATAATTAAAAGTAATTAAAGGCTTTTGCGCACTGGCTGCTCTTACCATAATGGCACTCATACCGATGTGTTTTTGGTACAAAGCCAAAATATAATCTGATACTTCAAAAAAAGACTGAATATCCTCGTCGGCTACAAAATGGTTGTGAGTAATAACTTGTACGCTGTTTTTTTGCTGGAGTACAGCAAGTTTTTGTTCGAAAATCGATTTTTCTTGTGTATCCCAAGGACCAACAATCAATAAACAAACATCTTTTGCTTTATCCTCAGATAGTTTTGCGAAAGTATCCATTACTGTTGAAATACCTTTTCTATCATCTAAATGCCCAAAAATTAAGAATACTTTCTTACTTTCAGCAATTCCCAATTCTTCCTTTATTAAACGAATAGATTTTGTGTTGGGATAAACTTGTACAGGGTCTGGCAAGAATTTTACTTTGTTGCTTCTCCAATTTTGTTGGATAAAATTAACGGCAAAAGGGTCAAGACAAAATAAAGTACTTAAAGCTTTTCGATGTAAAATGGCTTTAAGCAACAAATATTTACGCCAAAAACTAATCTTTTCTTTTACTGAATTAACAGGATAATTAACCAGTGTTGGTCTAAACAAAATGCCTGAAACTGGACAAATCGGTTTTTGTTCGGTTAAACAAGCCAGTTGAAGATGGTCGAAATACATCATTAAAATGTGAATGGCTTGTAAGTTTTTAGCATATTCAGCGCAGATAGCCCATTCTAATTTTGCTCGTTTGATTACATCACTTTTGCTATTTTTCCAGTCATTATAAGTTGTTTCTGAGGTACTTAACCATTCAATATTTTCTGCTGAAGTATTTTGAATAATTGTAGGATGCTTTTCAAAAAAATCTGGATTCACCAAAACAGCTAAACGAAAATCATATTTCTCATTTAAAAAATGAATTAGCAAATGATACAGATAGCCGGGATGATGTCCGCTGGCATCAGGTTCAAAGATTAAAACTGTTTTTTGAAAAGACATGAGATGATAAGTGTTTGCTGCTACAGAATACTTTTATAAACATTTAAGGTTTGGGTAGCTGTTTTTTCAGCAGAGAAGTATTCCTGACGAATCGTACCTTTTTGAACAAGACTTTTTCTTAAAGCTTCATTCTGAATAATTTCGGTGATTTTACCAGCAATATCTTCTTGATTGTTGGGGTCGAAATACAAAGCCGCATCTTGGGCTACTTCTGGAAAACAGGAAGTATTACTCAAAACCACTGGACAAGCACAAGCAAAAGCTTCAAGGATTGGAATTCCAAAACCTTCGTACAATGAAGGATAAACGAAAGCGATAGCATGTTGATACAAGTAAAAAAGCGTATCGTCGCTCTGAAAACTAAATTGTTTTACTTGGCTTTGTAAATCCAACTTCGCTATAAATTCATGTTCAGTTTTATTGAAATCGCCACCACCTGCACAAAGTAAATGAACGTCTGAATGTTCTTTTAAAACAGAGGCTATTGATGTTACAAAACCAGTAAAGTTTTTATAGTCATTTCTAGCACCAACATATAGCAAGTATTTTTCAGGTGTTTTTACTTGAAAATCTTTTGGCAATTCATGATTTTTGAACGAAGTAGCATGATAAATTACTGCTATTTTTTCAGGCTTGATTTGATAAAACTCTAATAAATCAGCTTTGGTATTTTCAGAAATAGCAATGATTTTAGCAGCTCTGTTCAGCAAATCCTGTTTCTGTGCATGACTGGCATTGTCGATGTGATTTAGGTTAAATCGCTCTTTGATGCAATCGTGATAGGTTAATACAAAAGGTTTTTTCCCTAAATAATTGAGGTAATAATTATGAAAAAAAGTAGGATGAAAAACATCAAATTTACCTCTTTGAAGCTGCATAATACTGTTTAAACGGTTGGTTCTGGAAACCAACATATTCGTAGGCATAAAGCCAAAAATATGTTTAAACTTATTTGGGCGACGAACAGAACTATTTTTTAAATATTCATTATTTGAAAAAGGTAAAGATAATTTTACACCGACACCCATTTCAAGTAAAGATTCCATCAAATCATGAAAATAGCGAGCAACGCCTCCATATCTCTGTCCAGTAAATGCTTGATGGTCGTACAGTATTCTCATATTTATTTTTGATTGAGTTGTGAATGAGTGAATTTTGATAATCTACGTTAATCAAACGTAGATTATCAAAATATTTTTAAGTCACTACTCATCTCAATTAATGCACAGTTCTTAAATCTTATTCATTAAAGCTTCAATTTCATCCGCTTCAATTGGAATATTTGCCATTAAATCGATGTTACCATCTTCTGTAATCAAAATGTTATTTTCTAAACGAATGCCTAAACCTTCTTCACGAATATAAATTCCCGGTTCAATTGTAAAGACCATTCCTGCTTCAAAACGACGGTATTTGTTCCAAACATCATGAACATCAAGTCCTAAATGATGTGAAACGCCGTGCATAAAGTATTTTTTGAATAAAGGAGATTCTGGATTTTGCTTTTCAACGTCTTCACGAGTAAATAAGCCTAAGCCGATAAGTTCTTCTTCAATGAATTTTTCAACGGCTTGCTGATATTCATCCCATAAATTCCCAACAACTAAAATTGATTTAGCAAATTTAAAAGCACGCAAAACCGCATCATAAACCTGACGTTGGCGTGGTGTAAATTTACCATTTACGGGAATTGTTCGGGTCAAATCAGCATTGTAATTGCCATATTCAGCGGCAACGTCTAGTAAAATAACATCACCATCTTTACATGGACGACTGTTCTCGATATAATGCAATACGCAAGCATTGGCGCCAGAAGCAATAATTGGCTGATAAGCAAAACCTTTTGAACGATTTCTTACGAATTCATGTAAAAGTTCTGCTTCAATTTCATACTCAGTAACATCTGGTTTTACAAAATTCAACAATCTCCTGAAACCAAGCTCAGTAATGCGCATTGCTTCACTCAATTGTTCAATTTCAATTGGATTTTTAATTACTCTCAACTGGTGCATCAACGGAGCAAGTCTTTCAAATTTATGCAAAGGAAAATGTTCTTTTGCCCATAAAATGAATTTAGCATCACGAGTTTGAACAACAGAATGATTACGAATATGCTCGTTTGAATTCAAGTAAATATGTTCTGCTTCAAAGACCAAAGTTGTTAAAACAGCCTCAAACTGGCTCATCCAATAAATACTTTGCACGCCTGAAACTTCACGAGCATGCTCTTTTGTGTATTTATAACCTTCCCAAATGGCAATTAATTCTGAGGTTTCTCTCAAAAATAATACTTCTCTGTGCGCAGGATTTGGACTATCAGGAAACAATAAAAGAATAGATTCTTCTTGGTCGATTCCTGAAAGGTAAAATAAATCTGAGTTTTGTTGAAATCCCATCGTCCCATCTGCATTGGTTGGCATCGGGTCGTTAGAATTCAAAATAGCAATAGATTTTGGTTTTAAAAGTTGTGCTAAACGCTGACGGTTTTCAATGAATAGCGAGTTGTTGATGGGTAAGTATTTCATATTTTAAAAGATATTATTTCTGGCACAAATAAATAATTTCGTCTTTAGGCAAGGCAAAACGCATGGTTTGGTCTGGTGGCATATTTACGCCAAACTTATCTTCTGTTACTTTCCAGCCACCTTGTTCTAAGCGTTTGTTATAATCTCTTCCGTAAATTCTAAAATGGTCATCTTGTTTGAAAAGACGCTCACGTTCTTTAGGGTCTGTAATGGTTTTGTCTTCAAAAGTAGTAGCCAAACTCCAATCTTGTGGCGACTGCATAATTGCCCAGCCTGTAGGTTTTAATACTCTTCTCATTTCTCGCATACATTGAATATCGTCTTCAACGTGCTCTAAAACGTGATTACAGAATACTACATCAAAAGTATTGTCTTCAAAAGGAATATGGTGCAAATCCATTTTTACTTTTGCCAAAGGCGATTCAATATCAGCAGTGATATAATCCAGATTTTTCATTTTCTCGAAACGGTCGATGAAACAATATTCTGGTGCTACGTGTAACACTTTCAGTTTTGCTTGAAAGAAATTCGTTTTTTGTTGTAAATACATGTACATCAAACGGTGGCGTTCTAATGCCAAACAGTTTGGACATAAAGCATTGTCTCTTGGCTCTAAACGACCATAAGGAACAAATTTTGAAAACTTAGATTTACATACTGGACAGGATACTCTAGTGCCTCTTAAAAAGATGGCATAGATTTTCATAGCAAAGTGAGAAACTAATTGAAGATATTTACGTGGAATATTTCTGAGTGTCCAGCTAATAATTGATTTCATAATTTAAACTTGAAACGTTTTGGATTCCGTTTTGAATGATTTAAAATGTTACAAACTAAAAAAGGGAATGATTTTTACACAAAGGTAAAAAATCATTCCCAATATCTGATTATCAAAAATCAAGAAGCTGAATACTATATTTCTCTAATCCAAATGTTGCGGTAACTTACCAAATTGCCGTGGTCTTGTAAAGAAATCGGTCCTTTTTCGTGAACAGGGTTCGTTGGTTGCCCAATATAGTTTGTTGCACCTTGAATTTTAGTATGGTTCTGTACAATAACTCCGTTGTGAATAACTGTTACATAAGCAGGAGTTTCAATACCACCATTAGCCGTAAAACGTGGAGCAGTATAGATGATGTCATAAACATTCCAATCACCCATTTTAGACGTAGCATTTACCAATGGAGCCGTTTGCTTGTAAATAGAACCTGCTTGTCCGTTTCTGTAAGTACGGTTTTGATACGAATTCAATACTTGTACTTCATAAATTCCAGCAAAGAAAATACCACTGTTCCCTTTTTGTTGTCCTTTCAAGGTTTCAGGTTCGATTGGTGAACGCCATTCGATGTGTAATTGACAATCACCAAAGTGCTTTTTGGTCGAAATCGTACCTGCACCTTTTGCTACTGTCAGAATACCATCTTTTACATCCCATTTTGCAGCAGAACCGTCTTTCGCAGATTCCCAACTGTCTGCATTTTTTCCATCAAATAAAACGATTGCATCAGATGGAACAGCCCCAGGAGTCACTACTCTTACTTCTGGATCCCAGAATTCTGTCGCTTCTGGTTTATCAGGATTCTTTTGAGTAAAACGGAAATCTTGTGCATTGGCAGAATTCATTGAAAAAGCCGCCAAACTAAGGCTTAAACCCAAAATAAATTTCTTGTTGATCGTCATTGAATTATAGTTTATGTTTATTTTAATTTTAATTTGCGTAAAATAAGCTATTCTTGTTTCTGGATAAATAATCTCATGCTTTATACTGAACGGCAATATTCAAGAATATCTTGCGAAATAATAATTTATTTATGAAAATTACTCAAAGAAATTGGATAAAATTAGCTTTTCTGTGTGGATTTATGCTTTTTGTTAATACTGTTAGTGGAGGGAAAGATGCGCAGGCTGTTTTAGATTTGAATGTAATATTACGAGACAAGAAAATACAATTGGTTAGAAGTCAATTGATTAAAGGTTGGTCGATGCGTGCAAACGGAAGTAATTTTTATATAGAAAGGAATAATGATATTTTTTTGCCACAAACAGCTTTAAAAAGTATTGATAGCAGAGCAAGTGTAGTCACTAAAACGATTGGTAAAAAGAAAGTACTAATGATGAAAACCAAAGCTTTTTTTATGATGACTGTTGAAAAAAAGCTTCCTGCCGATAAAGTCGCAATTATAAGAAATATGGCAAAAGGTGTTTATCAAACCGATTATTATACCATAATTTTATGGCAAGAACATGGTTTTACGTACTCAAAACATACGATTCCCAATAATTTAAAAGATGAATTTCAGGCAATAGAAACCCTAATAGGAGCTAGCTGGCAATGATTTTCTAAAAATATAAACGATAACCAATATGAAACCTGATATTCCTAAAAAAGCTCCCGGTCAAAAATTAGTAAAAAGAATGCCTTTACGCACCAAATGGATTTTGTGTGCCGTAATGGGTTTATTACTTTTTGGTTTTGGTATTTCAGTCGTAGGAACTGCATCAACGATTAGGGCTGAACCTAATGTGCCATTTTTTAGATGGTTTATTTGGGGACTTTATGGTTTGATTATCTCAAGTTTAGGGTTATTCTCGTTTGGGCAAGCGATTCGTTTTAGAGTATTGATGGATATCAATAAGCGTTTTAGCAGACAGGAAAAAGAAATGATGAAACAGATTAAAAAGTTAAATCATTTAGGTGAAGTACTTCGTGGAAAAGAAGATAAGAAAGAGGAGAAAAAAGCTAAAACAGGTGATAAAGATAAAAAAGAGTAAAAAAGAAAACCTCGTCTATTCAGACGAGGTTTAGATCTCTTAGAAGAAATTGTACAAATTACTTCGCAGCCTTCGCAGCAAACTCAGCTTTGATTGCCTCAATATCCACCAATTTAATTTCTGGAGTTTGAGTCAAATGCTTAATTGCATTGATTTTGTTAGTGGCTATAGCCTTGTTTCTTCTGTCTTTTCTTTTTAGTCTTGTAACAGCCATTGCGAACAGAGTTTTAAATTGAGGTGCAAAATTAGGAATAATATCTTTTTGAAACAAACATATAGGCAATTAATAATTAGACTTTAAGATTTGATACTTTAGGATTAGGAGTAAGGTTAAGTAAAAAAACTAGTATCAATCGTCCAGAAGTCTTTCAGTCACTTAGTCTAAGAAGAAATAAAACCCATGAAGTTTCCAAAAACTTCATGGGTTTTGTAATTTTGTAGCCATTGGACAATCCTGTCCGTTTTCACGTTCTCGGGTTTATTGCCCGATTTTATACTCCATGAAACCAAGTTTAGTAAAAGGTACACGAGATTTTGGACCAGATAAAATGGTTCGTCGCAATTATATTTTTGATACAATCAAAGCTGTTTTTCAAAAATTTGGTTTTCAGCCAATCGAAACGCCAGCCATGGAAAACCTGTCAACTTTGATGGGAAAATATGGTGAAGAAGGAGACCAATTATTATTTAAAATCTTGAATTCTGGTAATTTTTCTGAGAAAATTACACAAAATGAATTAGATGAAGGAGCAAAGAAATTAACGTTAAAAATTTCTGAAAAAGGCTTAAAATATGATTTAACAGTTCCTTTTGCTCGCTTTGTAGTAATGAATCGTAATGATTTGGCGATGCCTTTCAAACGTTATCAGATTCAACCCGTTTGGCGTGGCGACCGCCCACAAAGAGGACGTTATCGTGAATTTTATCAATGCGATGCCGATGTAGTAGGTACTGATTCTTTGGTTTGTGAAGCTGAAATCGTATTGATGATTCATGAAGTATTCAAAAATCTTGGTATCAATTTCTCTTTAAAAATCAATAATCGTAAAATTCTTACTGGACTTTCGGAAGCGATTGGAGCGGCTGGACAAGAAGGAAATCTTGCCGTTGCCATTGATAAATTAGATAAAATTGGGAAAGAAAAAGTACTAGAAGAATTAGCTGAAAAAGGATTTTCAACGGAATCTTTGGCTAAACTAGATCCAGTTTTTGGAATTTCAGGAACGAACCAAGAGAAATTTATCAAATTAGAGGAATTATTACAAGATTCAGAAACTGGAAAAAAAGGAATCGAAGAATTACGAGCCGTTTGGAATTTACTTCAATCTTTTGGTCAAACAGAAGAAAATATTGAATTAGACATTACTTTAGCTCGTGGACTTTCGTATTATACAGGAGCGATTTTTGAAGTAAAAGCCTTAGACGTTCAAATGGGTTCTATTTCAGGCGGAGGTCGTTACGATAATTTAACAGGTACTTTTGGTGTAGCGGGTTTATCAGGCGTAGGAATTTCTTTTGGAGTAGATAGAATTTACGATGTTTTAGAGGAATTGAATTTATTCCCTGAAAATAATTCTGTAACGACTAAATTATTACTTTGTCATTTCGGAGAAAAAGAGTTGAATTTTGCTTTGCCACTTTTGCAAAAAGCACGTTTGGCAGGAATCAATACAGAAGTTTATCCTGATGTCAGTAAAATCAAAAAACAATTAGATTATGCTGATAAAAAGAAAATTTCTTATGTCTGCATCATCGGTTCTGAAGAAATGGAAACCGGTAAATTGACTTTGAAAAACATGATTACAGGAGAACAAGAAAAATTGACTTTTGAAGAAGTAATCAGCAAATTACAATAAAACGCTTTCGGCATTAATAAATTTAATATTTGTTAATGCCGTTTTTCTTTAGTGCTACTATTATTTTAATAGATTATTTTTATTTTTGGAGATTGTTCAACCAAATCAATAAAACACTCTCTAAAATGAAACAAGTACTTAATACTATTGTTCTTACCCTCTTCTTTTTTACTTCGTTTGCTCAAAACCCTACAGAGGAAATTGATCCCATTCAAGAATTTATTAGCGCTACTACTCAAGTACCATTCATGGCTAAAGTTGCTAATACCAAAGGAATCGTATCGGTTGCTGTTACGATGAGTGAAAATAATTTGCCAGATAAGTATGAAATAGTTCAGAACTTGACTGATGAATGTGATAAAGAAGCACTTAGAGTAGTCAAATTAATCCACCCTAAATATCTAAAAGATAAATTAGCGGAGAATAAACGAATTGTTTTAGAAGTACCTTTCTTGAATTCTTTCACTGTCTTTTATAGTAAAGGCTACCAAATGGATTATTTTGATAAATATCAAAAAAGACATTTTGGAAGCGAAGCGATGTATGCTAGAAGATATTTGGTAGATACGCTTTCTGGAAGACTTATTGGTAATGTAGAGTATTTTGTCATTAAAGATAAAATGCCATCATTGATTGAGATTTCTAAATTACAGATTGATAGTTCTCAGCAAAACTCTTCAGAATTGATTGACAAAACTGATGCAAACAAAATTTACACACTGACAGCATTTAGCAAGTTTAAATTTCCTGCTCTGAGCCAATCTTATTACAAAAATGGAAGAGCTGTGTATCGAAATTTTAATGATGAAAACTATGAGTACTATCCAAATGGTAGGATTTCATCTTTTCATAAAATAGTAAAGGAAGATAAAATTGTCAAGAATTATACAATAAAATGGCATCCCAATGGACTGATGGCTTCAATTATTACTCATATACCAAATACAAATCAAGAAAACGATGAAGTGGCAGATAAATACCTTGCTGTTTGGGATTCATTAGGAAACCAAATTGTAAAAAATGGTGAAGGTTTCTGTGAATATTGTAAGTCAAGAAATGATGATTCTTTGGCAGAGTCAGGTTTAATAACTTCTGGGGTTAAAGATGGCATTTGGAAAATAAGAGATACAAAGGGGGAAATGGTTTATGAAGAATTTTTTGATAAAGGAGTATTTATCAAAGGGACTTTTTTTGAGAAAGAAAAACGAACTGTTTATCGCATGCAAGATGAACAAGCCTATTTTGAAGGAGGAATGCAAGCATTTTTAAAACATCTGCAACGGAACTTGAAATTTCCTGCTGAAGCTCAACGAGCAAATGCTGGGGGTAAAGTTTATGTACAATTTACAGTTCTTACAGATGGTTCTTTAAGTGATGTTAATGTCATTAAAAGTGTTGGCTTTGGTTGTGACGAAGAGGCATCAAGAGTAATAGAATTGACAAGTGGGAGATGGAATCCTCGTAAGCAAAGAGGGAAAGCCGTGAAATCAAAGATGACTATGCCGATTAGTTTTGTTACGAGTCAATAATTTTTCCAAATGTATATTTTTATGAATTTCAAATAAATTTTAACAACTCTCAAAATGAAAATTACACTTAAAGTTTTTATTTTATTACTCTTCTTTTTTAGCTCTTTTGCTCAAAACCAATCAGAGGAAATCGACCTTATTCAAAAATTTATCAGTGCCACTGTTAAGATTCCCTTCTTAGCACAAGTGGCTGATGTGCAAGGAGATGTGACGGTTCGTATTTCTATGGGAGAAGATAATTTGCCAGTGCGCTATGAAATTGTTAAAAGTCTCAGGAGTGACTGTGATGCTGAAGCCTTAAGAGTTGCCAAATTAATCAACGTCAAAAATTTACAAGAAAGATTAAATGGTAAAAAAAGAATAGCTGTTTCGATTCCTTTTTTTACGTCGGAAAAGGTTTTGTACGATAATGGAGAAGTATTTATGCTTTTTGATAAAGCCAAAAAGAGAGTTTATGATGATGGTGAAACAAAGTATATGGCACGTTATGAGTTAGATACTTTGACAGGAATTATCGAAAAAGGGATAACTTATTACATTTTGGAAGATAAAAAAGCGAAATACCTAGATTTTTCGCCTTTGAGATTAGATTCTCTTGAAAGAGTTAGTCTTTCAATTTGTGAAAAGAAAACAGATGATTTGAAGATTTACCAAAAGACAGCTTTCAATAATTATAATTTCCCTGTTTTTACTAATTCTTTCTATAAGAATGGTCAACTAGAAAGTAGATTGACAGATGATAAAAACTATTTTTTTTATCCAAATGGAAGAATCCAAAAGGTTGTTGAAAAAGATACTTCAAAAGAGAACGATAGCAACATAACATTTACTAAAGAATTTAACTGGCATGCTAACGGACAACTTTTTTATGTAAAAACAAGAAGTTCTTCTAAAGATAAGGAGCTAAATGAAGAAAAATATATTGCAGTTTGGGATACGCTTGGAAATCAATTAGTGAAAGATGGTAGTGGATTGTGTACTTTATATTCTGATAAACTTGAAAATACCATTCAAGAAACTGGACTAATCAAGGAAGGATTAAAAGAAGGAAAATGGATAGGAAAAACTTTGGGAAATAAGATAGAATTTGTTGAGCAATATGGAAAAGGTAAACTAATTGAAGGTATTACTTATACCGAGTCCGACTCGGTAGCTTATAAAAATACAGAAGAAATGGCCGAATTTAAAGGTGGATTCAACGCTTATGCTAGTTTTCTACAAGGAAATCTTCATTATCCTAGAGATGCTCAGATGAAAAATGTTGAAGGAAAAGTTTATGTTCAATTTACCGTTTGTACTGATGGCACCTTGTGTGACTATAAAATTCTGAAAAGTGTAGGATATGGCTGTGATGAAGAAGCTTTAAGAGTAGTCAAAAAATCAAGTGGAAAATGGATTGCTGGAAAACAACGTGGAAAAAATGCTCGCTCAAGATTTACTTTACCAATATCTTATAAACTGACTGGTTCAAGATAGGAATGAAACTAACAAAAAAATCCACGTGAATTGCGCTAAGCTCACGTGGATTTTTTGTTATGGATATTTTAATTTCACAATTCTTACTTATCTCCAAGCCTTGTAAGCATTAATCAAAGCATTTGTTGAAGAATCATGTGAAGTAATGTTTTCTTCGCTGGTAAGTTCTGGCAAAATTTTGTTTGCCAATTGTTTACCTAATTCTACGCCCCATTGGTCGAAACTGAAAATATTCCAGATTACTCCTTGAACAAAGATTTTATGTTCGTACATCGCTACTAAACTTCCTAAAGTTCTTGGTGTTAATTGTTTGAACAAAATAGAGTTTGTCGGACGGTTTCCTTTGAATACTTTAAAAGCTGCCAATTCAGCAATTTCTTCGTCTGATTTTCCAGCTTTTTTAAATTCAGCTACTACTTCTTCCAATGTTTTACCATTCATCAAAGCTTCAGTTTGTGCAAAAAAGTTTGATAACAATAAAGTATGATGGTCCCCGATTTGATTATGAGAAACGGCAGGAGCTAAAAAGTCACATGGCACTAATTTTGTTCCTTGGTGAATTAATTGATAAAATGCGTGCTGACCATTTGTTCCTGGCTCTCCCCAAATGATTGGACCTGTTTGATAAGAAACCTCTTCGCCATCACGTCCTACATATTTACCGTTTGATTCCATATCTCCTTGTTGGAAATAAGCTGCAAAACGGTGCATGTATTGGTCGTAAGGTAAAATTGCTTGGGTGTCAGCCCCGTAAAAATTATTATACCAAATTCCTAATAAAGCTAAAGTAACAGGAATGTTTTCGCTGAAATCTGCGGTACGGAAGTGCTTGTCCATTGCATGAGCACCTTCTAGTAATTCTACAAAATTTTCGAATCCAATTGATAAAACGATTGATAAACCAATAGCCGACCACAATGAATAACGACCACCAACCCAATCCCAGAATCCAAACATATTATCAGCATCAATTCCGAATTCAACAACTGATTTTTCGTTGGTAGAAATTGCCACAAAGTGTTTTGCAACACTTTCAATTGAACCACCATTTGCCAAGAACCAATTACGTGCAGAGTGCGCATTCGCCATTGTTTCTTGCGTCGTGAAAGTTTTAGATGCAATTAAGAAAAGTGTTGTAGCAGGATTTACTTTTTTCAATACTTCTGCAATATGAGTACCGTCAACATTTGAAACAAAATGTAAATTCAAATGATTTTTATAAGGTTTCAAGGCTTCAGTCACCATTACTGGACCTAAATCCGAACCACCAATTCCGATATTAACGATGTCTGTAATGGCTTCGCCAGCGTATCCTTTCCAAGCACCAGAAATTACTTTTTCTGAAAAGCCTTTCATTTTTTCCAAAACAGCATTTACATCTGACATAATTTCTTTGCCATCAACTGCAATCGGAGTATTTGAACGATTTCTTAATGCTACGTGTAAAACAGCACGCTTTTCAGTTTTGTTGATAGTATCGCCAGTAAACATTCTTTCGATAGCATCATCCAATTCGCATTCATTTGCCAACGCTACTAAGATGGCTTTCGTTTTTTCGTTGATTATGTTTTTAGAATAATCCACTAAAATATCTTCAAAACGGATTGAGAATTTATCAAAACGCTCTGGGTCATTAGCGAAGAGTTCTTTTATAGAAGTTGCATCAATTTCAGATTTGTGCTTTGTCAGTAAAGAAAAAGCATGAGTTTGGTCGAAAGGAACAGATTTTAACATAATTGCTTTTGTTATTTTAAAGGAATAATTTCTGGTTATACTGACAAAAGTACAAAAGACTGCTGAATTAGTAGAGATAAAACCTTTAGGATTTTGTTAAGAAGTCGATTAAAGTATTGATAAAAATAACAGAGTAAGCTTTCCTTCATCAGTAAGGATGATTCACAAGATTCTTTAATCAGCTTTTAGTTTTGATGAAACAGAAATTTTAATTGTTAAAAATTTACAAATGTAAAGTGTTGTAATCCAATGATTTATTGGGTTGTTTAACGAAAGTTTTCAGTGTTTATTCAAAAAAAGGCAAAATACTTCCATGAAAATACCCTAACTTTGTATCCCGTAACTAAGGGTTGCGGAACTCCATTCTTCCTCTGTACAATTTTTGTACACATCCTCTTAGAAAAATTCAAACTTCAATTTTATTACAATGTCAGGTAAAGGGCAACCTAAAACCGCAAAATATATTTTCGTTACGGGCGGTGTAACTTCATCTTTAGGAAAAGGAATTATTGCTTCATCATTAGCCAAATTATTACAGGCTAGAGGGCTATCAGTAACTATCCAAAAACTGGATCCATATATCAATATTGATCCGGGAACGTTAAACCCTTATGAGCATGGTGAATGTTATGTAACCAACGACGGAGCGGAAACGGATCTTGATTTGGGTCATTATGAGCGTTTTTTGGGCGTACCAACTTCTCAGGCAAATAACATTACTACGGGTAGAGTTTACTTCAATGTTATTACAAAAGAACGTCGTGGTGATTATTTAGGAAAAACGGTTCAAGTTGTTCCTCATATTACTGACGAAATCAAACAAAATATTCTTTTGTTGGGTGCTACAGGTCAGTATGATATTGTCATTACTGAATTAGGTGGTTGTGTAGGTGATATTGAATCACTTCCTTTTATTGAGGCTGCTCGTCAGTTGAAATGGGATTTAGGGGAGAAAAATACTCTTTTCATTCATCTGACATTAGTACCATATATCGCTGCTGCGGGTGAATTAAAAACTAAGCCAACACAACACTCAGTACGTGCTTTGTCTGAATACGGAATTCAGCCAGACATTATTGTTTGTCGTACAGAACATCCAATTCCACAGGAAATGCGTCGTAAAATTGCACTTTTCTGTAACGTTTCGCCAAACGATGTCATTGAAGCAATGGATGCTGAGACAATTTACGATGTGCCTTTGTTGATGCGTAAAGAGAAATTAGACCAACGTGCTTTGTATAAATTAGATATTTACAATGATAAAGATGCTGATTTAGAGCAATGGAAAAATTTCTTGGGAAAACTTAAAAATCCAACGGAACAAATTACAATTGGTTTAGTAGGTAAATACGTTGAGCTGAAAGATTCATATAAATCTATTGCAGAAGGATTGATTCATGCTGGAGCAGTAAATGAAACGAAAGTAAATGTTGTTTGGATTTCATCTGAAAACTTAGTTGAAGGCGATTATCAAAAGAAATTAGAAAACCTTGATGGTATTTTGGTTGCTCCGGGTTTTGGAGAAAGAGGTATCGAAGGTAAAATCAATGCAGTAAAGTATGCTCGTGAAAACAAAGTTCCTTTCTTCGGAATTTGTTTGGGTATGCAATGTGCTGTTATTGAATATGCGAGAAATGTGGTTGGTTTTGAAAATGCTCATTCATCTGAAATGAACAAAGAAACACCATATCCAGTAATCGACTTGATGGAAGAACAAAAATTAGTAACTAACAAAGGCGGTACCATGCGTTTAGGTGCTTATGCTTGTAAGTTAGAAAAAGGTTCTTTGGCGCATCATGTATATGGAAAATTGAATATTCAGGAGCGTCACCGTCACCGTTATGAATTCAATAATGCTTATTTAGAGCAATTTAAAAATGCTGGTATGATTCCAACAGGAATTAATACAGATTCAGGTTTGGTAGAAATCGTTGAAATTAAAGACCATCCTTTCTTTATTGGTGTGCAGTTTCACCCAGAGTACAAATCGAATGTAGCTAATCCAGCTCCTTTATTTGTTCACTTTGTAAAGGCAGCTTTAAGAAACGCTATTCCTTTGATGAAAGGAACTACTAAGTAACCTTTTATCATTTAAAATGATTTAATTAAAGATAAGTAGTAATTTTGCACCGCTAAAGTCAAAAGCTTTGGCGGTTTTATTTGATAGAAAGTTTTTTATGTTTCGTTCTTATTTTTTAGAGATAGAAACTCTTTGAAAATAAAACCGATACTATTAACAGACAAACGAATTGATGTACGAAAGTACTTAAACTCGAAAAAGACAAATTCAAAAGATAATGATGGACAAAAATCAAGTCACGGGGCTGTTGTTGATAATGGCGATGTTGCTGGGATACCAGTTTTTCCTAGCCCCTAAAGTTGAACCAGAAAAAGCACCTGAAAAAGCAAAAGTAGCTCAAACTTCCACAGCAGCTAAAGTTACAACGGTTGATTCAGTCGCTTTAAAAGCCGCTGCTGGCGATTTTGCATCGGCTGCTATTGGTACTGCACAAGAGCTTGTGTTAGAAAATAAAGACATCAAAGTGGTTTTCTCTACTTTAGGTGGTAAAGTGAAACAAGTATTATTAAAGAATTACGAAACGTACAATTCATTTGCAGCGCAGAAAAAAGAACCTCTTTTGATTTTTGATGAGGCTTTTGATAAAATAACTTTCGACCTTCCTACTACGAAAGGAAATGTTGATTTAAACAAATTGTACTTTACTACTTCTTCTAAAGGCGGAGTAGCTGCTGAAGGACAAGCACAAAAAGTAAGCTTTATCTTAAATTTAGCTAACGGACAAAGTATTGAACAAACTTATACTTTAGCTGGCGAAGGTTTCTTGTTAGACCAAGACGTTAAATTACAAGGTTTGGATGGTTTGTTGAAAAACGAATCCGTTAAATTGAACTGGATTGAGAATGTTCGCCCAACTGAAAAAGATTTAACAGAAAACCGTAAGGCAACTGTTAATTACTTATTGAATGAAGATGAAGAATTTGACCAATTGGCTGAAACACCAACAGGGTCAAAAGAAGAATCTTTAGAAAAACCTGTAAAATGGGTTTCTTTCAAAAAGAAATACTTCCTTTCTGGTTTTATCACTAAAAATGCTCCAATCCAGAAAGCGAATATCGTAGCAACTGCCAACGAAACAGATTCTTTAAATATCAAGACTTTAAGAGCTAACATGGATTTAGATTTAGCAGACTTAAAATCTGGAAAAGGGAATTATCAATGGTACTTCGGTCCAAACGATTATAACCTTATCAAAAACGTAGCGCCAGGTTTTGGCAAAAACGTAAAATTGAGTTATGATATTTTCCTGCCAATTACTCGTTATGTGTTTGTGCCGTTATTCAATGTTTTAGAAACAGTATTTAATAACTACGGTTTATTAATCATTGCTTTGGTTTTAATTATCAAATTTGCTTTACTTCCACTTACTTATAAATCGTATGTAAGTATGGCAAAAATGAGAATTCTACAACCAGAATTGAATGCTATCAAAGAAAAAGTAGGAGATGATGCCGCAGCGCAACAACAAGCACAAATGAAATTGTATGGTGAAGTAGGAGTGAGCCCACTAAGCGGTTGTATTCCTGTCTTAGCGACGATGCCAATCTTGATGGCGGTGTTTATGTTATTCCCGAACTTGATTAACTTGCGTCAGCAGTCATTCTTGTGGGCAAATGACCTTTCTACTTTTGACTCTATCGCTACTTTACCTTTCAGTATTCCATTATACGGAAATCATATCAGTTTGTTTACTTTGTTAATGACGGTCTCAAGTATTGCTTACGGTTATTATAATAATCAAAATACACCAGACCAGACTGGTCAGCCGATTGACATGAAGAAAATGGCATACATCACACCAGTAATCTTTATGTTTGTGATGAACTCACTTCCAGCAGGTATGAGCTTCTATTACTTCGTTTCTAACTTAGTGACTATCGGACAACAAATTGGTATTCGTAAATTTGTAGATGAAGATAAAATCAAAGCAGTTTTAGAAGAAAATCGTAAGAAAATTGCAGCGGGTGGTGTGAAGAAATCTCGTTTCTCAGAGTATATTTCAAAGCAAATGAAAGCTGTTGAGGAAACACAAAAAGCTCAACAAGCTGACCCGAAGAAAAAGAAAAAATAAAGATTAAATAAGTATTATCATGAAGGCTTAGAAAATTGTTTAACAGCATTTTCTAAGCCTTTTTTGATTGAAGTAAATTTCGAAATTGATTTACTTTCCTAATTTTAGGGGAAGTAAATAGTATTTATTTGTGAAATTTATGAGGATATTAATTAAGATTTCTAACAACTTGAAAAGCAATATTTTAACAAAATAATCTCTTCTGAAAAAAATAAAAAATGTCCTTTAACCTGTCTTTTCGGGATTGAAGGGCATTTTTCTGTTTTTACCAAATTTGAATGATTTGTTCTTAATTACCTTTTTAATGTTGGTATGATAATAGTATGATAAAACTCATAGAAAAAAATAACGATTAGCCTTGTAGCTTTAAGCCATTCTGTATAAGTTTATTATTAAAACATTGTCAAAGTATATTAAATGATTGCTGATTAAAGAGTTAAAAACTTATATTCTTAATTCTTTTTTGTTTCACAACAATAGTTTCGCCTTATGTTTTTCTTGAAATAACACAC
Organism: Arcicella rosea; assembly: GCF_040543805.1. NCBI lineage: Bacteria > Pseudomonadati > Bacteroidota > Cytophagia > Cytophagales > Flectobacillaceae > Arcicella > Arcicella rosea. The sequence goes on from NZ_JBEUMS010000008.1 coordinate 121,573, forward strand.
GCAAATTAAAGTTTATATGGGTAAACCTACCATTTACAAATCTGGGTTTCATACAAGAAATATGGTTAAAAAAGGCTTCTTTTTTATATTGGGATTAATGTTGTGTTTTTCCTTAGTTTGTCATGCTCAAACAGGTCGTTTGAAAACCTTGCAAGAGAAACTCAGAACTGCTAAACATGATACCGACAGAGTAAATACATATTATTCCCTTTCAAGATATTACTGGAATAAAAATGCAGATACTGCCCTTTTTATGGCAGAAAAATCGCTTGTTCTTGCTCAAAAAAACCATTTTGATAAAGGAATTGCTTTGGCATACCTTACAAAGGGAGTGTCTTTAGTTTCGAAAGGACGTTTGCCAGAAGCACTCGAATGCCTTTTTCAAAGTCTTCGCATGAGTGAAAAATTAGGATTGATTGGTCTTTCTCAGAATGTTTTTAATAACATTGGTATTGTGTATGCCGACATGGAAGATTACAATAATGCTCTTTTTTATTATAAAAAGGCTTATAATATTGCGCTTCAACATAACTATCCTACCTTCAATGAATTGGTTAATATTGGTGAAGTATTTAAGTACAAAAATCACGCTGATTCTACAATTGCTTACAATCAAAAAGCCCTTAAAATTGCCCAAGCAGCGAAAGATACCTTTGGAATTATTGTTACATACTACAATATTGGTGAGAATTACATTGCCCTAAAAAACTATCAACTCGCCCAAAATTACCTTAATAAAGCATTGCCTTTAGCCGTGAAAATGAACGATGACGAAGGTATCACTTATTGTCATAGTGCTTTTGCTTTGGTTTATTATCATACTGGAAAATATAAAAAGAGCCTAGAATATGCCCAAATGGCATTGAAAGAAAATAAGAAAATTGGGATTAATGAAATCTCAAAGCAAGTGTATAATGTATTGTATTTGATTCACCTTAAACTTGGGAATTATAAAGAAGCACTGCAAATTAGGAATTTGGAAGTAGCCTTGAAAGATAGCCTTAGCGGTGTCGAGAAAACAAGGGCTATCACAAAAATTCAATCTGGTTATGGTCTTGAAAAGCAGCAGCAACAAATTAATTTACTGAAAAAAAGTGCCATTATTAAACAAGAAGAATTAAAGAATACCGAGCTAAAACGGAATTTGATTACTGCGGTAGCTTTATTCTTATTGGTACTGGCTTTGCTTTTGGTGAAAAACTTTGTTGATAAAAAGAAGCTTATCAAGCAATTAGAAGAACAAAATAGAGACATCAGTAATAAAAATCAACATTTAGAAGAATTGATTCTAGTAAGAAATAGGATTTTTTCTATCATTGCGCATGACCTTCGTGGACCTGTTCATTCTATTTCAGGAATGATGGATATGTTGAAAACTGAAAGTATGGATGAGGAAGAAAAAGAATATTTTATCGAAAAAGCTTCCCAGAGTCTTAATGTAACAGCCAATTTGCTTGATAATTTATTGTATTGGGCAAGAAGCCAAATGGACGGTATGCAAGTAAATACCATTGCTTTTGATATTCAGCAGGTGATTCAGCAAAACATTGCTTTGATTGAAGCAAGAGCTACTGAGAAAAGCATTAGGGTTTTTAAGGAAGAAGGAAAGGATTCGCAAATGGTTTTGGCTGACCAAGCGATGATTGATATTGTAATAAGGAATTTGGTTGAAAATGCTGTGAAGTTTTTGAAAGCAGGGAATAGTGTAAGCATTGCTACAGAAGAAAAAGAGGATAAACTTATTGTATCAATTAAAGATGATGGACAGGGAATTTCACTAGAGGCTCAATCTAAAATCTTCAATAAATATACTTCTTATTCAAGCTTTGGTACTGCTCAAGAAAAGGGCAGTGGTTTGGGGCTTTTGTTGTGTAAAGAGCTTGTAGAGAAAAATCATGGCAATATCTGGTTCGAAAGCAAACCAGATGAAGGTACAACTTTCTTTTTTACTATACCATTGAAGAAAACGAGTGATTTAGCGGTAATGACAACAAGCTACTAAAAATACATTTTGAATTAGATTAGACTTTTTTTAAAGTTGTTAAATCTTAAAACTAATCTAATTCAGAATTTTATTTGGTTTTATGTAGATATTTGATGAATAATCCAAACGAAACCTATCTCCGAGATAGGATTTTCCATCTTTTTGATAGGTCGTCCCATCTCCGAGATAGTTTTTTATCTTTTTGATAGGTCATCCCATCTCCGAGATAAGTTTTTTTATCTTTTTGATAGGTCATCTCATTTTCGAGATAGATTTTCCTATCTTTTGATAGGTCGTCCTTTCTCCGAGATAGGTTTTTCCATCTTTTTGATAGGTTGTCCTATCCCTGAGATTGCAAAAAGAGTCGCAAACTTCACTAGACCGAAGTTTGCGACTCTTTTTATATTCAGACAAAGCTGTTATTTATTCCACATAAAGTACTAAGCCTTTTAAATAACTTCCTTCTGGATGGAAGAAATTCACGGGATGATCTGCGGGTTGTGTAAGATGGTGCAATACTTTTGCTTGTCGTCCAGCTTCTAAAGCAGCCGAAACAACAGTATTGTAGAATAACTCTCTATCCACCACTTGCGAGCAAGAGAAGGTAAATAAAATGCCTCCTTTGGCTAATCTCTTGAAACCTTCTGTGTTCAATCTTTTATAACCTTGAATCGCATTGTGACGAGTCGCTACGTTTTTAGCATAAGCAGGCGGGTCAAGTACGATAAGGTCGTAAAATTGGTCGTTAGCTTTCAAATACTTCATCACATCTTCCGAATATGCTTGATGGTTTAAGTCTTGAAAATTATTGGCTTCAATATTTTGAGTAACCAAATCAATTGCCTTTTGAGAAACATCTACTGAATGCACTAATTCAGCCTCAGCACCCAAAGCATACATCGAAAACCCACCTGAATAACAGAATGAATTCAATACTTTTTTACCTTTAGAATATTTCGCTAATAAAGCTCTGTTATCTCTTTGGTCGAGGAAGAAGCCCGTTTTCTGTCCAGTTTCCCAGTTAATCATAAACTTGAAACCATTCTCCAATACAGCGTGAGGCACAGCACATTGTCCGTACAAATAACCATTTTGCACAGTAGCGGCAAACTGATTAGGCAATGTTTCATGAGATTTATTGTAGATAGCCAACAATTTGTCACCATAAACTTTTTGAAGTGCTACTGCAATTTTCTCTTTTTCAAGATACATCCCAATGCTATGGGCTTGGAATACAGCCACACCATTATAAAAATCGATGATTAAACCCGGACAACCATCGCCTTCGCCATGAATTAAACGGTAACAATTAGTAGTTTCGAAATCAATTAGTTGACGAACCTGATAGGCTTTTTGGATTTTATCAAACCAAAAACTTTCATCTGATTCGGTTTCTTGAAAAGAAAATATTTTTACAGCGATACTTCCTTCGTGATAATGACCTGTAGCAAGATAATTTTTGTGCGAATCTAGCACATCAACCGCTTCGCCATCCGTAGGACTGCCAATGATTTTTGCAATAGCACCCGAAAAAATCCAAGGGTGAAAACGTTTTACAGGATTCTCTTTTCCTGCTTTTAAAATAATTTGTGATTTCATACTGTAAAATTACAGATGAAAATCGTTTTAATGTTTATTCATCGTTCATTTTAACATGAATCAATTCTCATCCCGTACTTTAAAGAGCTTTTGTAGCCAAGTTTTTTGTTCTTTAACGTCAGCTTCTTTTTCTTGCTCAGTAGGTTGATGAAGTAATTTTTTTAAATCTGGCTGACCAGCATCTATCCAAGCAGTGTACCAAAAATCCCCAATCATTTTAATAGAACGACGCATTTGTCTTTCTACCTGATGATTCAACATTTCATGATATTGTTTAGAATACTCTTTTGAATAGGTTTTAATTGTGATACCATTTCGTTCTTCGATACTGTATTTTTTACTTGGTTTGGTAGCAATATTTAGCTTTTGTTCAAAAATAAAGACTGAATCCAAGCAGGCATTAGCATTTCGAACGGCTTCCCAAGTTCTTTTACTGATTGATTTTTCATAAGTAGCTGAACCTACAAAGAAATCATATTCATCTGAAAAGCTTTCAGGCAAACGTGATTCCCAAAAAGCATGAATACCGATTTGGTTTGTTTTTTGTCCATTATAATTTGATGAAGTATGTAATGGCACATTAGCATCGGCAATATAATGACCAATTTCAGCAGAGATTTTTAATATTTTAGCAGTATTTTTTTCTTGAAAAGCCTTCGTCAACTGAAACTTCATGAATTGAATATGCCAAGGTACAATGCCATGTTTCATCAAACTATCTTCCGTAAACTTTTCAACGGCATCATTCCAATAATGCGGTAGTTTATAAGTAGCACTATCGCCGTAAGTATCTAAATCTATATAGTGTTTTGGGGCTTCATCTTTCACAGCATAGCGTCGGCGGTCGGGAGCAACCGCATTTTCTACAATATAATATAGGTTTGTTTTGTAGAAAGAAATCATTTCTGGAGGCAAAGTGAAAATCGCTAAACGATTGATTCGCTGATGAGCGTAAAAACCCCATTTTGTGCTATTAGGAGTATTGGGGCTATGTTTTGATGTTAAATGTAATGAATTGCTAAGGACAAATTGAGCTTGAAAAGCTGAAAACAAGAGGAAAATGAAGCTTATAAACATTTTTTTCATAGGAATAAACTTTAGGTGAAAAAATCTAATTATATCAAATTTGAAAGTTTTTGTAAATATGCACTTGTATTATCTTAAAAAAGATGTACCTTTGCACCTCAATATTAGAAAATCAGAAAACCAATATTATTCGGGAAATAAACATGGCAAATCACAAATCATCATTAAAGAGAATCAGAGCCAACGAAGCAAAAAGACTACGTAACCGTTATCAGCACAAAACTACCCGTACAATGGTAAAGAAATTGCGCTTGACACACGACAAGGTAGTTGCTACTGATCTCTATAAAAAAGTTTCTTCTGCTCTTGACAAATTAGCTAAGAAGAACATTATTCACAAGAACAAGGCTTCTAACTTGAAATCTAAGTTAGCAAAGTTAGTGAATAAAATAGCTTAATATAGCTTTGAAATATTCATAAAAGAAGACCTTTCTGAAAAGTTAGGTCTTTTTTTTATGCCCAAAATTTTGAAGAAAATGTTTTTAGTTTTAATTTAGAATTAAATAATAATTGAAAATAAAGACTACAAACAAAATAAAAACACCTATGAAAAACTACGAAAATACACATCTCAATATCAAATCTTGGGCAGAAGAGGATAGACCCCGTGAAAAATTACTCTTGAAAGGTAAAGCCGCTTTATCTGATGCTGAATTATTAGGCATTTTAATTGCCACGGGCATTCAAAAAATGACAGCCGTGGATATTGCCAAAGTAATCCTACAAAGTGTTCAGAATGATTTGAATCAATTAGGACGACTTTCGGTAAAAGATTTAGCCAAATTCAAAGGAATTGGTGAAGCCAAGGCTATTACTATTGTTAGTGCTTTAGAATTAGGAAGAAGAAAGAAAGAAACAGAAACAAGTACTCGTCCAAGAATCAAATGTTCTGAAGATGCTTATGAAGTATTGAAGCCTCACTTATCTGATTTATCACATGAAGAATTCTGGATTATTCTTTTGAATAGAGCTAACGACGTGATTAAATGCCAAAAAGTAAGTAGCGGAGGTGTTTCAGGAACTATTGCCGACCCCAAAATGATATTCAAAATAGCATTGGAACACTTAGCAAGTGGAATTATTTTAGCTCATAATCATCCTTCTGGTAATCTAAACCCAAGTCAAGCAGATAGAGATCTTACCCAAAAACTAAAAGCCGCTGGCAATAGTTTAGACATTTCTGTACTAGATCATTTGATTTTCACAGACAAAAAATACTACAGTTTTGCCGACCAAGGAGTAATGTAATTATCAATTTTTAGCGATAAGTTGTGAATTTAATGTGTTGATAATTAAACTTTTAAGCCTATTCCATTAAGCTTATTTTTTCCAAAACATCAGGATTTCTTTGAAGCTTTTTCGAGAAGAATTTTCATAAAAGCAAGCATTAGGGACAGTAGGAGGGCGACGAAAAATTGGAATACTTGCTCCGAAGTAAAGGTCGAGTCCACGAGGTTTGCCGATATTTAAAATACTTCCAAGGTTATCTGTTCCTAAAAAAATAGGACCAAGACGAGCCGCTAAACCAAATGAAAAAGTACTATAATTATCTAACAGTGCAAAAGGCATGGCTACTTCTGCCCATTTTGTTTCCCATCTTGGTGTTACTGCCAATAATGAAGGAGATTTTATTCCAACAGAATAATCGCTTCGTAAAGCTTGTGTCCAAACACTGTTGATGTAAATATTATTTTTATAGTGATAATCAAAGTTTACGCTTAAAGCTGTAGGCAAACTACTATTGAATAAAGTTTTTGCTTGTGCATCATTCAAATTAAGTGAATTATTTAAACGAGAAAAAGCATCATCAAAATCAGCTATTTTTTTGAAATCAGCAGAATTAAAAACTTTATTAGTAGCATTTACTTGCCAGTTTTTAACATAGTTTGGGTTTGCATATTTTAGCCCACCAATATCAATTAATGAAACTCCCAAGCGATATTTATATTTATTTTTACTTGGGTCTAATTTCAAGATTCCTTTTTCTCGATAAGTAAATTTTTTGAGATTAGGGCGATACTCATAAACAAAGCCAATATCAAGTCCCCAGCCACTTCCTGCCGAATTATTTCCGAATAACCAGCTTGGTGAAAATCTTGCATTTTCATAAGAGCCGTTTTGAGTGTATCCGTATTTTGCAATAATATTATTGAGTTGTAGTAATCGCTCGTCAGGATTTGCTGGGTCTTCAATGATATTATAGTTGGCATTATCAACCATTAAATGGGCAGAGTATAAACCCACTAAACGTTTTATCGTTCCTCCAATTTTTACAAAATCTTCTTCTTCATCAAATAAAACTTGTCCAAATGTTAATCCTATTTCTACAAAACTATTAGTATTGAATGCAGTACCATTGAGGCTGACCAGTTTATTTTCAAGATCTTCGTTTTTAATCCCAGTGCGAATAAAATCAGCGAATTGACTTTCCATCCCCGTGAAATTAATCCCAGTTCTAATTCTTGTAGATAGTGCAAAAGCTTGTTGGTCATTGAGGTTAATCATAATAGATGGGCCACGTAGGTCATCAATACTGTGCATGTGTTTTTTTCCATTACTCTGGTTAGCAGCTAAATATTCATCTTTATAAATGATATTTTTAGTTACAGGGTTTCTGTATTCGCTAGAAACTGTATTGGAAAATAACTGGAGGACAGAGTAAGGGGCATCCCAATTGGTAAAATTATTAGTCAGAAATAAATCGTTCCCTATTAAATTAACATAAACTTTATACCTAGAATCTGCTACATTAGCTGGATTTGAGTAAAGTGTGTTTGTCCCTGTATAATTACTGCCAGAAATACCTAACCATTGTTGTGCTACTCCTCGAAAAGGAAATGATAAATAAATAATAAAAAGAAGTACTAATCTAAACATGGAATGGTAGTTGAAAAGCTAAGAAATTACCTCTAAAGAAATCGAAGAGATAAATTAATGGTTAAATAATTTTGCAAATATACCGCTAATACAAATTACTTCTTGACGATACAGATTTTAGCTTTAAAATATTTTGTTTCTTTGTGAAAAATCAATGAGTTCAATTTAATATTGAAATATTCACATAAATTACCATTTATGTTTTATTTAACTGTAATTTTTTGAAAAAATCTTAGAAACATCACTTATAAACGATAAATTTGTAAGGTTTTGCGTAAATGAATGATGATTTATGTCATTCATGTTAACCTAATCGCTACTATTAACCAAGTTTACTAAAATACAATCTTTACCAACATGAAAAGAATTGCGGTATTTACTTCAGGAGGTGATGCACCAGGTATGAACGCTTCAATTAGAGCGGTCGTTAGAGGAGGACTACATCATGGAGTCGAAATTTTTGGAATAATTCGTGGATACAATGGAATGATTAAAGGTGATATTATTCCACTAAATTCACAGTCAGTAAGTAATATTATTCAACGTGGTGGTACTATTTTGAAATCTGCGAGAAGTAAAGAGTTTATGACTCCAGAAGGAAGAAAAAAGGCTTATGATCAGTTGAAATCACACGGCATTGAAGGATTAGTTGCTATCGGAGGAAACGGTACTTTTACGGGAGCTGAAATCTTCTATAATGAATTTCAAATTCCAACAGTAGGTGTTCCGGGAACAATTGATAACGACCTTTATGGTACTGATTTTACAGTTGGATACGACACGGCTGTAAACACAGCTTTGGATGCTATTGATAAAATTAGAGATACAGCCGATTCTCACGATAGAATTTTCTTTATTGAAGTAATGGGTCGTGATTCAGGTTATATTGCAATTCAATCAGGTATTTCGGGTGGAGCAGAATCAATCTTGATTCCAGAAGAAAGACAAACTGTTGAAGACGTGGTAGAAACTTTAAAATCGGGCTTCAATAAAAAGAAAACTTCTTCAATTGTTATCGTAGCAGAAGGAGATGAAGAAGGGAATGCTGCTGTAATTGCTGACAGGATCAAGCAAACGATTGATGTGCCTGTTGATATTCGTGTAACGAACTTAGGACATATTCAAAGAGGAGGTAGCCCAAGTGCTGCTGATAGAATCCTAGCAAGCCGTTTAGGTTTGGGTGCTTTAGAAGGACTTTTGGATGGACATAAAAATGAAATGGCAGGAATTGTAAATGATGAATTAATTTACACTCCTTTCCACGATACAATTACGAAAAAGAAGATTATCAATACTGATTTATTAAGATTAGCTGGTATTTTAAGTAAATAATATTAGTTTTTAATCAGTCTTTAAAATCCTTACAAAACAAAAAAAGCTGGAAGAGATTCCAGCTTTTTTTGTGTCTTTTACTTCTTCCTCAATTTCAAAGTCTTCTTAAAATCATCTTTTTGTAACATCAAAAAGTACTCTCCGCTTGGATACGTTGAAATATCAATTATTTCCGAATATTTTCCTTTTGTTTTGATGACTTTCTGAATCATCGTTTTTCCTAATATATCATAGAGATATAATGAAATAGGCTGATTATCATTATTAGTAAATTCCAAAGTGAACTGTCCTTCATTCGGATTAGGAAAGGCATTTAGATAAACATTGTTCCAATAAGTATTAGGTTCATTGGCTGTTACTAGATTCACTGTTACCGATTCTGTGGTTGACGAGCACCCATTCGCAGTAATGATTACATTATAAATTCCTGCCTCTTTGGCTGTGAAAGTATTAGTAGTTGCCCCCGTAATAATAGCATTGTCTTTATTCCATTGATAGCCATAAGTAACATCTTGTGTTACCGATAATGTTACATCCGTATTTTGTAAAATATCCGTTGTTCCACTTTTACTGATGGTTGCTTTTACAAGTTTTATTTCATTGATAGTATGAATATTAGTAGTATCTACACATCCATTTGCATCAGTTACAACAGCAGCATAATTACCTTCTTTTGAAATACTAATAGTATTTGTTTTATCAGTTAAAAGCGTATTTCCAAGTTTCCAAGAATAAGTAAAAGGAGCGAGTCCAGCACTTACCGAAGTTGTCAAAGTTTTGGTACTTCCTTCACAGAAGCTTTTATCTCCTGATATGGTAGCAATTGGTAAAATGTTTTGTGTTACTATTACAGTGTCTGCGGTGTTAACACATCCGCTATCACTTTTTAAAACAATAGCATATTTCCCTGACTTTGCTACAGTAATACTTTTGTTAGTGCCAACAACGTTTTTACCTTCTAACCATTGATAACTTTTTGCATTGTTACTGTTTACAGAAAGTACAGTACTATTCCCTTCGCAAAAATTGGTTGAGCCTGTAATGTTACCTGTTGGTAAAGGGTTTTTGTATATATAAAGGTGTGGCCGTTGCATAATACATCCTTTATCACTTTCAAGGAATAGTGCATACTCTCCCTCTTTTGTGATAGTAATGCTTTTATCTGTACTAATAATCTCCCCGTTCCAATTTAACCATTCATAATACTTAGTATTTTTACCATTAACTGTTAATGTAGTGCTTTGTCCTTCACAAAATTGTTGCTCTCCTGTTATTTCGTAAGTTGGACTTGGGTTTATAACAACAGTGGTAGCCGCTAGCGTACTACTGCACCCAAACTCACTCGTTAATTCTACCTGATACTTACCTTCTTGGTTTACAAATAAATTATTTGCTTTAGAGCCAATTTCTACATTATTTCTTTTCCATTGATAGCTCACCTTATCTTTAGTTATGGCGATAAGCGTTGTACTTTCTCCATGGCAAAGGCTATTGTTACCAATAATTTCACCAGTAGGTAAAGGATTTTCATAAATGGTAAATATTTCAGAAGTGTTTGTACATCCTATATTGTTTTTCATGAGAATCGTATATTTCCCTCTTTTAGTAGCAAGAATGAGATTGTTATTAGAACCTATACCTATCATATTTTCTCCTTCAAACCATTGATAGCTTGCGGTATTATTTGTAGTGGCAACCAACATAGTTCCACCGCCAGTACAGAAATGATTTATTCCTGAAATACTTCCTGTAGGGATAGCCGATATCGTTATTTCAACAGAATCTTTTGAGGTAAGTTTTGGAGAGCTTGAACTGATTTTTAACCAATACTTTCCACTCGGAATACTTGAATTTGGTACAAAAGATGAAAAGCTTTTCTGATTCACTAAAGTGAAATTATACTTTGTTTTAGTGCTAGAAGTTAAAGTAGCCGATAATACATTGTTTTCATCAAAAGAGCCTTCTATTGTTGAAAGCACTTTGACGCTATCTCCTAAGCAGATTTCATTTTTGGCTACTTTATTCGTTAAAAGGTTTGGACGAACTGCTAAACTAAAAACAGTTTCATCACTTATACAGCCATTATCATAACAACGAGCTGAATATGCTGTAGTTACTTTTGGATTGACTGCTAAGATGTTAGTACCTGAAATTAATTTATTATTTACTTGTTCTGTAGCACTATTCCAATTCCACATTACATTATTACAGCCTTTTGCTTCTAAATTGATAGACTGCCCAACATCAATTGTTTTTATAGTATTATTAGTAAATTCTGGTTTTGTAATTGAACCACATGGATTCACTCGTAAAGTTCCTTCATAAGATTTTAGCCAAAATTTTCGCTGACTATCTATTTCCATGTTGTCAGACATAAATTTTGGGAACGAAACTATCTTTTGCCATGTATTATTTTTGAGGGTAAATATTTCACTTTCATAATAGTTTGTGTTTACATACAGATTATTCTCATCATCAAAACAGATATCATTAATTGTACCTTGCGAATAACTAGCAAAAGTATTTGACGGATAGTTTGTCCAAGTTTGTCCATCATATTTCACAATACCTTTATCATATAGTAACCAAAGGTTTCCTTTTTTATCAAGCTTGATTTTATTAATTGTCGTCGGAATAGCACTTGTATTTTTATTATTAAAGTGTGTTATTTCCTTAGTAACAAAATTATAACGGCTTACTGCATAAGTATTTGTAGTATATAAATATGAAAGAAACCAAATGTCTGTTTTGCTTACTTCCATCTTATGGAAATAATTTCCATTGCCATCAAATTGATAGAACGTTTTTACAAGGTTTTTGCTATCTATTTGGGCTACTTTTTCTCCATAGCTAATAATTCCATGATTGATGTCAAAGTGAGTAATATTCAGTACTAAACCTTGAAAATCTAACTCTCTTGATGATAACAATTTCATTGTTTTTGAGTCAAACTGTTTCATCTCGTAAACAGAAGCGGGAAAGCCTCCAACATAGTTTTTTCTTTTACTGATTGTCATAATTACCCAAAGATTTCCTAACGTGTCCACATCGATGGCTTTGATAGCACTCCCTATCACTTTGTTGGTACTTTCAAATCCATATAATACAGCTTTGGCACTATCTGAATTGATTTTCACAATTCCTTTTTCAGAAGACTTAAAAACACTATTGCCGATTGGAATAATTCTGGATTTTGTTACTCCAAAATTTGGTGTATTATCATTGTTAAGATATTTCCATGTGTTTGATGGTAAAAAATTTCCAGTTTTAAATGGTAGGGTAAAGGTTCTTATTACTCCTTTTGGAAAATCATATACTAAATCTTTTTTAGGGTTGATGGTTTCAAATTTCAAGTAATACTGTGTATTCGCTGCTAAATTTTCAAGCGAAAATGAATTGAATTGAATATCATAATTACTTGGAAGAATGGTTCTTTCTATGATTGGATTACTGAAGTTTTCATTTTTAGAAACGGTAAGCTTTGATTCGTAACTTTTATTATAATCTCTAAAATAGAAGGGGATTGATAACTGTAAACCATAAGTGGATCCGTAAACGCTATATACATCGTAAGAAAGAGGACCTAATATTACTCTTCTGGATTCAGACCAACTTCCTTTTACATTTCCATTGATAGCTCTTACCCTCCAATAGAAATGATCAAAGATTAGAGATTGCTTAGAAGGAGTAATTGTAAAAGAATTAGAGGTAGTAGTTATATTTCGATTCATCGTAAAGTTTGGGTAATTACGACTCTGAAAATCTGCAAAATCAATTTCATAGGAAGTTGCACCATCAACAGGCTCAAAGGTAAAAGTCATCTCATTGTCTGGATTTACCTCTTTAATATCATTAAGGGGTGTTAATAATTTAGGGGTAGGGAGTGCAGTATTGGGTATCTCTATGGCAACAGTATTCGACCAATCAGAATTTCCTAGTCTGTTTTTTGCTTTAATTCTTAAGTAATAAGTTTTATTCCTTAATACTTTTCCATATTCAATTACATTAACATCGCTAGAATCAGAAGTAATGATTTTGGAGAAATCTTCCGTTTCCGAAACCTGGTAATAATATTTTTCTGCCGAAGTAATTGGATTGAAAATGTAGTAACCTCCGTCAATATTTTTACTACCAGTAAGTGTGATGGATGACATAGTACTAATTTTATTCAAATAGGTAGCTGCATAATTTTGCATTAAAGCTCTACAAAGTGGATGAAAAGTAAGTTCTATCTCACAATAACTCATAATAGTCCCTCTTTTTACTTCTAGCGGTCCAGTATAACAATCTCCCTCTGCTGAATAACAATAATCTATTACTCCACCGGGCCAATTACAGTTTTGTGTATGCGGAGAACCAAAGTTATGTCCTAATTCATGGGCTTGTGTAGCAACATTGCCCCAAGGTGAAACATTGAATTGACCAGCAGCTACACCACCTGCACCATAAAGTACTTTTGTGGGTAAATACATAGCGTGGTTGAATTCAACATTTTTTAATACTCCTTTATTTTGTTCATTTATTAAAGTGGACAATAAACTGAATATGTCATTTACACCACGATAGGGGTCAGTAAGGGTGTCTTTTCTGATATTGATAAAGCTTACAACCAATTGCGTATTAATTTCAGCTTCATAGATTTTAGAAAGCCTTTCAATTGCCTTGATGACTTCATGTTTTATTAAAGTACTATCTTTTTTAAATAACAGATAAGTATCCGAATCTATATCTACAGCAATTCTGGAAACATAAAATTCATTAGCAGACTTACGGGCTTGTTGTTGTTTTAGCCAAGTGGGTGCCATTTGCATGGCTTTGATAGTACTTTCGGGTAAAACGCTTTCGTTTACACCGCAAGGGATTTGTTTTTGTTGTGCCAATAGGTTTTGACTTAGAAAAAACAACAGTAACAAGAATGTAGAGATTCTCATAGGGGGTTGATTAAGAGTTTAATTGTATGAAATGATTGATTGTTAGTGTTATTGTTGATTCGGGTTAGAAACAATCTTGTAAATCATTAAAGATGACGTTTAATCTTATTTTATTATCACAAGTTAATTTTGTTGTAAGCTAGAATGTTTAAACTCGGATAAGAAGGGTTTTTTAATATTTTATCTATACGTAATCTCACTTCTTTCTCAATTTCAAAGTCTTCTTAAAATCATCTTTTTGTAACATCAAAAAGTATTCTCCACTCGGATACGTTGAAATATCAATTACTTCCGAATATTTCCCTTTTGTTTTAATTACTTTTTGAGTCATCGTTTTTCCTAATATATCATATAGATATAATGAAATAGGTTGATTATCATTATTGGTAAACTCCAGCGTGAAATGTCCTTCATTTGGATTAGGAAAGGCATTTAGATAAACATTGTTCCAATAAGTATTAGGTTCATTGGCTGTTACTAGATTCACTGTTACCGATTCTGTGGTTGACGAGCACCCATTCGCAGTAATGATTACATTATAAATTCCTGCCTCTTTGGCTGTAAAAGTATTGGAATTTGCGCCAGTTATTGTAGCATTGTCTTTATTCCATTGATAGCCATAAGTAGCATCTTGTGTTACCGATAATGTTACATCAGTATTTTGTAAAATATCCGTTGTTCCACTTTTACTGATGGTTGCTTTTACAAGTTTTATTTCATTGATAGTATGAATATTAGTAGTATCTACACATCCATTTGCATCAGTTATTACAGCAGTATAATTACCTTCTTTTGAAATACTAATGGTATTTGTTTTATCAGCTAAAAGCGTATTCCCAAGTTTCCAAGAATAAGTAAAAGGGGCTAGTCCAGCACTTACCGAAGTTGTCAAAGGTTTAATACTTCCTTCACAGAAGCTTTTATCGCCTGATATGGTAGCAATTGGTAAAATGTTTTGTGTTACTATTACAGTGTCTGCAGTGTTAACACATCCGCTATCACTTTTTAAAACAATAGCATATTTCCCTGACTTTGCTACAGTAATACTTTTGTTAGTGCCAACAACGTTTTTACCTTCTAACCATTGATAACTTTTTGCATTGTTGCTGTTTACAGAAAGTATAGTACTGCTACCTTCGCAAAAATTGGTTGAGCCTGTAATATTACCTGTTGGTAAAGGATTTTTGTTTATTTGAAGATACGCCAGCTGAATTTTACACCCTTTATCACTTTCAAGTAATAATCTATAACCTCCTGATTCTTTGATAGTAATGCTTTTGTCGGTACCAATTGTTTCGTAGTTTATGCCTAACCATTTATCCCATTTATAGTACTTGGTATTTTTACTATTAACTGTTAATGTCGTGCTTTGCCCTTCACAAAATTGTTGCTCTCCAGTTATTGTGCCACTTGGGTTTGGGTTCATAACAACAGTGGTAGCTGCCAGCGTACTACTGCACCCAAACTCACTCGTTAATTTTACCTGATACTTACCTTCTTCGGTAACCAATAAATTATTTGCGTCAGAGCCAATCGCTTCATCATTTCTTTTCCATTGATAGCTTACCTTATCTTTAGTACTGACGCCAAGAATTGTACTTCCTCTATTACAAAGACCATTATTACCAATAATTTCACCAGTAGGTAATGGATTTTCATAAACGGTAAATATTTCAGAAGTATTTGTACATCCTATATTGTTTTTCATGACAATCGTATATTTTCCTCTTTTAGTAGCAAGAATGGTATTGTTATTAGAACCTATCATATTTTCTCCTTCAAACCATTGATAGCTTGCTGTATTGTTTGTATTGGCAGTAAGAGAAGTACTACCGCCAGCACAGAAATTATTTGTTCCTGAAATACTTCCTGTAGGTAAAGCTACAATTGTTATTTCAACAGAATCTTTTGAGGTAAGTTTTGGAGAGCTTGAACTGATTTTTAACCAATACTTTCCACTCGGAATACTAGAATCTGGAACAAAAGATGAAAAGCTATTCTGATTCACTAGCGTAAAATTGTACTTTGCTTTAGTACTAGCAGTTAAAGTAGCCGACAATAAATTGTTTTCATCAAAAGAACCTTCTATAGTTGAAAGTACTTTAATACTATCTCCTAAGCAGATTTCATTTTTGGCTACTTTATTAGTTAAAAGGTTTGGACGAACGGCTAAACTAAAAACAGTTTCATCACTCATACAGCCATTATCATAACAACGAGCTGAATATGCCGTAGTTACTTTTGGATTGACTGCTAAGATGTTAGTACCTGAAATTAATTTATTATTTACTTGTTCGGTAGCACTACTCCAATTCCACATTACATTACTACAGCCTTTTGCTTCTAAATTGATAGACTGCCCAACATCAATAGTTTTTACATTATTGGTGAAATCAGGTTTTGCAATAATACCGCAAGGACTTACTACTAAATTACCAATATAATTGTTTAACCAAAACTTTCCTTGTTTGTCTATTTCCAAAGAATAGGAATAATAGGTTGGAAATTCAGCTATCTGTTTCCATACATCATTTTTGAGCGTAAATATTTTACCTTGGGAAAAATTTGTATTTACATATAGATTGTTTTCATCATCAAAACAAATATGGTCAATATAGTTATTAGTAAAAGTGTCTGAACGATAGTTTGTCCAAGTTTGCCCATCGTATTTTACAATCTCATTATTATTTATTAACCATAGATTTTGTTGTTTATCAAGTTTAATTCGGCTAATCAATGACGGAATATGACTATTATTTGTATGGTTATAATGTATGACTTCTTTAGTCGTAAAATTGTATCTACTTAATGTGTACATATATGCTGATGTATGAATATCTACACTATCTGTATAGGTAAGAAACCAAATATTCGTTTTACT
The DNA here is from genome assembly GCF_040543805.1 of Arcicella rosea. Taxonomy (NCBI): domain Bacteria; kingdom Pseudomonadati; phylum Bacteroidota; class Cytophagia; order Cytophagales; family Flectobacillaceae; genus Arcicella; species Arcicella rosea. The sequence goes on from NZ_JBEUMS010000008.1 coordinate 138,263, forward strand.
TACTACAATACTTGCAAGGGAAGAACCCTCCTCGATATTAAATTTATAGAAAGGTTTAACAAGATTATTATCTATTTTAAATATTTCTGCTCCTGCAATTATTAAACCATAATTAATATTTAAACTAAAAAAATAAGGCATGGATTCCTCAAACTGCAATTGTCTTGAAGACAATAATTTCATAGTTTTTGAATCAAATTGTTTCAAGGCATATACCAAAGTTGGATATACTCCTATGTACTTATCCCTTTTACTAATAGCCATAATAGCCCAAATATTACCTAATGAATCAACATCAATAGCTTTGATAACACTCCCTATTTCTTTATTTGTAGTTTCAAGATTGTACAATATTGGTTTAATATTATCTAAAATATTATCAGTATTAATTTTTACAATTCCTTTTTCAGTGTACTTGAATATACTATTATTTGTTACAATGTTATTAGATGAATTCACTCCTATATTTGGAATATTGTCTTCAGTAAGATATTTCCATGTTTTTGAGGGTTGAAAATTTCCTGTGTTAAATGTCGTCGTAAATGTTTTTAATACACCTTCGGGAAAGCCATAGATTAAATCTTTTTTAGGATTGATGGTTTCTAGTTTTAAGTAGTATTCTGTATCGGCAACCAAATTTTCAAGTAAAAACCCCTCGTGTGATATGTTATAACTGCTTGGAACAATAGTCTTTTTTGTAATTGGAAAACTGAAATCCTTATTTTTAGAAACAGTAAGCTTATACTCATAACTTCGATCATAAACATTATAAGTAAAAGGTATAGATAGTTGTAGATTATTAGTTTGGTCATACATAGGTTGTACATCTTTAGAATTAGCAGCCATAATTACTCTTCTTGTTTCAGACCAATGCCCTTTAATATTTCCATTAATGGCTCTAACTCGCCAATAAAAATTAGGATAATGCGACAAGCTATCAGGAATAATAAGAAAATAATTAGATGTATTAGTTATGAAACGACTCATTGATAAATTCAAAAAACTCATAGCTTCAAGTTCATAGGAAGTTGCACCTTCAATCGGCTCAAAAGTAATAAGCATCTCTTTAGTTGGGTTTACTTCTTTAATGTTATCAAGCGGAGTTAATAATTTGGGTACGGTAAGTATATTACTGGGTATTTCTATGGCAACAGTATTCGACCACTCAGAACTTCCTAGTCTGTTTTTTGCTTTAAGTCTTAGGTAATAAGTTTTTTTTCTTAATACTTTCCCATATTCAATTACATTAACATCACTAGAGTCTGAAGTGATGATTTTGGAGAAATCTTCCGTTTCCGAAACTTGATAATAATACTTTTCAGCCGAAGGAATTGGATTGAAAATGTAGTAACCTCCGTCAATATTTTTACTACCAGTAAGTGTGATGGATGACATAGTACTAATTTTATTCAAATAGGTAGCTGCATAATTTTGCATTAAAGCTCTACAAAGAGGATGAAAAGTAAGTTCTTGTCTCTCACAATAACTCATGATTGTTCCCCTTTTTATATCTAAAGCACCAGTATAACAATCACCTTCTGCAGGATAACAATAATCTATCACACCACCAGGCCAATTACAGTTTTGTGTATGCGGAGAACCAAAGTTATGTCCTAATTCATGCGCTTGAATACCAACATTACCCAATGGTGAAACATTGAATTGACCAGCAGCTACACCACCTGCACCATAAAGTACTTTTGTTGGTAAATACATAGCGTGGTTGAATTCAACATTTTTTAATACTCCTTTATTTTGTTCATTTATTAAAGTGGACAATAAAGTGAATACATCATTTACACCACGGTAAGGGTCAGTAAGGGGGTCTTTTCTGATATTGATAAAGCTTACAACCAATTGCGTATTAATCTCAGCCTTATAAATTTTAGAAAGCCTTTCAATCGCTTTGATGACTTCGATTTTTATTAAAGTACTATCTTTTTCGTATAATTCATAAGTATCCGAATCTATATCTACAGCAATTCTAGAAACATAAAATTCATCTGCAGATTTACGGGCTTGTTGTTGCTTCAGCCAAGTGGGTGCCATTTGCATGGCTTTGATAGTGCTTTCGGGTAAAACGCTTTCGTTTACTCCGCAAGGAATTTGTTTTTGTTGTGCTAATAGGTTTTGACTTAGAAAAAACAACAGAAACAAGAATGTAGAGATTCTCATAGGGGAATAGATTAAGAGTTTAATTGTATGAAATGATTGATTGTTAGTGTAATAATGAATACTGGATAGAAAGTGCACTTTAATAATTTTGTAAAATTAATTGGAATTTTTGAATGTTTTCTTATCCGAGTTTAGTCTAGTTTCTTTTATTTTTTTGGATGATTGTTTTTAGGATGAATAGCCATTATCCGTTTTAAAGAAGGTGTATTTTATACTTTTTCTTGTCAGCAAAACTTTTTCGCAAACTAGCGATATACTTTTTCTTGTTAGAAAAATTTCTTCGTAAACTAGCGATATACTTTTTCTTGTTGGAAAAACTTTTTCGTAAACTAGCGATATATTTTTTCTTGTTGGAAAAACTTCTTCGTAAACTAACAATAGACTTTTTCTTGTTGGAAAAACTTTTTCGTAAACTAGCGATATACTTTTTCTTGTTGGAAAAACTTCTTCGTAAACTAACAATAGACTTTTTCTTGTTAGAAAAACTTTTTCGTAAACTAGCGATAGACTTTTTCTTGTTGGAAAAACTTCTTCGTAAACTAGTGATAGACTTTTTCTTGTTGGAAAAACTTTTTCGTAAACTAGCGATAGACTTTTTCTTGTCAGCAAAACTTTTTCGCAAACTATTTATGACTTGTTTCTTGTCAGAAAAAATGTTCAGTAAACAAGAAAAATTGACTGAATGGTAAATAAAAGTAGGAATGTTCACTACACTGTGTCAGTTGATTATTGAGGAGGGCAATTGCTTTGTTTGTTTCAATTATTTACTTTTAAGGAAAAACGTGAATAATTTTGTATTTACGAGTTAGTTGTAAACGTATGACCGAACTCAAACTCAAATATAATCTTGACTTTTTGACAAAAGCTCATAATAAAAGTTCATTACATAAAATAGAAATTTTATCAGGGAATTTATGAGTTTGCTTTTACTTTAATGAGCATATAACCACTTTATTTTTCAATTGATGTAACTAAAAGTATCAATTTTATTCTGAAAACTCTGTGTGTCATTATTATGGAAAATAAAATATCTTCTTTACTAGAAGTATATCCCAATAGTGTTAAATGGACTGATTTAGTAGATTTTATCAGCTTTGATGAAAGACGTTCTGCTATTGACTGCTTAGTTACTAATACTATTGGCGTATCTGAGGGTTTTATCGAATTCACTCCAAACAACGAACCACCTTTAAGAGAAGAAATCCTCTGTTGGATTTGGGCAATTCGACCCGATTTATCAAATGAGCTAGTTACACTTGATATAAGTGAAAACTTTAGGGTTCTTTTGCATTCATATATCAATAACAATATGGAAGAATTTTGGAATCAAATTAGTTAATCTTTACCATTATCTTGTATCAACAGACCAATCACAAATAACCCCAAACCCTCAAATGAAACCTTGTCTCAAAATCCTATTTATCATCCTAATCTCTATCACAAACTTTAAAAGTACTGCTCAAAAACAATCGGTATTTAAAGCTAAAGTGATTTATAAATCCAAAGATTTAGTGATTACTCAAATTGATAAGAATGCTTTTGAACATACTTCTTTTAAACAAACCAATGATTTTGGTTATGTTCCTTGTAATGGGCTTATTGTTAGAAACAGTAATGAAGTAATTATTTTTGATACGCCAACCAATGATAAAAGTTCGGAAACGTTAATCAAATGGATTAAAGAAAAGCTTCATTGTAAAATCAACGCTGTTATTCCAACGCATTTCCATGATGATTGTCTGGGAGGATTAAAGGCATTTGATGAAAATGGTATTCCTTCGTATGCCTATTTCAAAACAATAGCATTGGCTAAAGAAAATAATTATGTTGTTCCCAAAAATAGCTTTAGTGATTCCCTTATTTTAAAAGTGGGCAATCAACATATTATCGCAAAGTTTTTTGGAGAAGGACATACCAAAGATAATGTAATAGGATATTTCCCAAGCGAAAAAATCATGTTTGGTGGTTGTTTAATCAAAGAATTAGAAGCAGGGAAAGGGTATTTAGGCGATGCAAATGTTGCAGAATGGTCGAATACGGTTGAAAAAATTAAAAAGAAATATCCAAACGTAAAAACAGTAATTCCCGGACATGGAGATTATGGAAATATCGCTTTGTTGGATTATACTATTAAGTTATTCAAACCCTAACAATAACCCAAAACCTTATAAACACAATAGCCTAATATTTCGTGAATCAGATGATAGCCTTCATAATATCCTGCTTCGCTAGGAATGATTAAACTATTAAAAGTAAAAGTTCTTGCTTTTGATTTGAAGGCTGTACTAAAAGGTGTAACTGTTAATCCTGCTTTTTCAAAACATCCTATGGAACGTCTTTGATGAAAGGCGGAGGTGAATAAAAGATATTTTGTGCCTAATTGTGGATTTTTCTGGAGAATTTCTGCCGTATAAATAGCGTTTTCTCTGGTATTTCTGGCTTTGGTTTCTAAGATTAAATCACTTTTCTTAACGCCCAATTCTTCTAAAAGTTGAGCAGTTTTTAGGTTTTCGTCTGATACATCATTTCTGATAATCGTCAAATCAGTATTGCCACCCGTTATTAATATCTTTTTGATTTTTCCTTGTCTATAAAGTCGGAGAGGCTGAATAAACCTATCAGCAGTTTTATCCACAAATATTTCCTGTGGCGTTCCTTCTTTATTACTAATCATTCCGCCTGTTAAGACAATCCCAACATCATAAGGCTCAGTAATATTTTCTGGCGAAGTAGGAGGGATTTCCCATAACAAAAAGCCTTCATTCACAATAAAGTCGTTTCCAAATACAAAAACCATGATGACGCCAATCTTCAAGAGTTTGTTTTTGCGTTTGATATTCTTAGTAAACATTGCCCAAACCAATACCAGAAGCGTAATGGATAAAGGCATTAATACATAAAAAAGTACTTTTGAAAGAAAGTAAAACATAAGTTTAAAGGGATATGTTGATTGATAGAAAAAAATCGTTATTGCTTTTTAGAAAAGCATTTGAGATGAAATTATCTAAGTTTTGTTTACAAAACTACTAAATACTTTTTCTTAATGTTTTCCTAAAGTAACTTTGGCTAATATTGCATCATTTGTCAACTTAAAAATAAAAACGCTTAATTTTTAAAATATTGAAACAACAATTAAACCCAATGAAAAGATTATCTCAAATTTTACTCCTACTATTTATTACAACCTTCTCTCAGCAGCTTTTAGCACAAAAGACTGAAGGTTTTTCTATCAAAGGAAAAGTAAAAGGTATTAAAGATACCACCGTTTTTTTAGCTCATTATTTTGGTTATAACCAACAAGTGATAAAAGATACTGCTAAAGTAGATTCAGAAGGAAGTTTTCATTTTAAAGGAGAAAAGACTTTACCAGAAGGCTTGTACTTGGTTTCTTTGCCAAAAGGCAAGTATTTTGATATGATTATTGGTAATCAAGAGTTTTCGTTTGAAACAGATACGGTTAATTTGATTCGTAAAATGAAAATTGTTGGTTCGAAAGAAAATGAGGCTTTCTTTAAATTTCAACAGGAGATGTCCGATCGTTTTGATGAAATGAAAGCTTTGGAAGCGGAGGCAAAAAAAGGAAAAACGCCAACAGTTGAAGCCAAAATCAAGAAAGCACAGGCGGCTACAAGTCAATTTCAACAAGAATGGCTTAAAAACAATGCGACATTGTTTGCAGGAAAATTAATTAAATCTTCACAAGAACCAGAAATTCCTGCATATCCAAAGCCAGTACTTACCAAAGCAGATACCGCAGCGATGTATCAATATCAATTTCAATATTACAAAGCACATTTTTGGGATAATATTGATTTGAAAGACGATAGAATGATGCGCACGCCTTTCTTGCAGAAAAAATTAGAACGTTATTTTGATGATTTAACGGTACAAACTTCCGATTCTATTTCAAAAGAAGCTGATTTTGTGTTGGCAAGAGCCACAGCGAGAGACGTAAGAAGATATGTGATTTATAAAATCTCTAGTCAGTACGAAACACCAAAAATCTTAGGAACAGATGGTGCTTTTGTACACATGGCAGAAAAATATTATATCGGCGAACCAGTATTGTGGGATACTTCTACCGTTAGAAGAATGAAAGAAAGAGTGGCAATTCTTAAACCACTTTTGATTGGTAAGCGATTCCCTGATATGTATTTGACGGATACTTTGGGTAAAGAAATCGAAATTCCAAGAATCCCTGCTGACTATACTGTAATGTTTATTTATGACCCAGAATGTAGTCATTGTCGTGAATCTGCTCCTAAATTGAAAAAGGCATATCAGAGTTTAAAAACTAAAAATGTAAAAGTTGTAGCAGCTTCAATTGATAGAACATCTTCTAAATGGAAAGGCTTTATCAAGGAGTTTAAATTAGAAGATATTATCAACGGCATTGATGTTCATAAGAATCCACAAACTGGAAAAGAAGAGTATTATACAGACTTTAAAAATACTTTTGATGTATATGCTACGCCAGTAATTTATGTGTTGGATAAAGAAAAGAAAATCATCGCCAAACGCTTACCAATCGAGCAAGTAGAAGATTTTATTGATTTTACTCGTAAACAAAAAATGGCTAAGAATAAGTAAGAGTTAGTTGAGTGATGAGTTTAAATACTGATTAATTTCACAACAAGAGTTGTCACGAATTTTAAAATCATAAAAAAGCGGTCAAAATTTACTTTTGATCGCTTTTTTGTGATAGATGAGTAAGTAATTCCATCTTTCTCACAGCCCAATCTATCTAAAAGAACCGTCAATCCATCTCGGAGATAGGTTTTCTCATCTTTTTTACACAACTTCCCGTACAAAACCGACAAAAACCGTACATTAAAACTCTCTTGATTTTACTAGCTTTTCGCCTTCCTTGAATCTCCCAATGCTTGTTGATACTATTGCTCTACTTTAGCTAGAATTTCATCTTTCCATTTATCAAGCTTATCCTTAACATCCTGCATTTTAAATGGCTTACTGATATAATCATCCATGCCAGCAAGTATTGCTTTTTCACGGTCATCCGTAAGTGCATTGGCTGTAGTGGTAATAATAATTGGTCGGATATTTTTAGGATATTGCTCAACAATAATTCTGGTAGCTTCAAAACCATCCATTTCTGGCATCATTACATCCATAAATATCAAATGGTATCGTTTCTCCTCCATTGCCTTCAATGCTTCCAAACCATTTTCAGCAATATCTGCCATGTATCCCATTTTTTCTAATACTCTTTTTAGAAGCTTTTGATTGATAGAATCATCCTCCGCTATCAGAATATTAATTGGTAAAGATGGCGCAACTTCCTCTACAGCATCTATTATTCGAGGGGCCGATTTTGTTGATTTGCTCAGAACCTCCTCTATGGCTTTCAAGATTTGGCTATGTCGGGTTGGTTTATTTAAGATGGCTTCAAATAACCTTGTATTCTCTTTTAAAGACAATAAATGATGATTACCTGATGAGCTAAATAAAATCACAGGTAAGTCTTTACATAATTCTTTAATGATATTAGTAACTTCAATGCCATCTTTCACAGGCATTAGCATATCAATGATGACCAAATCATAATCTTCCTTTTCAATAGATGCCAATGCGTCCTCGAAATACTCAAACGTTGTGGCATTCATTCCCCAGATACTGCATTGAGCTTTCAGAATCTTTAGGTTGGTTTTATTATCATCAAGAATTAATACTTTTTTATTTTTAAGCGAAACTTTTTCTGTATTGATATTGATGGTATTATACTTTTTGACACTTTTATGGGCTCTTGCTTTGATATGAAAAATAAATGAAGAACCTTTTCCTACTTCACTTTCAACTCGAATGCTTCCGCCCATCAAGGTAATTAAACGTTGGCTGATGGCTAAACCCAAGCCTGTTCCACCATATTTACGAGTAGTGGAAGAATCAACCTGAGAGAAACTTTCGAACAATCTATAATACTTCTCTTTAGGAATACCAATTCCAGTATCTTTTACGGTAAATTCTAATTTATAGAAATCGTCGTCTTCTAGTCCTAAATTTTTAACGTTTACTTGTATTTCGCCTTTTTCAGTAAACTTTATGCCATTACTTACCAGATTAATCATGATTTGTCTGAGTCTGGTAATATCGCCTTCTATTTCCAATGGCACGGTTGGTTCGATGAAATAGAGTAAATCAAGCCCTTTATTATTGGCATTGACAGACAGTAAATCATAGGTTTCTTCAATGACATTGTTAATATATAAAGGTTTGTTTTCTAACTCTATTTTGCCAGATTCAATTTTAGAAAAATCAAGAATATCATTAATAATCGTAATAAGGGCTTCGCCACTGATACGAATCGTTTCTACATAATCAATTTGTTCTTCGCTGAGTTCGGTATTAGTCAGTAAACTTGCCATACCAATTACGCCGTTCATCGGTGTCCGAATTTCATGACTCATATTGGCAAGAAAATCAGACTTCGCTTTATTTTGGTCATCAGCAATTCTTCTTTTTTCTGCTAATTCTGTATTCAGTTCATACAATTGTTCATTTGCCAAATGCTGAAAAGTAACATCTGTAAATACCCATAAACGTCCTTTAATATTCTCAGAAATCGTTGGCACACAGGATACACTCAACACCGAAGTAATAGGATTTCCAAAAATCCATTTCCAATGATGTATCTTTTGTCCGGGTGTTCTAAATAGCCTCATCCCTTCCTGAATAATTTCATCTTTGTTGGCGGCAGTATTCCTTAATTGCTGCATTGCCTCAGCAATGGCAACAGGATGATTTCTTTCTTTAGGAATATCCAGAATCTCAGCCGCTTGGCTATTTACCCAGCCACCTTTTCCAACATCATCAACAAATACAATTCCTTGAGGAATGGTTTCAAGAATAGCATTGAAACGAGTAGTGAGTTCTTCAATTAAAAAGTAATTTTGAATAATAAAGGCAGTCTCTTTTAGTCCGACTAAAGCGTATTCTAAAAATTTCAATAATTCATCTGACTTGAGTTCTTCGTCAATCAATAATAGTACAGCGCCAACAAAACCAGATTCACTCAAAGGAATAAACACGACTTCCTCTCCCTCTTCTTTTGGGAAGGCATTATCTGTATCAAAAACAATTTGGTTTTTTTCTAAAAGTGTTAATACCAATGTTGCATTATTAAACCTATTTAGAAAATGTTCGGAAGTATTAGCGTGTTTTCTAACGGTAAGTTTATCTTCCATTCGTACAAAAGCGGCGGCTTTTGCATGAGCATGTTTTTTGATAAGATTTGTAGCCCGAGTATAAATGACTTCGAAGTCTTTTTCTTTTTTAATAGGATAAAGACCTATTAAAAAATTGACAGCCTCGTATGTCCAGTCAATATTTTTTTGCTTATCCAAAATGATTAAATAAAGTTTTTTACTGAATTGATAATCTCATCTGGGGCACTCATGTGGGGGAAATGGCCATAAGCATTTACTACTTCAAGCTTACTTTTAGCAATCTGTTTATTAAGATATTCTGCTACGTCTAAAGGCACAGCAATATCTTCTTTAGCCTGAATAAGTAAAGTGGGCTTATCCAATTTTGGTAATTCGCTTCGATAGTCGGATTGAAAAATAACTCTTGCTACCGACTGTGCAATATCAGGTCTGATAGCATTTAAGCTAGCAGCAAAGTTCTCTGCTAAATGTGGATTTTCTGGATTTGCCATCGCAGCCGCCGAAAAACCACTTACCCATGCAAAATAATTATTCGCCATGGTATCAAATAGAGCATCTAAATCTTGTTGCTCAAAACCTCCGATATAATCAACATCATTCAAATATCTCGGAGAAGCACCAACTAATATCAATTTAGAAAAAAAATCTGGTTTTTTTGTGGCTGTCAATAAACTAATCATCCCGCTAACCGAATGCCCAACCATGATAGCATTTTTTACATCATAGTCAGTACAAATATCAATCAGGTCATCAACATAAGCTTCAAGGCTATCGTATTTGTTAGGGCTGAAAGCTTCAGGGTCTGAACTACCACCACCAACATTGTCAAAAAGAATTACTCTATAATCAGCCAGAAAAGCTGCAGATACTTTAGTCCAAGCATTTTGGTCAGTTCCAAATCCATGAGCGAATATAATCGTTGGACCATCTAGTTTACCTACTAGTTTTACATTGTTTTTTTTAGCGGAATTCATCATTAATAAAGTACGGATAATTAGGTTTTAGGAAATGGAGATTTTATTAAAAATACGATAAACGGTTGTTTAAAAAGGCGGGAAAAATTATATATGCTTGTTGTGACAAACAACTATTTACAAAAATAGTTATGATACGCAAATAATAATCTAATTTTCAATATTTAAACATTATTTTTAGAAATAATAGATTAAACGCTGGTTGAAATACTCCTTTAATCAAAACTGTAGAGAGCATTTTACTAAATCTTTAAACAAAAAAGAATATGATTGAAATTACAAGTATAGCACAAAAGGAAATTATTAAAGGGTTCAAAGCAAGGTTTATCCATACTGATAACCTAACCTTAGGTTACTGGGATGTTGAAGAAGGCGCTGTATTACCCTTACACTCGCATTTCCATGAACAAGTAACAAAAGTTTTAGAAGGAAAATTTGAATTGACCGTTGGTGATGAAACCAAAGTATATGAAGCAGGTTATGTAGCAGTAATTCCTTCCCATGTAATTCATGGTGGTAAAGCACTTACTCCTTGTAAATTATTTGATATTTTTAGTCCTGTCAGAGAAGATTATAAGTTATAGATATTGAGTAATATGCTCATCTTTCTTTTAGGTCGTAGGTGAATAAGTGAATGAACCTACGACCAATTTAGCCAAATAAAACCCTCAAGAACATGAAAAGTTTTATTACATTATTCATTTTAACATTACTCAACATCAATTCGATTGAGCAAAAGAGATTTGAAGAAGTACAAAAAATATCAATTCAAGAAGCTGAATTAATTTTGGGACAACAAGCTAGTTTGAAAGAGCAAACTTCTGGCATTAAAAATGAAGTTAATTTCTTTAAAAGTACTTTTGTAGCCAATGAAATTGATGCACAAACCAATAAACTTGGCCACTTATATTACACATACGAGACATATAAAAATGCTGAAGAAGCCAACAAACTGATACAAAGTTTTATGCAATCCAATCAAAATCATCATGGTTTTGAACGCTTTAAAGATTTCGGAGATGAAGCTTTTATCATAACAGACCAAACGAATTTCATTACTTTTATCTCCACCAAAGCAAATAAAATGATTAGACTTAAAGTCAACAAAGTGACCTCTAAAACATCAATACTTGCGTTAAAAAGAATAGCCAATAAGTTGATGAATACTGTTTGATGAATAAGTTTAGTCTGATTGTAGATTATTATACGACAAAATGATAAAGAGCATTTCACTTGTATTATTTGCATATACTTGAAACCAAAAATAAGTCAATTAAAATAAGCCATAAATTTGCAGTAAGCTATAAAATTTTCTAAATTCAGCTTATTAGATAATTCTCCCTTTCTTTTATCTCCTTTACTTTAGAACCTTCTTGATGTTTATTTATTATCAGTGCTTTAATTGGTTAAAACGATAAATTTTGGTTAAAAACAATAGAATTTTCATTAAACCTTAAATACTGCTAACATGGAAAAATTAAGTGGCACAACCAATGCTTTGAACTGGTTCGAAATTCCAATTACTGATGTGGAAAGAGCAAAAAAGTTTTACGAGACGATTTTCGATATTGAGATGATGCACATCGAAATGATGGGAATGCAAATGGTGATGTTTCCTTCCGAAAGTCCAAAGTCAAGTGGGGCATTGGTACAAAGTCCTTATCATACCCCAAGTACAACAGGTGCTATTATTTACTTGAATGCCAATCCAGATTTACAATTGGTATTAGATAAAATAGAAAGTGCTGGTGGTAAAATTACAATGCCCAAAACCAATATCGACGCTGAAACTGGCAATATGGCATTTTTTATAGATACAGAAGGCAATTTACTTGGATTACATTCTGGACAGTAATTTATTAGATTAAGATTTCGCTCTTCTGCCCAATAATAAGTAGAAGAGCGAAATATGTTTTTTTACAACTCAAATCTCTTCCCTTGTTCCGGAAAAATAAGATTTAATCCTAAAGTATTTTGTTCGATTAATTGTTTTTTGATTTTTACTTCATTCACTGCTGGTGGTTTTAAATGTGTAATGATGACTTTAAAGCCTTTTAATGCTTCTTTTCCTGTCAACTTACTTAATTTATTCATTTCTTTCATCAGCCAATTTGGCGTAAGATGTCCGAATAAAAACTTATCAGCTTGTTCGTTTGGAAATGAGACTTCAATAAAAATACCTTTCAATTGTTTTTGCTGAATGAGTGGTGCAATTTCTTTCCAAAGTAAAGCCAATTTATCACTTTTCTCTACTTCATCTGGACCAGTATCGCCCAAATACAAAGCATAATTATTTTGGTTTTTAATTAAGAAAGCAGTGCTTTGATAAGGATTCACGTGACTTAGTGCCAAAGCTTTCACCATCATAGAAGTACTGGTGATAGCGCTTTCTTCTCCAGTCTTTAACGTTTGAAAATGATATTTTTTCAACGGAAAACCTTTTCCTTCATCTCCAAAATTAGCCCAAGTTTCATCGTTGAAATAATGATTTTGCATCATCTCCATACATTTTTGTGTAGCATAAACTGTTTTGGAAGAATCACCAGGAGAATTAATGATTAAACCTGAAACATGGTCGAGGTGAGCGTGTGAAATGAAATAACCTTTGATGTATTTTCTAAGTACTTCACTAACAGAAATGTTGAATACTTTATTTTGTACAGCTTTTTCTATGCCTGCATAAACAGTTCCAGCATCTAAACATACATAATCGTTTGTAGAAATAGGAGCGAGGAGGTAGGCGGAAAGGTTTTTTTCATCAGTTCCACCTTTTACGCCCAAAGGTACAACTTGAAAGGTCGCAGGCTGCTTTTGTTGTGCAAAAAGCTTTGCGGAAAATAATAGAAAGCAAATTAAAAGACGATAATACATATTTGAAAATTGGTTTGCTGAATAATTGAAGAGATTTAAACATAAAAATACCTCCTTCTTTTCAGAAAGAGGTATTTTATGGATTAAGATTTTAAAAACTAAAGTATTTTATAAATATCAACAGCGTCAATTTTATCCTTTAACTCTTTAATATTGATACTTGATTTAATGGCTGAATCTTTCTTTTTCTTTTTAGCACCCAATTCTTTAATCAAATCATCATAAACCATTTGAGCTGAACGTTCACCTACGGCTTCAATAATATTATTACTTTTAGCAACATTGATTGACTGCTTCACTAAATCAAAGTAACGGTTTTCTAAATCAAAATATTGGTCATGAATACCAATAAAACGATTGCATAAGTTTTGTAAATAATCTAAATTGTTGTTGACATGACGAATATCTAACTCAGTTTGTAACATATCTGTCAAATTCGTTTTACCATCTTTTTGCGTGTATTTACTTTCAATATCGCTAATTCTTTTCTTTACATAATCCGTAGAAAACTCATTGACCATATAATTGAAGTAATCATCTAAAGATTCCTCATTTCTTATATCTCTTGGATTGTACCCAATTTTTTGAACATCTTTTTTGAATTTTTCAAGTAAATCTAATTGTAATGCTTCTAACAAAGTAACAGTTTGTGAGCTCGCATTTGCATTGGTTAAATTGGCTTTATCTAAAGCATTATAGAAGCCTGTGTAGCGTTGAAGCTCTTTTTCAAATTCACGAATTTTATCAAAATTCACTTTTTTGTCTTGTACTCCAGCCGCATAAGCCACATTTACTGCTGCTGTAGAAAGATTGACAGCCTGCGAAGCATAAGGAATTAAGCCTACGATTGGGCTATCTTTCAAACTTTTTAGTACCGTCATGAAACGTTCATTTTTCTCTTTTTTGCTGAAAATGGCTTTGTTTTGAGCCGTTTTCATAATTACTTCTTCAAAAGAAAAACCTAATGGGCCTTTTTCTACAGAACTCAATTTCTTAATATAACCTTGATAGTCTTGATTGATTACTTGAGATTTTAAATCAATAATATCGTCGCTCAAAATTTTATAAACCTCAGCACTTTTTACCAAGTTTGTTCTAATTTTTTCCCATTTAGTTTTGTCGCTTATTGATTGATTTTTTGAAATATCAGTTAAAGAACGACTTTGCATTTCTAAACGACTTTTCAAATTTTCATTTTCACTTTGTAGTTTACCAAGTGAGCCTTGAATATTAATAAATACTGAATCAGAAAATACTTGAGAGAATCCTGCATAAGTACAAAACAGATAGCTGATAGCAGTTAATAAGATTGTTTTTTTCATGAAATAATACAAAATGTTATTTTTAATTAAATGCTTAGGTATTGTGAAATATTGGTTAAAGTTTTCACTTATTTCTCAAAAATCTATTTGGTTCTGTAATAATTTTTGAAAAGCGAATAAGGTTAATAGCTATTTTAGTGAAAACTTGGGTATTTACAATTTATTTATTTTTCATAAAAGGGCTTTTAATGAAAGATAGCAGCTATTTGTGCTAAATAACCGGAATTGTTTTTTTTATTTTCTAAAAAAAATGCAAGAAACACTTGCGAATAAAAAAGATTGACGTACCTTTGTGGAAAATTAGTACAAAAAACATCCGCACGTCTCTGTGTACGTTTCGTTGGATACGAAACTATTCTTCTCAGGAACTTTTTACAGTTCTAAGTCGGTCTCCCAGAGCTTTAACGGATGTTCAGGCATCATTAAAGCAATTATTTCAAATCAATTACAAATTTAGTCTCAGGAACGAGTGGAGCATCAGGTCGATGCCCTCAATCTTCTTCATGTCGTTTGGTAGGCTATACAAACAAAGGCAACGAAATCATTGAAAGCAACTTATATTAAGAAATCGGTTTCCCAAAGCTATTTCTTTAGGTTTGTTTGCGTCTTTGAAATCGTTTTAGAAAAATCATGAGTGAAATCACAAGATTAAGATTCGATGAACTTTCCGTGTCGGAAGACATCAAAAATGCAGTAAAGGACATGGGGTTCGAAACTGCTTCACCAATCCAATCAGAAGCAATTCCTTATTTATTAGAAGGTCGTGACGTAATCGGACAAGCGCAAACTGGTACAGGTAAAACTGCAGCATTTGGTATTCCGATGATTGACAAAGTTATCGCTTTCGATAAATATGTACAAGGTTTAGTACTTTGCCCAACACGTGAGTTGGCTGTACAAGTAACTGAAGAAATTAAAAAATTATCAAAATACAAAAAAGGCGTTTGGGTAACTACTGTATTCGGTGGTGATTCAATCGAACGTCAAATTAAGTCTTTAAAAGCAGGTGCAAACATCGTTGTTGGTACGCCAGGACGTGTTATCGATTTAATCGAAAGACGTGCTTTGAAACTTGAAAATGTTAAAATGGCAGTTCTTGACGAAGCAGATGAAATGCTAGACATGGGCTTCCGTGAAGATATCGAAAGTATCTTACAAGAAACTAACGAAGACCGTCAAACAGTTTTCTTCTCAGCAACGATGTCTAAGCCTATCATGGCATTAACGACTCGTTATCAGAATAATCCTAAATTAGTGAAAGTAGTGAAAAACGAAATTACTAATGCTAACATCGAACAATTATACTTTGATGTAAAAGGAAAAGCGAAATTAGAAGTAATGACTCGTTTGATGGATTTACATACTGTTAAATTAGCTTTAGTGTTCTGTAACCAGAAGAAAAAAGTTGACGAAGTTGTAGAAGAATTAGTATTACGTGGTTATGCAGCTGAAGGTCTTCATGGAGATTTACGCCAAGCACAACGTACTAATGTAATGGCTAAATTCCGTTCAGGTGTTGTAAATATTTTAGTAGCTACTGACGTTGCTGCTCGTGGTATTGATGTAAGTGATGTAGATGCAGTATTTAACTATGATATTCCATTAGATGAAGAATATTATGTACACCGTATCGGTAGAACTGGACGTGCTGGTAAATCTGGTAAAGCATTTACTTTAGTAGTAGGTTCAGAACGTAACCGTTTGCGTGACATCATGAATTACACTAAAGTTAAAATTGACAAAGGTGTTATTCCATCGTTCTCGGATGTAGTAGGAGTTAAAAAAGGTATGTTTATTGAACGCCTTCAAAATACTATCCAAGCAGGTGATTTAGAATTGTTCGGTGATGTTTATGCTTCATTAGAACATTCAGGATTTACTGCTGAGCAAATTATTGCTGCTTTAGTAAAAATGAATATGGGTGTTGCTAAAAACGAATTCGCTGACGAAAACTTAGACGGAGAAGCAGAACGCAATGCACGTAGAAATGATCGTGGAAACGACCGTTTCGGAAGTAGAGATGCTGGTCGTGGTGGAAATCGTGAATCAGGAAATCGTTTTGGAAACAGAGAAGGGGGTAGCCGTTTTGACCGTGGTAACTCACGTGATGACCGTTCTTCTGGTGGTCGTTCAAACGACCGTCAACGTTCTTTTGAAGATCGTGGCCCTCGTACAGACAAAGCTGGTAAACCATACCGTCAGGATGCTAACATGGTAAGAATGTTTGTAAACATTGGTTTTGATGAAAAGATTTCTCCTGCTAATATCGTAGGAGCTTTCGCTGGAGAGTCAGGAATTCCTGGAAACACTTTAGGTCAAATCAATATTTTCGATAAATATTCATTTGTTGACGTTCCGAAAGAATACGCAACTACTGTATTGAACCGTATGGAAGGTGCTTCTATCAAAGGGAAAAGAGTAAATGTTGAGATTGCTAAACCAAGCAATTAATCTCAATAAATTAATAAATACTAAAAGCCACTGTGAGAAATTGCAGTGGCTTTTCTATTTATTGGACTTTGCCTTTTTTAAAAGTAAAAAAGACAGAGAAAGTACTCAGAATATTAGATAATACTATTTATTTAATGCTTATGATGAACAATGAATACGTATAACTACTTGACCACCCCAAGTTAGGCTATGAAATAATATTTGGCTATAAGTAATAATAACCATATAATGAACGGTTGTTTTAGTGGTTTTCTGGATAAATCTTCTGTGATATTGTTTTTTTACTAAAGATGATTGTTGAAGGGAATTATTGGAATATGTGAAATAATGGTATTTATTTTTCTTTTTGTTGTATTTATTTTATTTTTATGCCTATATGTTAAAAAAACTGTTGCTTTAACAACAGTTAATACATATTTTCACATACTGGTTTTGTTAACCATTTGTTAATAATCAGTAACGTATAAGTAATAACCATCAACAAATTAACCCCTTTATTGCATGAAGAAGAGACTTCTACTTACCATGCTGTTGGTCTTCAGTGTGAGCATACTTTTTGCTCAGAGTAAGATTACAGGAAAAGTTACAACGTCTGAGAATGGCTCCGAGCTACCAGGAGTAAGCGTATCTGTTAAGGGTTCTACTCGTGGAACTACAACAAATGCGAATGGCGTGTTCACAATCAACGCTTCACCAAGTGAAACATTGGTATTTACTTTTGTAGGCTTTAAAGCTACTTCAGTAAAAGTAGGTAAATTAAGCACAATCAACGTTCAATTAGACCAAGACATTTCTGAATTGAATGAAGTTGTTGTTGTGGGATACGGTACTCAAAGTAAAAAAGTGATTACTGGTGCTGTAGCTTCTGTTTCAGGAAAAGAAATAGCTTCACAGCCATTACAGTCATTCGACCAAGGTTTGCAAGGTCGTGTATCGGGTGTTAACATTACTACACCAAATGGTGTATTGAATAATGCTCCAGTGATTCGTGTACGTGGTACATCTTCAATCAACCAAAGTTCATCTCCTTTAATCGTTATTGATGGAATGCCAATTAACTCTGGTGATGTTTCTGCTGGTGGTTATACCGTAAACAACCCGCTTGGAGATATTAACCCGTCAGATATTGAATCGGTTGAAATTCTAAAAGATGCTTCTGCTACAGCTATTTATGGTTCGAGAGCTGCTGCAGGTGTAATGTTGGTTACTACTAAAAAAGGAAAAGAAGGTAGAGCTAAATTAACTTATGATACTTGGGTGGGTTCTACTCAAGCATTCAGAAAGTTTAAAATGTTAGATGCTCAGCAGTTCATGGATGTTAAAAATGAGGCTTCTAAAAATGCTGGTTTGGCTAATCAATTTTTCCCTTCATACAATGCTGATGGAAGCTTAGTGAATACTAATTGGTATGACTATGTTTACCAAACGGGTATTTCTCAAAGCCATAACTTGAGTTTGAATGGTGGTAATAAAGATACTAAGTATTCATTCTCTGTTGGTTATACTGACCAAGATGGTATGATTAAGAAAAATACATTTAGTCGTATGACAGGACGTATGAACGTATCTCATAGATTAAATGACTTTATTACGATAGGTTCTAATATTACTTATGCAAACAGCTTTAACCAATCGCCAAATACTGGTACAACTGGAGCTTTCTCTACAGGTGGTTTAGGTCGTTTACCAATGGTTTTAGCTCCAAACATTGCTCCTTACAATGCTGATGGTTCATACAACATCAACAAAGCAGGTAACAATATGGGCTTAGGTAATAACTTGGTTGGTCCTGGTGGATACTATAACCCAATTCCAGATTTGGATTTAAGTAAATTTACTTCTGAAAATGCGCACTTAATTGCTAATGTTTTTGCTGATGTTAAATTGTACAAAGGCTTAGTATTCAGAACATCTTATGGTATGGACAATACTCAGGTTGAAGATATCAGCTTTAGTAACCCTGTTCATGGTGAAGGTGGTGGAAGTAATGGTATTGCTACTAATGCTTACACAAACATCAAACAATGGAATTTCCAAAACTATTTGACATACGATTTCGATGTAGCAAAAAATAACGTTACAGTAGTTGTAGGTACTGAATCTCAGAAATTTACAATTAACCGTTGGGGTGCTTCAAGAAACAACGTATCAGATCCATTCTTTACTAGTTTCCAAGGTAGTTTTGTGAATAATACAGTAGGTAGTAACTATCAAACTCAAAATGGATTAATGTCTTATTTTGGACGTTTGAACTACGATTACGACAAGAAATACATTGCTTCATTCACATTACGTCGTGATGGATATTCTGCTTATGCTTCTGGCAATAAATGGGGTAACTTCCCTGGTGCATCTTTGGGATGGCGTTTATCTGAAGAAGAATTCTGGAAAGGCTCATCATTAGCGAATACAGTAAACGAATTGAAATTACGTACTAGCTGGGGTCGTGTTGGTAATACTGGTGTAAGTGATTTTGCTTCATTGAGTTTATTTGGTTCTGGTTTATATGGTTCTTCTCCAACTTGGGTGTTTGCACAAGCAGGAAATCCAAACTTGAAATGGGAACAAAGTACTAAATTAGATATTGGTTTGAGCTATGGTTTATTCAATGACAGAATTTCTGGAGAAATTAACTATTACAAAAACGATATTTCTGATTTAGTTTTAGCAGAGCCACAAGCTCCTTCACGTGGTGTACCGAACAACTCAATCAACACAAACATTGGTTCGATGGTGAATAAAGGTTGGGAATTTACTTTAAATGCTTTAGTATTAGAAAAGAAAGGCTTTACTTGGAATGCTAACTTTAACATCTCAGCTAACTCTAATGAAGTACTTGCTTTGGCAAATAACAATGCTGATATCATTGCTCAAACTGGTGGTTTAGAAAGTTCAAACATCGTTCGTGTTGGTTATCCAGTAGGTAGTATTTTCGTAGTAGAAACAAGAGGTGTGAATCCTGTAAACGGACAACGTATTTTTGTAAATGCTGCTGGTAAAGAAGTACAATATTCTCATCCAGGAAAATGGACTTATGTTGATGGTAGTGGTACTGCTCCTGCTATTACTGGTTCTGACCGTAAAGTTTGGGGAACAGCTTTCCCAACTTTCTTCGGAGGTTTAGACAATACTTTCAAATACAAATCATTTGATTTAGGAGTTTTCTTACAATTCTCAGGTGGTAACTATATTTACAATGGTACAAAAGCGGGTCTTCGTGACCAACGTGCTTGGAACAACCACACAGAGATCTTGACTCGTTGGCAAAAAGAAGGTGATATTACTAATGTACCACGTTTAGTATTTGGTGATAACATCTCTAATGGTTCATCTACTCCAATTTCTGAAAACGTAGAAAAAGGTGATTTTATCCGTATGCGTAATATCTCAATGGGATATACTTTCAAGAAAGGTTTATTAGAAAAAGCTAAAATCTCAAGTGCTAGATTATACGCTCAAGTACAAAATGCTTTCATTATTACTGGATATTCTGGTGCTGACCCTGAAATTTCAACAAACCGTAACTCGAACATTGCTCCTGGTGTTGACCGTAACTCTACACCTCAAGCACGTACTTACACAGTTGGTCTATCAGTTAGTTTCTAATTTTAAAATTGATTTTAAGATGAAAAAAAATATAAATAATACTTTTAAAAACACAGGGAAAACCATCAAAATATCGATGGCTTCTATCATGATGCTAACAGCTGTGTTAGCTTGTGATGAAAAAAGTTTGCTTGAACCAACTCCGATTACATCTTTATCTGATTTACAAGCATTCTCAACTCCTGACCGTGTATTGGCTCAAGTGAATGGTTTGTATTCAAGTACAAAATCGGGGCAACTTTATGGTGGTCGTTATTATATCTATAACGATGTACGTGGAGAAGAGTTTTTGAACGTAACATCAAACGGTGTTACTGCTTTACAAACTTGGAACCATACTAACAACTCTTCATCAAATGAGCCAACAAACATGTGGAATGCTGCATATTTAGCAGTTAACCGTGCTAACTTGTTTGCTGAAGGTTTAGATAAAAACGCTGGTGTTATTGATGCTACTTTGGCAACACAATACAAGGCCGAAGCTAGATTTTTAAGAGCTTTGATTTACTATTCTTTGGTAAATACTTATGCTCAACCATATACTAAAGATGCTGGTGCAAGCTTAGGTGTACCTTTGCGTTTGACTGGCGAAGTTGGTAGTGGTAATAATAATTTGAAAAGAAGTACGGTTGCTGAAGTATATACTCAAATCATTTCTGATTTAACTTATGCTGAGCAAAACCTTCCTGCTACTTATGCGTCGGCTGCTTTGAACACTACTCGTGCTCATAAAAACAGTGCGATTGCCATGAAAGTACGTGCTTATTTAACAATGGGTAAATGGGCAGATGTCGTTACTGAAGCTAATAAAATTGTATCAGCTACTGCTCCATTTAAAGCAGGTACTGGTGTAGCGAATGCTTTACAAGCATCAGTTGCTTCGGTTTTTGCAGCACCATATACAACGGTTGAATCTATTTTCTCATTTCCAATGGGTGATAACGACTTACCAGGTACTCAAAATGGTTTAGCTAGTTATTATTTACCATTAATTGGTATTGGTGACTTCTCATTAAACCCTGCTGGTATTTTAGGAAATGCAGCTTTCAGTGCTACTGATGCTAGACGTACCAATTTTGTGAAAAATGATTTTGCAAGTGATGCTGGTCGTTTCCGTCTAACTAAATATCCAACGGGTCCTGTTCATAAAGATTTTGTTCCAGTATTACGTTATGCTGAAGTATTGCTTAACCTTGCTGAAGCGAAAGCTAGATTAGCGGGTGCAAGCGTTGATGCTTCGGCATTAGCTTTATTGAATGCTGTTAGAGGTCGTTCAACTACTGCTTATACAGCTGCTGATTTTGCTACAGGAACTGATTTAGTAAACGCAATTTTGACAGAAAGAAGAATTGAATTCTTAGGTGAAGGTTTCCGTTCAATTGATTTGCAACGTAATAATTTACCACTTCCTGCTAAAGCGAATATTGCTGCAATTCCAGTAACATCGCCAGCTTATATTTGGCCAATTCCGCAATCGGAAATTAACGTAAACAAAGATTGTGCTCCAAACCCATAATCTGGTTTAATAATTAATATAAAAATGCCCAGTTGAAATCATTCAGCTGGGCATTTTTGTGATAATACGATTCTTAAAATTGCTCTATTCGTTAAAGAAATCATTATTGATTCGCTAATTCTAATTTTGCAAAAAAGTCTTCAAACATTAAGTAAGTATCTAAATGATTGTAAACTCTAATATTTCTGCCTTTATGATTATACTCGTAAGCTCCCTGCTTGTTGATTTTTGGTGCTAATTTAATTACATACTTACTAGATGATGGATCAGCTTCAAAAGATGATTGCAGAGCTGTTAATAATACTAAAGGGCTGTCACCTAATACATAAGTTTCGCCAATATTATAATATGGTTGGATTCTCTTCATTAAATTCTCTAAAATCGTAACCAAATAATTTCCAGTTTTTCCTTTAGATTTTACTTTTGTCAGTAACTGATTATATGAAATCAAACATTGACGATAAGCATTTCTTGGTACTTGCCAGATAGAAATATTTGATTTATTGAAAATAACTGCTCCTGCCGAAATATCTATTTTAAGGTTATATTCAGGGTCAGAAAAATTGGGAGGAGGTAACGCTAAATCGTTATATTCTGGACCGCCAATCCAAACTAATGTTAATTTATTCGCAATTTGTGGATTCGTTAAAACTGCTGAAGCAATCTCTGTTAAACCTGCTCCACAAAGTATATATAAAGGCAATTTAGTATCCGTCCGTAAAGCTTCTTGGATAATAAAATTCACTGCTTCATCTTTTACAGGCGTACTATCATTTAGCATGGCAGTATTTGAACCCGCAAAAACAGGAATATTGTTTTTAACAGCCATTACTTGCAATAATTCTTTTGCTTTACTTGCCGCATTCTCTGCTTGTGTTTTAGAAGGGTCGAAACCATCTCCCACACTTAAATGCGAACCAATAATTCCTCTTATTTCTACAGAAGGAGAGAGTAAAAGATGTGCAAGCTGGAAGAGTCCGTCAGGGTCGCCACTGAAATCATTATCAACAATTACCCGCATTCGTGGTATTACAGCATTGTTATTCGTAACATTCTGTGAGAATAGCGTGGAAGGGACTATTAATAGAAGCATTAATAGTAAAAGATTGTGTTTTTTAAGCATTGTTTTTCATGGTTTAACAGATTGATTAGAAAGTCAAATTTACATTGCTTTTTCTAACTAAATTAAATCCATGAAAAGGTTTTCTTTTTTCTTGTCTTTTGGGCTGTTTAAATGACTGTAGAGATAAGTCTAAGGAGGGCGAAATACAATGTTTTGTTAATTGCTTAAATATTTATTAGGGACATTCTTAGGGAAATATTCAGTCCCATATTCTGCTTTTAACAATAAAGAGACTACTTTATAAATTTGTTGCTCCGTTCTTTGAAATTGTCTAAGTAATCCCATCATGGCATAACTTATTGGATTTACAGAAGGAATAAATGTTTCCCATTCATAACCTTTTCCCCATATAAGTCCCTGTACTGTTAATGATAAGTCTGCATTTTGTGAAACAAGATATTCCATTACATCGAAGCAAGCATTTGCATGTTGATTAACGGTATGGAAAATTGGGCTTTGTCCTCCAAATCCGTAATTGTCAAATCCAGCTTTGTTATTGATGTCAATTCCATGATTTACAAGAATTTTAGCAGATGACAAATGATTATATTCTGCACAAATATGTAAAAGGGATGCTTCATACAGAGGAGTAAAAGTGCAGTCTAATGAATATTTTTTGTGTAATAATGTTTTGTCATTAGTCAGAAGTTTGTCAAGTGTTTTTGCATCATCAAGTAAAACGGACAATAATACTTTGTCGTCAAATTTTAAACCATAATCTACAAAAGCTTTGATGCAGTCTTTGAATTGAGGACTTCGTAAATACATGTTTATCATTTCATAAACAAGAGGTTTGTCTTTGTGTATTAGGTTTGGGTCAATACCATTTTCAAAACATTCCTTAATTCCTTCTACTAAGTGAATCTCAAAGTCTCCAATAATTTTTTGTAAATAGTCCATTTGAAATTATTGCTAAGATGACCAATTAAATAATGTTCTAATTTATTGGAAAGTACTTACACTTGCAGACTGAGTCTGCGTCAAAAAAAGGCTTGGAACAGCGAGGGTAAAGTGGCTACAGATTTATTGAGAAAATTTGGCTTCAATTTTTGTCTTTTGAAATTTCCAACTTTCAGTAAGTGTAAATAAAAATTCACTTGCTTTTAACATATTGTATGTGAAATCTACTTTTTGGTCAATGGCAAAGAAGTCAAACTGTCCAATTTTTGTTAATATTTTTCTATTTTCAGTTGAGTTTATCTCTGTCTGTAAAAAAGAGTGTTCCTTACTAAAATGAATATATCCTGAGGTGTTTACATATAGATTATAGATACCTGGGAAAACTTCTTTGTTAAGCTTTTCAACAAGATATTTGTCTGTCATTTTATTACCTTTAAAATCTTTGATATTACGAATATGAGTGTCATCTAAATATTTTAAAAAAAAGTCGTCGTGGTCTTTTACTAAAGTTGCAGCATAAAACCTTAAACAATTGTCCACTTGAAGACGGATTAAAGGAACAGCAGAAATATAATTGTTATTATTTGCTAAAGTAATAAAACCATTCATTAATGATATTGCTCTATTAACTATTGCACAAATAAATATGTCCATTGTATAGATATGACTATTTTCTCTACCAATGTTAAGGAAAATTTCTGATTCTTTAATAAAGAGTTTTTCGAGGGCAATTAAATTTTGAAAGAAACTCTCCAAATCCTCTTGTGTTACGTTTTTATTTCTGTTTACTTTTTGGTGTTCCATATAATATGTTATTAACTCATAAATATACGCATACTCACGTTTTTTCCTAAAAGTATACAATGTCAATTAATAAACCAATTGCCTAATGACTCTATCCATTAGTTTTAATAATTTAGTTTTACGGAAATTAAATGACTGAGGAAACGAACCTCAAAAATGGGAGAGTGATAAGTGAAATTTTTCAGGGGTGAAAATATATTTTTCTACCTTACAAAATAATTTTTCAGGGGTTAAAATATATTTTTCTACCTTACAAAATAGTTTTTCAAGGGTTAAAAAGTTTATTTCTACCCTACAAAATAGTTTTTCAAGGGTTAAAAAGTTTATTTCTACCTTACAAAATAGTTTTTCAAGGGTTAAAATATTTATTTCTACCTTACAAAATAGTTTTTCAATGGTTAAAATGTTTATTTCTACCCTACAAAACTCTTTTTCAAGAGCGAAAATATAAATATTTCAATAATTCATTCCTTGAAATTCTTGTATCTTGCATTTAAAAATCTTCTGTCAACCCAATGACTTTCAGAAATCGTCTTCAATATTTACTAGTTAAACGTCTTCAAATTTCTAATAAAATGGCTTTATCGCTGATTCAATCAGGAGAGATAATCGTCAATGGTTTGGTGGTCAATGAGAATATAATTATCGAAATGGAAGATGAAGTAATCTACAACCATTCAATCATCAAAGAAGGTAAAAAGATGATTTACTTGGCTTTCTACAAAGCTCGTGGCATCGAAACAACGCTTAATACAGATATTACAGATAACTTAAAAGCTCTTTTGCCTTTTGAAGATATTTTCCCTGTGGGTAGATTGGACAAAGAATCAGAAGGATTGTTATTATTGACAAACGACGGTCGCCTTTTTGATAAAACCCTTCGCAAAGAACATCAAACCGAAAAAGAGTATTTGGTGACGGTCGATAAAGTAATTGATGAAGAATTTATCGCCCGAATGTCTGGCGGAATTAAAATCATGGGTAAAACAACTTTGCCTTGTCAGCTTGAAAAAATCAATGACTTTACTTTTAAAATCATTCTGGTACAAGGACTGAATCGACAAATCAGAAGGATGTGTTACCAATTGCATTATGAAGTATTGGAACTTATCAGAATTAGAATTGGGAATGTTACTTTAGGAGATTTACAACCCAATGAATATAGGATGTTGGATAGGAGTTATGAATTATGACATAAGACCTCACCCCCGACCCCTCTCCTGTTGAGAGGGGAGACTTCGACCCCAAAGTCTGCTCCCCTTCTCTACAGGAGAAGGGGCTGGGGGATGAGGTTTTAACTACGATTTAAACCAATCTCTATCAGCTTTATATCTTCATTTAAAGAGTTAGTGAGTTCTATAAACTTATGTATAAACCATAGTTCAAAAGGAGAGGGGTTGGGACAATAGTCGCTTTAAAATGAGTTTACTTACTCAAATTACTCCAAATCTTTATTCAGCAATTCTCATCATAAGCAAAATGTTTTTCTTATTTTCGTCTTTCATTCATCAATTAAAAATCATGAACAAAAAACACTTCACTAAACTATTGCTAATCCTGATACTTATTCCCGCAGGATTGTTCGCACAAGGCATTAATTGGGATACCGACGGCACTTCTTATACGCTTTTGGAAGGTAGCCAAATCTCAAGAGTAAGTCTTCCCTCTTTACAAAAAACTACGATTGTTACTGCTGATTTATTGATTCCTAAAGGACAAACAAAAGCTTTGGCTATCAGAAGTTATGCTTTTTCTGAAGATGCAAAAAAGGTGTTGATTTACACCAACAGCAAAAGAGTATGGCGACAAGATACTCGTGGCGATTATTGGGTACTTAATTTGGCTACCAAAGAATTCAAACAATTGGGTAAAACAATGCCAGAATCATCATTGATGTTTGCGAAATTCTCGCCAGATGGTTCAAAAGTAGCTTATGTTTCAAAACATAATATTTATGTAGAAGACCTTGCTACTAACAAAATCAAAGCTTTGACGAAAGACGGAACGACGAAGTTAATCAACGGTACTTTCGACTGGGTTTATGAAGAAGAATTTGATTGTAGAGATGGTTTTCGTTGGAGTCCAGATAGTAAATCAGTTGCTTATTGGCAGATTGATGCGAATACCATTCGTGATTATTTTATGTTGAATACTACAGATTCTACTTATTCGCAAATCATTCCTGTAGAATATCCAAAAGTAGGAGAGAAGCCTTCGGCTTGTAAAGTAGGAGTAGTTGATATTGCTACAGCCAAAACAATTTGGATGAAAGTACCGGGTGAATCGACCAACAATTATATTCCAAAAATGGAATGGGCTGGTAATTCATCTGAAATCATTATTCAACAATTACCACGCAAGCAAAACGAAACAAAATTGATGCTTTGTAATATCAAAACAGGAGAAGCAAAAACATTTTATAGTGAATCTGACAAAGCTTGGGTAAATGTAAATAACCGTGGCGGAGAATCTGTAGGTTGGGATTGGTTGAAAAATGGCAAAGATTTTATCTGGCAATCAGAAAAAGATGGTTGGAATCATTTATACATTGTTGGAAAAGATGGCAAAGAGAAATTGATTACTGTAGGCGACTATGATGTGATTAATTTATTAGCTTTCGATGAAACATCTAATGTTATTTATTTCACGGCTTCGCCAGAAAATGCTACGCAGCAGTATTTATATAAAACTACTTTAGACGGAAAAGGTAAAGCTGAAAGAGTATCACCTTTGAACCAAGCGGGAACGCATAGTTATAATATTTCTCCTACAGGTAAGTTTGCACAACATCGTTTTACAAGCTCAGTGGTGAATCCAGTAAGTGAAATGATTTCTTTGCCAGAACATAAACCATTTAACGAAGCAGAGAGTATTGATGCGAAAATTGCAAAACAAAAACCAAGAAAAAATAAAGTAGAATTCTTGAAAATCAAAACGGAAGATAATATCACTGTAGATGCTTGGATGGTAAAACCTTATGATTTTGATTCTACTAAAAAGTATCCAATTGTATTTATGGTTTATACAGAACCAGCTTCGGCAACGGTGAAAGATACTTATTCGGCAGGTTCAAATGGATTATACAGTGGCGATATGGCGAAAGATGGTTATATCTATGTTTCGATTGATGGACGTGGAACGCCTTCACCAAAAGGACGTGAATGGAGAAAAGCGATTTATCGTAAAATTGGTCAAATCAATATCCGTGACCAAGCGATGGCAGCCAAAGAATTATTGAAAAATAAATACATCGACCCAACAAGAGTAGCGGTTCATGGTTGGAGCGGTGGAGGTTCAACTACTTTGAATTTACTTTTCCAATATCCAGAAATTTATCAAACAGGAATTGCAGTTGCTGCGGTAGCGAATCAACTTTCGTATGATAATATTTATCAAGAAAGATACATGGGTATTCCACAAGAAAACCGTGAAGATTTTGTAAATGGCTCGCCGATTACTTATGCTAAAAACTTGAAAGGAAATTTATTGTACATCCACGGAACAGGTGATGATAACGTTCATTATCAAAATGCAGAACAATTAGTCAATGAATTAATTAAATATAATAAACAATTTCAGTTCATGGCATATCCAAACCGTTCGCATGGAATTTATGAAGGCGAAGGTACTCGTGCCCATTTGAATACTTTGTTTACTAATTATTTAAAACAATATTGCCCTCCGGGAGGAAGATAGGTAGCAGTTATGAGTTTTGAATTATGAAGTAACATCATTTGGTTGCATATTATTTCAAACAAAAACACCTGATGGATTTTAGTCTATCAGGTGTTTTTTGTTTATTGAGATGTTTATATTAACAACAACCCAAAGCTAAATCACTGAACCTTTAATTCCTTCAAGCAGACCTTTCCATAGCGTATAAAAAAAAGGTTTGTTTGGGAGTCTTCTGTAATTGATTTTAGCGATTCTAGCAGGTTTTTTTCTAATGGGATTACTTTCTTTGATGACAAAAGTATTGGCGATAAAAGAAAGTAATTTCCGTTTTTTGAATATGCCTTTCTTCGGTGGAAATTTATAAATCATTACATTCAAATCTTCGTACAACATCGTTGTCGAACCCGTCAATCCAAACTTATTTCCGTTCATCTTAAACGCAAAATACGAAATAAAACCTTCTTTTGCTTTTGCCATCACCAAAGCCTCCGTTACCTGATTTACATTGGCTATTGCCATATTCAATACTTTTCCGCTACAAGTAAAATCTCCTTTTTGTGCTGCTACATTAAAGTTGAAATTGATATTTACATTGGCTTTGTCCATTAATTTTCCTTGTAACAAAACTAAGCAATGCGGATTTTTTTGTAATTGAATAGAGTCATTCGTAAAGTTGAATACTTTACCATTCGTTTGGGCAAATATCACGTTGCCTACTAATCTGGTTTCTGGATTATATTCAGAATAAGTGATTTTAAAACGACTCAATGATATGGTATCAATCATAAATTTAAGTTGCCATTTCCTAAATGCTTCATGTGGGAAAGGGCGATACTTGGCTCTCGGTGGGATTCTAAAAATACGGGTATCAGTAAACACATTAATCTTTCCCTGATTAATAAAAAGGTTGTTGGCATAAATCTTTTTTTCTTCAAAAAGTTTGAATAAATCAATTGCTTCCAGCTTAATATCTTGACAAACAATCTTTATTCTGTCGTCGCCATGAGTTTTGTTACCGTAAATTATTGGTTTAAAAAGAGGGTCGAATTCAAGATGTTTAATTGATAATAAGCGTGATTTAGTAGAGAAAAGCAATTCCCTGATTTTAAATTTATTTAATGAATCCTCAGTAAGTATTTCTAGTTTTTCTAGCTTAAAAATACATTCTTTCATGTAATAAAATCGATTTTTATCATTATGTGATGCCGAATCTATTTGTAAATCAGAGAGTTCAATGTCTAAATGTTCTACTTTGCTGGTTCGAGGAATTTCAGGCTTAGAGTGGTCTGTATAAGTAAAGTTTATATTGTCTAAACTCACTTTATCTACTGAAAATGATTTTACAAATTTTGAAAGAATAACATGAAATGGCGCAGCTGTTTTAAAAGAATTATAAACCTGTTTTTGATGAGTAATTTGTATGATTGGCTCTTTGATACTGATAGATTCAAGGTTTAGTTTTGATGAGAAAACAATTTTCCAAGGTTTTATTCCCTTCAGATGGATTTCTTTTATTTCGGCTTGATAAATATTGTCAGGCATCTGTTTATTACTTCTTAGCTGACTGTATAATGTTGAGTCAGCCTGACAAGTTACTCCTGATAATTTGGCTTCGCCTGTAGTGAAATCATACTGGATATTTTGAAAATCAAGATAGTATAAGTTATTAGTAGCTGTTAAAACAGCATGTTGAATGCGTTTTGTTAATAAAGGCTTTAATCCCCATAATCCAATAATCGTCAGCAATACCAAAAGCCCAATCAAACCATATAGGCAAATGATTAGTGCTTTTTTAAAATAGCTATTTGAGGTTGGTTTCATTGGATGTTGTGTAAAGAACGAATACTACAAAATAGTAAATTCTCATGCCAGTAAATAACAGCTTAAAAGCGATGATTGTTTGTGCAAATAGCACCACAAAATGTGATTTAACCAAAAATAATATTATCTATTAATATAAGTGGATTAGGTTTTTGGAAAATTACAGAGTGTGAAAATGATTTTATCCTATCGTGTTTACATATTTTAATTGCTTAAATTCTTCGAATTCTGTAAATTGAAAATAAAAAATCAACAAATATGAATTCAAAATATTTACTTACTTTATCAATATGCTTTTTAGGTTTGGTCGCTTGCAAAACTACGCAACCCAACTCGCAGAATATTACTCTTCAAAAACCTGCTGAAAATCAAGGCTTTTATCAATTTACAAATGAAGACCCGAATGCCTCGCCATTCTTTGCCAAAAAAGCTTCTGTTTATGGTAAAAATGGGATGATAACAGCTACTCATCCTGTAGCTTCGCAAGTGGGTGCTGATATTTTAAAACAAGGTGGCAATGTGATTGATGCCGCCGTGGCGACACAATTTGCTTTAGCTGTGGTGCATCCTGCAGCTGGAAATATCGGTGGTGGTGGTTTCTTGGTTTATCGTGATAAAAATGGGCAAAGTTATACCTTAGATTATCGTGAAAAAGCGCCTGAAAATGCCAGTAGAGATATGTATTTAGATGAAAATAAAAATATAAAAGCTGGTCAACCAAGTTGGGTAGGGCATTTAGCTAGTGGAACGCCTGGTTCTGTAGATGGTCTAGAACAAGCTCATAAACGTTTTGGTAAACTTTCGTGGAAACAAGTATTACAACCAGCGATTGATTTAGCAGAAAATGGCGTAAAACTAACAGCCAGAGAAGCCAGAGGTTTAAATAATGTTAAAGCAGATTTGTTGAAATATAATCCAACGAAGAAGTACTTCATGAAAACCGACACGGCTAAATGGAAGGAAGGTGAAATATTGATTCAGAAAGATTTAGCTAAAACGCTTCGATTGATTCAGGAGCAAGGAAGAAAAGGTTTTTATGAAGGTGAAACTGCTAAATTACTTTTAGCAGAAATGAAAAGAGGAGGAGGAATTATCACTCAGAAAGATTTAGATAATTATCATGCTGTTTGGCGTGAAGCCGTAATTGGGAAGTACAAAAACTTGAAAGTGATTTCTATGCCACCGCCTTCAAGTGGAGGAATAGCTCTTTTACAATTATTGAAATTTGTAGAACCTTATCCACTCCAAAAATGGGGTTGGCATAGTGATTCTACCACACAAGTAATGATTGAAGCAGAGCGCCGTGTGTATGCTGACCGTTCAAAATGGTTGGGCGACCCAGATTTTGTAAAAGTACCCCAGAAAGAATTATTAGATGCTGAATATTTAAAGAAACGCTGGCAAGATTTCCAATTTACTCAGGCAACAGATAGTAAAATTGTAAAAGGCGGAGATATTATTGGTTACGAAAGTCCAGAAACTACGCATTCATCTTTTGTTGATAAAGAAGGAAACGCCGTTTCGATTACCACTACTTTGAATGGTTCTTATGGAAGCAAAGTAGTAGTGGATGGAGCGGGTTTTTTAATGAATGATGAAATGGACGATTTTTCTATTAAACCAGGAGTACCAAATGTTTATGGATTAATCGGAAATGAAGCCAATGCCATTGCTGCCAATAAAAGAATGCTTTCTTCAATGACACCAACAATCGTAGAGAAAGATGGGAAATTACTGATGGTTTTGGGGACTCCGGGTGGTTCAACCATTATTACTTCAGTTTTTCAAGTATTTTTAAATGTTGCTGAACATCAAATGTCGATGCAACAGGCGGTTGATGCACTTCGTTTTCATCATCAATGGATGCCCGACAGAACTACTTTTGAAGAAGGAGCTTTTACCGAAAAAACCTTAATTAGAATGCGAGAAAGAGGTTATAAACTAGATTCACAAAAAAATACGATTGGTAGAATGGACTGTATTTTGGTTTTACCAGATGGTACTTATGAAGGTGGAGCGGATGTTAGAGCAGACGATACTGCTGTAGGTTATTAATTAATGTTTGAAATAATATAATCTAAGTATTTATAAACCTATAAGGATTTTAAGGTAAGGGTTTCATTACTAGATAATTATGTAAATAATCCTTATGGGTTTAATTCAATAGTTTAGCATACTTGTTCCTAAATATGTTGATCAAATAGAATGACATTTCCGTCAGGGTCAGTTACAAAAATACTTGCAGGGCCAGTCGTTTGTTCATCGGCTTCGGAGGCTAATGCAATATTTTTACTTTTTAACTGTCGCTGAATTTCTCTGACATCATCAAATTCTTCTAAAGTACTCGCATTTTCATCCCAACCCGGATTAAACGTCAAAATATTGCCTTTAAACATTCCTTGGAAAAGCCCAATTAAGGCGTTCCCATTTTTCATGATAAGGTAATTTTTTGAAAGGTCACCTGCAAAAACCGAGAAGCCAAGGTTTTCATAAAATTGTTTTGAAGTTTCAAGGTCTTTAACACTTAAACTTACTGAAAATGCACCTAATTTCATGGTTGTATTTTTTATATTATAGTTATTATCAAAGCATTAACTCCTTGAAATTACAATTATTAAAAATAACATATTATTTCAAGAATAAAAATAAACAAAGAAGCACGTTCTTGTAAAACGTGCTTCTTCTTTTGTGGTTTGCTGATGAAAGTTTATGCTTGTAATTCAAAATTAGCTTTGGGCTTGTATTCTTCTTTTGAATGCTTTTTTAACGATAAAGTAAATAATCAAAGCTGATAATACGCCAGTTAAAAAATCAGTTACAGGAACCATCACGGCGGTATAAATCATCATTGAAAATTCAAATTTGCCTAAATGTTTTATTTCTTTAATTTCCGAAGGCTTAATCATATTGGTTGAGACCCAAACCAATATTCCACCAATACATGCCATTGGGATGAGCTCAAGATATTTTGCTAAATAATATGCCATAGATAATTTCAAAATTGCTTTGAAATAACCTGCCAATGGCGTTTGTGCGCCAGCTTTAATACTTGTTGCGGTTCTAGCTAAAGCACCTGTGCATGGAAAACCTTGTAACAGCGGTGTAATGATTTGTACTAATCCTTGCCCGAAAAATTCTTTGTCTGGATTAAAAGGTGTTCTGTCATTATTGGCTAATTTATCAGCCATTGATGAACATAGAATACTTTCAACGCCCGAAACAAATACAATAGCAGCTACATAATAAACGATGTCGATGATGACTGAACTATTCAACGCTGGTAAAATGGGCATTGTGAATTTGAAAAAATTATTTGGAATAGAACCATAAAGGTCTTTTACCAAAATAATGTTTTTGTCTTGAAGTACTGTGGCGGACAGTACCGTAGCTGAACTCATTGCAATGACTGGTCCAGGAATGAAAATTGAAATTCGTAAAAGTATTTTGGTTAAAGCGAAGGTCATAACGCCTAATAAAATCGACCAGCCGTTAATCAAATGTAAATTATTAAAAGCAGTACTGATATTATGGATGAATCCTCCACTTAGACTTTCTTCTTGTCCTCCTAATAAGTCAGAAAAAGACTCAATACCCAAAATGTCTTCAAGATTTGTGAGTGCAATCACTAAGGCAATACCTACAGTAAAACCAACAATGATTGAATTAGGTACGAGTTTGGCAAATCTGCCAAAGCCAAATATACCCATAATGATTAAGATTATACCCGCTATGATGGATACCAAGATTAAAAAACCATGAGCCGTTTCGAAAACCCCACCATTACTTGGACCATACTTCGTCATCAAGCTAGCAATCACTGGAATAAAAGCAGCAGTAGGACCATAAACCTGATATTTTGAACCACCGAATGTTCTACCAATTGTACAAGCTAAAGCTCCTGCAACAATACCATGTTCGGGACGCATGCCCATTGCCATCGCAAAACCCATTGCCATCGGGATGGCGGTCATTGCTACAATCAAACCTGCACTGAAATCTCTGTAAACAATTGTTAGCCAGTTTTCCTTTGTTAGGTCTTCCCAACGTGAATCAAAAAAAGTAAAGAACAATTTAATTCTCCCTAGCGGAGTAGTTGGGAAGGTTTTCTTATTCATGGCTAATGTTAGTTAAAGAGTGCTATTAATTGTTCATGTTCGGTTTGTTCGATGTCATTGTTAATATTTACTTCTATGATTTTATAGGATGATTTTTTGAGAAGAGGAGTAGGGTCAAATGCTCGTTTTGACATTTTGAGCTGGTAGTTTTGGGCAATATAGATTTCATCAACCTTGTTGGCTTCAAGGAAAGTCTTTATTGCATTTTTATTATGCCCATGAAATAATTCAATGCTGATGTACTTTATTTTCCCCTCAAATCGGTTTCGAATGATTTCTAAGGCTTCTCTAAATGCGGGAGTAATATTATTTGCAACCGTTTTGTTTGGTGTATAAAATAATAATTCTGTGATAGAATCATCCAGATATTCGGAGTACATGAGGATTACCTCGATAGGGTCTTCACTGTATGGTTCCAGCGCAAGTTTCAGCGTGTTGAGCGATGCAACACGGAAATCAATCGGGACTAAAATAGTTTTTGTCATCACTTATTGTTTAAGTATTGAGACAAATCTATTTTGAGCAGATTATAAACTTTTAAGAGTGAGATTAGAATTCGATAAGAGTGGATTTATTTTTCTATCAGGGGAATTCTTATTTGTACTTTCGTGCCAACATTTACTTGTGAACTTACAATTAAGTCACCTTTATGCAGATAAACGATATTACGAGTTAGTGGCAATCCGATGCCATAGCCTTCAAAAAGATTAGTATTGGAAGCTCTAAAGAATGGGTCATAAATGTAGGCGATTTCAGATGCTGGAATACCGATTCCTTGGTCTTCAACCATAATAACTACTTGAGAATTACTAGAAGCAATATGTACTGTTACAGGTTTATTGTTTGAATATTTACAAGCATTACTCAGAATATTGGCAAAAGCTAAATGCAACAATTGTTGATTGCCTTTTACTTTTAGTTTTTTGGGGTCTTCTGGGAGGAGGCGTAAATCAACCAAAATTTTATTATTGGGATTTAGTTTATCAATCAAGCTTTTGGTTTCCCAAATAATTTCATCAATTCGAACCATTTCAAAAGTAATAGCTTTGCCTTTGTAGCCAGTTTGAGCTAAGAAAAGTAATGACTTTGTTATTTCGTTTAAACGTTCAGCCTGTTGGAGTATATTTTTAATGGCTGCAATGTATTCTTCAGAAGTTCTGGGTTTCAATAAAGAAAAATCTGCTTCGCCAATAATGGTTGTAAGCGGAGTACCAAGTTCGTGAGATGCATTACTGATGAAGTTTTTTTGGGTTTCAAAAGCCGTTTCGATACGATTAAGGAGTTCGTTGAAAGTACTGGTTAGCTCACTGATTTCACTGCTTTTATCAATATTGTTTTCCAATCGAAGATGAATATTTTCAGTACTGATTTGTTTTACTTTAATGGTGATGTCTCGAATTGGATCAAAAATATGCTTAGAAAAGTAAAATGAGAAAATCGCAACAATTAAAATTACCATCGAAATTCCGCCAATCAATACTGTTCTCAAAAAAATTAAGTGGTTGGAAACATAATAATTTTCTGCCGAAACAATGACAAAATAGCGTTTATTACCTTTTTTATACTGCGAACCCGCTATGAATAAATTACCTTGTTTTTCTTTGTAAGTTCCTACTTTTGAGAGCGAAATAAGAAAATTAAGTGGCAATTTATTTTTTTGAGCAATGTCTTTTAAGGAAACATTTGGTGAAATTTCAATCAAATATTCTTTCTCTTTTTCAAGCGTTTCTAAATGCTGTTTTCGTAAACTTTTTAAGTATCTAGAATTTAATGTTCCAGAATTTAAACTGTATTGTGCCGAAATACTTACTCTGGCTTCTAATCTTTTATAAAAATCAACATAAGAGTATTTGTCTAGAAAATAATAAACAGAAATACCAAATACAACAACAAGAGTAGTACTCAGAAAACCAAGTATGATGGCAAGTTTAGTTTGTGTTTTCATTTTTCTTTTAGCACATATCCCATTCCAACAACGGTATGAATAAGCTTGTTTTCGAAATCGCCATCAATTTTTTTTCTTAAGTAATTGATATAAACATCTACAACGTTGGTTCCCATATTGAAATTAATGTCCCAAGCACTTTCTAAAATATCTATTCTTGAAAGTACTCTTCCTTTATTTTTCATCAAAACCAACAATAAACGGTATTCTGTGGCTGTTAATGAAATTTTTTGTTCTCCTCTCATTACCGTTTTGGCATCGTCATCAATCACTAAATCGCTGATGATAAACGTGTTTTTAACTTTTTCATCTGAATGGTTATCAGTATAAGATGTTCTTCTCAAAAGGGCATTGATTCTGGCATATAATTCAATAAACTTAAAAGGTTTTACCAGATAATCGTCAGCACCAGTATTTAAGCCCAAAGCGATATTCTCGGAAGTACCAAGAGCTGTTAGAAAAAGAATGGGTGTTTTAATGCCTTGAGAACGCAATATCCTACATACTTCAATCCCATTTTTATCGGGCAACATGATGTCTAAAATGATAAGGTCAAAAGAAGATTCTGAAGCCATACTGATGGCAGAATTTCCATTCAAGGCGACGGAGACTTCAAAATTTGCTTCGTCTAAACCCTTTTTTAAAAATTCAACAACGCTAAAATCGTCTTCTACTAAAAGTATTTTTTTATTCATGTTAGTCTATATAGATTTCAAAAAATCAGCGAGCGTATATTTTACCTATTTTCCCATTACTACTAATTTGGCTTTTCTTATTTTCATGGTAGTATAAAAACGAATTTTTTCATTGTGAACAAACCAACCACCAATTGCACCAATTAAACTACCAATTGAAATGTCTAAAAAACGAGTAGCAATTAATAAATCAGGGTTAAGAATTAATGGATTGGCAGCCTCAGCGAGGAGTATCGTCATGGGCGTAATAAAAATAACGGCTAAAGCATAATGTCTAACAATTAATATTTCAATGATAAATTGTAAAACAATAATTGTAATACAAATACTGAAAGGCGAGTGGACGATTGATAGAAAAAGCCAACATAGACCCAAACCTAAAAAAGTACCCAAAATGCGATGAATAACTCTTTGCCAAATATGGTAAAGGTTTACACCTTGCATCACCGCCAAGCAGGAGATGGGAATCCAATAAGGGTTTTGCAATTTTAAAACATGTCCGATAAGCATCGAAGTAAACATAAAAGAACCTACAATCATGGCTTCAACCAAATCTGCATATTTACTTTTTACCAATAAATCAGAAATAATAGCAGCGTCTTTTTTATGATTTTTACGTTTCACTAAAAAGCTATAAAGTAAAGCCAAAGTGCAAGCCAACATGGTTCCCATAGCAATTAGACCAATCTTCTGAGGAATACTTGATAAGTCATGAGGCATGCCACTAGCCAATGAGGCAATCATGATAAAGAAGAAACTTGCAGGTGGTTTTGTCTTAAAATAAAGGTTAATCCAATAGACCATCGTTGAAAAAATGCCGAAAACGATAGTTGAAACAAATGGATTAAAACTGAAAATTAAGCCTACTGCATAAGACACCATAAAGCCAAAGGAGCAAATCAACATGGTTGCCATTCTGCTGACGATTGAATTGGCAGTAGGAATGTATAAAATGACAAGTCCTGACAGGCTTGCTAATAAACCCGATTTTACATTATCAAAAGCCAAGCCAATTAATAAAGGAATTCCTATACAGAGTGAAGCAAGTACAGGAATATGCCAAAGCCTATCCGACTTTTTAAGTTTAAAGAAGGCTTTAATCTCTTGAGATAAAAATTGTTTAATGGATAGCTCTTGCATATTGTTTTTGGATTTTCGATATACTTTGCTTTAGCTATTTATCAAGATTATTTGGGTAGTAAATCACAATACCAGAAACCATTATCAAATGGATTTTCTTGTGCAGAATCATCGCAATCATAACTTGTATCGTCTTTTTGTGTAGCAGGAGTATATTTTCGATAAACGATTTCACCTATTTCAAATTGAATAGCTTCTTTAAATATTGGTCCATCGAAAACAAAAGTATGAAATTCTCCATTTTCACCACAAGGGTCAACATTGTCGGGTAAATCACTTAAAAAGGATTCATCAATGATTCTTCCTACAAAACTCTTATCCAGATACTTATCATTTACACAAGTAGTAATAGTTTTAAAACCTAAGTCAAGGAATTCTTTGATAATATCTTTAGTTGGGATTTTCCATAAAGGAAAAACACCTTTTAAATCCAGTTCCGCTAATTTATTTTCACGATATTGACGTAAATCTTCTAAAAAAATATCACCAAAAATTGAGGCTGTTGCTCCTTTAATTTGTAAATCTAGCAAAGTATTTCTCATTACGTTTTCATAAGCCTCCATCGTAGGCATTTCAGGAAGATACATTTTTACCAAAGGAATACCGATGCTTTCAGCTTGTTGAATTAATAATTCTTCTCTAACACCGTGCATTGAAATTCTACGATATTGTTCATTGATACTTGTCAGTAAACAATTCACGTCATATTCTTTCGAATGAAGGATTTTATATAAACTCAAAGCAGAATCTTTCCCTCCACTCCAATTAAAAATTGCTTGTTGTTTTGTCATTTGTAATAAATCTAGGTTTATCGAATAGGCTTTTTTTATTGGTATTTTTTCGTGTCAAAAAAAATACTAACTCGCTAATTTACAATTCACGACTATTCTATTTATCCTCCAAACATCTTAGCTACAAAGAAAGCTGCACCCGCAGCGGCTGCGCCAATTAATGTTACTTTGATGGCACCACTTAAAGGATTTTGTCCTGTTACTTTACTTTTAAAATAACCAAAAACAAAAAGTGTTAGCAAAGTTACCGCCATTGAATAAAGTAATCCTTGATGAGCGTCTTCAACAAAAAAATAAGGGGAAAGCGGAATAATTCCACCAACGATGTAGGCAGTACCAATCGTTAAAGCAGAATTTCTAGCTCGGTTAATGTCTGGTTTTTCTAAGCCTAATTCAAACTTCATCATAAAATCTACCCATTTTTTTTTGTCTTTTGAAAGGGCTTCAACGATTAAATTTTGTGCTTCTTCATCCAAACCATAGTCGGCAAATACTTCTCTTACTTCCTCTTTTTCTCTTTCAGGAACTCTTTCTACTTCTTCGTATTCTCGTTTTAGTTCGGCATCATAATGTTCTACTTCAGTTTGACCCGCTAAAAAACCACCCAAACCCATCGCAATTGAACCTGCCACAATTTCAGCAATACCTGCTGTAGTAATGATGGAAGTATTAGCCACCGCTCCAGAAAGTCCAGCCGCCAAAGCGAAAGGAACTGTCAATCCATCTGACATCCCGATAACAATATCTTTAATAAAATCAGAGCTTTCTAAGTGTTGTTCTTCCATAATGTTTTTAAGGGCTTTGAGCAATGAGCTTTCAGCCTTGAGCTTTTTCGTGGAAATATACAAAAAATGAGCTTCAAGAAATATGATTTAAGTTTTATCTTAGTCTATTTCTTGAAGCTCAAAGCTAAAAACTCGTTAATGGCTTTACTCCGCCACTCCTACATAACGAGTTTCTTTCATTCTTGAAGCAATAGAAATATAAATCAAGAACGAGATAAACATCAACCCTGCAAAAAACCAAAAATACTTAGCGCCATCTAATTGAGCAAAGAAGCCTTTGTTAGCAATGTTTTCGTTGATAAGCGAAACGGCTAAATTCCCGATAGAAACAGTTGAATAAAAAATAGCAGTCATCGTCGATTTCATAGATTTTGGCGAATTGGTATAAGCATATTCTAAACCTGTAATTGACACTAAGATTTCACCCCAAGCCAAAACTAAATAAGCTAATATTTGCCACCAAACAGAAGGTTTACCACCAGCATCAATACTTTCTTGAATCAAGGCAATAATCACGAAAGATGAAGCTGTCAAGAAAAACCCAACGCCTAAACGACGCAAGGGCGTAGTTTTGATGCCCAGTTTTTCAAAGAAAGGATAGATAAAATAGGTAAAAATAGGAATGAAACTTACTAAGAAGAAAGGATTAAATACTTGTACTTGTTCTGGTAATAAAGCAAAGCCTAAGCCTGTATTCAAATCAATTTTTTGAGCTTGCAAAACCCATTCAGATAAATTTTGGTCCCATAGTGCCCAGAAAATTGGAATAAAAGCAAATACGATGATTAAACGATATACAGCTTTTATATCATCAACTTTTTGTGGGTCATAACTTGCTTTGGCAACGTCTAACCAATGTTCACCCTTTACTCTCTTGCCCATATTTACTAGCGCATTGAAAGAAATAAAAATAAAATTATTTCTATTAATACCCATTGGTGGCACTTTCACATATTTATTTCTACCCGAGAAGAATATTATAGTAGCCAGTACCATTAATATCCCAGGTACTCCAAATGCCCAAGCTGCTCCATATTTTGCATAAATGATTGGAATACAAAGGTTAGATACTACAGAGCCAGAGTTGATTGAGAAATAAAACCAACCATATACTTTAGACATAAAATGTTCATTAGTTTTATCGAATTGGTCGCCCACATTGGCAGAAACATTGGATTTAATTCCACCTGCACCCGCTGCGATAACCGTCATCCCTAATGAAAATAATGCAAGGTTGGTATCAAACATGGCTAACATTAAATGCCCAAAACAATATAAAATAGAGACATATAATATCACTTTATACTTCCCGAAAAACCAGTCAGCAGCAATACCTCCCAAAATAGGCATAATATATGCCAAGGCAACAAACATGTGTACTTTTTGGTTGGACTGAGCTTCGGCAGTTTGTTGAAGGAGCGGATTGAAAGTAGGATTGAAGAATTGTGCAATTAAAAAAGTAGGAAGGATAGAACGCATCCCATAAAAACTAAAACGCTCAGCGGCTTCATTTCCGATAATGTAAGGAACAGCCTTGGGATAGCTATTTGATTTTTGAACCTCTTCGGTTTCAATGGATTTTGATGTCATAAAATAAATTTGTTAATAAAGTATGTGAATGAAATGTAAATAAAATGTTAAGATTGAACGTTTCAAAATTATGCTAAAATACATTTTCTGATTTTTAGAAACAATTTTGAATACATCTCTAAAAGTAAGTCGAATGTCGATTATTTGTACTTTGTTGTTATTTATATCTAAAAATCATCATTTTTATTGTCTTAATCTAATTTTTCACAAAATAAAAATAATCATTTTAACTCATAAAATTGTCAATCCTATTGGTTGTTAATACTGAATCAAATATAGTATTATACTCATAAATCAATAATCGTGAAACATTTTGTGGAACACTCTTTGCTTATGTGGTCGGAAAGGACGATATTTGAAGTCTGTTATTTGAGGTACTGGGAATTGTGAATCGCTTGTAGGAATTAAGGAGTAAGATTTGTCTTTTTTAATTTAATACTTCTTTAACCTGTTTGCTTGTTCGTAAATGCCTAGCTTAAAAAAAGACTGTAACTCAGAAAAATCCAAGATGGGGAAAATAATTGCCATAGCCAACCAAAAAGGAGGAGTTGGAAAAACGACAACCACTATTAACTTGGCGGCAAGTTTGGCCGCTCTCGAATTCAGAACACTCATTGTTGATGCTGACCCTCAGGCAAACTCTACTTCAGGTTTAGGGTTTAATCCTAAGGAAATTGAAAATTCAATTTATGAATGTATGGTTGATGGAGTAAATGTGCAAGATATTATCATTGCTACAGATTTACCTTATCTGCATATCATTCCTTCACACATTGACTTGGTAGGTGCTGAAATTGAGATGATTAATCTTCGTGACCGTGAACAAAAAATGAAAGAATCATTAGGTGTTATTCTTGATAACTATGATTTTATCATTATCGACTGTTCGCCGTCTTTAGGTTTAATCACCATTAATGCCCTTACAGCCGCTGATTCTGTGATAATTCCTGTACAATGCGAATACTTTGCATTAGAAGGACTTGGAAAGTTATTGAATACCGTAAAAATTATTCAATCTCGTTTGAATACCAATTTGGCGATTGAAGGTATTCTATTGACAATGTATGATTTAAGAGTACGTTTGTCGAACCAAGTAGTTGCCGAAGTAACAGCCCATTTTCATAACATGGTATTCAATACCATCATACCTAGAAATATTCGTCTTTCAGAATCTCCAAGTTTTGGTGTTCCAGCCATTGCACACGATTCAGAAAGTAAAGGTGCAATTAGTTACTTGAACCTCGCTCGTGAGGTTTTGGCTAAAAATGGATATGTAACACAAGAGTAGATTTTTCCTTTTGGAAAATGCCATCCCGAAAAATCTGTTCTATATCATCGTATAAGAAATGAGTAAAGTAGAAATCCCAGCAGTAAAAAAACGTGTCGGACTTGGTAGAGGCTTAGGAGCTTTACTTCAAGATTCGGACGAAGTAAATAACACGCAGCCTCGTCAACCTGCAACACCCATCGAACGCCCTACTCGTTTAGAGCAGATTAGTTCGATGAATGAAATTTCGGTTGATTTAATCGAAACGAACCCATATCAACCAAGAACACATTTTGACGAAGAAGCCCTGAATGAATTAGCTGATTCAATCAGAGTTCAAGGTATTATTCAACCCATTACGGTTCGTCAGATTGCTCCGAATAAATTTCAATTAATTTCTGGAGAACGCCGTTTACAAGCTTCTAAAAGAGCGGGCTTGAAAAGTATTCCAGCTTATGTGCGTACTGCTGACGACCAGCAAATGCTAGAAATGGCATTAATCGAAAACATTCAACGTGAAAACTTGAATGCTATCGAAATTGCATTAAGCTATCAAAGATTAATTACTGAATGTTCTTTAAAACAAGAAGAATTAGGCGATAGAGTAGGGAAGAACCGCACAACGGTTAATAATTATATTCGTTTGCTAAAATTACCGGATGTGATTCAAGTAGCGTTAAGAGATACCAAAATTTCGATGGGTCATGCTCGTGCTATTATCAATATTCCAGATAGAGAACAACAGTTAGATATTTTTCAAAAAACCATTGCTGATGACTGGTCGGTAAGAAAAGTAGAAGAAGCAGTTCGTGAATTAGCCAATGCTTCTTTAGTAAATACTGCAAAGAAAGCAATCGGCGGAGGAGTAAAACAGGAAATCAGAAGTTTACAATTCCGTTTACAAGCCTATTTTGGTGCAAAAGTAACCGTCAAGGCAGACGATAAAGGTAAAGGAGAAATTAAAATCCCATTTACTTCTCAAGAAGAATTAGATAAAATCTTATTAGCCATCAAAGCTTAGTTGAAAATCCAGTCCTTCTATCATGAAAAGGACTGGATTTTTCTCTTAAAAAATCTTAATTACCCTTCACCAGACGGAATATTAGCGGTAATTTTGCGTTGAAGTTCAAAAAACTAAAATGAAGAAATTACTTATAGGCTTATTTTTTTTTCTTGGAAGTTTGCTGACAATGCAAGCGCAAGTATTGAAAGAAAGTAATGTTGTTAGTCTGAAAGACTCTGTAACGAGTGCCATCGTCAAGAAAGATTCTGTAAAAAAACCTTATAAAATCATTCCAAGAGTTTCAACGTTACGCTCGGCAATGGTACCGGGCTGGGGACAAATTTACAATCGTCAGTATTGGAAATTACCCTTTGTATATGGTGGCTTTGCGGTGAATATTTACTTTATCATTACCAATCAAGCTAAATATTCTTATTACAAACAGCAATACATTGATAATTTTCAAGTGACAAGCCCACCATCCAGTGCTAAAATTACACTTTATGGTGATGAAAGCGGAACTCAACGAGAAGTAACATCTTCACAGCTCAATACTTTTGTGAATGGTTATCGTAGAAACAGAGATGGTTCTTATTTATTTATTGCGGTAGTTTGGGTTGCTAATATCATTGATGCCAACGTAACGGCACATTTAAAAACCTTTGATTTGACTGACGATATTTCGTTTAAAATTCAGCCAACATTGACAAGTCCAGATATGATGAATGCTGTTTATGGCGCAAAACTTACTTTTGCTTTCAAATAACATTCGTTTATTCGACACAAATACTTATTATTTAATCATAATTAATCCTTTTGGGGAATATTCAATTATACAATCAATTTATTACTATGAATATTGTTTTACTCGGTTATGGCAAAATGGGAAAGGTTATTGAAAAAATCGCCTTAGACCGAGGTCATACTATTGTTGCTCGTATTGACGTCAATAATCGTCAAGATTTTGAGGCATTAACCACTGCGCAAG
The DNA here is from genome assembly GCF_040543805.1 of Arcicella rosea. Classification (NCBI taxonomy): domain Bacteria; kingdom Pseudomonadati; phylum Bacteroidota; class Cytophagia; order Cytophagales; family Flectobacillaceae; genus Arcicella; species Arcicella rosea. The sequence continues at coordinate 183,004 of NZ_JBEUMS010000008.1, forward strand.
TAGATGCAGTTATTGAATTCAGCCATCCTTCTTCAGCTTTTGAAAATGTAAAAGCATGTATCAATAAAGGTTTTCCTGTAGTATGCGGAACAACTGGTTGGCTTGAAAATAAACCAACAGTAGAAGCTTTAGCACTTGAAAAAGATGGAGCTTTCTTTTGGTCATCTAATTATTCAATTGGTGTAAATATCTTTTTTCAATTGAATAAGATGTTAGCTAAATTGATAAGCCCACAGAAACAATATACAGTTTCAACCACTGAAATCCATCATACAGAAAAGAAAGATTCTCCATCAGGCACAGCAATTACCATTGCAGAAGGATTGATTGAAAACCTTGAAGGAAAAAGTAAATGGATTAATAACGAAATTCCAGCACAAGATGAAGTAGCCATTTGGTCTGCTCGTGAAGGCAAAGTTCCCGGAACACATATTGTAAAATACATTTCAGACATCGACCAAATCGAAATCTCACACGTAGCGCACGGTCGTGAAGGTTTTGCTTTAGGAGCGGTTGTAGCAGCTGAATGGATTGTAGGCAAGAAAGGTGTTTTTGGCATGAACGATTTGTTGGCGTTGTAGCTTTAAGCTATGAGCTATGAGCTATGAGCTTTAGCCTTTACTAATTTTCAAAAGCTCACAGCTCATAGCTCATCACTCAAAGCTCATAGCTAAACTGTAATTCTATTATCAACTTTACGACTAACCATTGGAGAACATTTCCAACAACGATAAAAATGTCAGAAAAAAAACAACCTAAACAAAAATCACCTTTCCGTGAATGGATTGATTCTGTAGTATTTGCGGTAGTAGCGGCAACTTTAATACGTTTCTTCTTCTTTGAAGCCTATACCATTCCAACGCCTTCAATGGAAAGTTCATTGATGGTCGGCGATTTCCTTTTTGTAAGTAAATTACATTATGGGGTTAGAACTCCAAAAACGCCTCTTCAAGTACCTTTAACGCATCAAAAAATTTGGGGGACAGATATTCCTTCTTATTTACGTTGGTTAGATTTACCTATCAAACGTTTACCGGGTTTCTCTGATGTAAAACAAGGTGATGCAGTGGTATTCAATGTGCCAAACTATACACCAGATGGCGATGCACCAGTTGATTTAAGAACTTATTATATCAAACGTTGTATCGGAACTCCGGGAAAAACTTTGGAAATCCGTGATACGCAGGTGTACATTGACGGAAAGCCAATGGAAAACCCTAAGAAATTACAACATGAGTATTTGTTGAAAGTAAAGGAACAATTGACAGACGAATTCTTTGAAGATCATAATATTTTCAATGGCGTTGATGCAACGGGTCAGTCGAATGCGAACTGGATGGAAGTAAATCTAACAGGACAAGATTCTCTTGTGGGTGGCTTACATGATTATATCATCAATACTTATGCTGGTAATATTGAAGAATTCAAAAAAATGAAGTCTTTCTACAGCGTTGATTTATTGAAAGCTCCCAAAGGTACTCCTGATGGACAAGATGGTATGACAAACGACGATGGCGCAACGCCAATGTTTGGTAGTTCTTATGTTTGGAACAGAGATAACTATGGTCCATTATTGATTCCGAACAAAGGTCTGACTATCAAGTTAGATTCTGGTAATGTAGATAAATACAAGTACATCATTAAGTATTACGAAGGAAATCAAAATGTTGTCATCGACGGACATAGGATTATGGTTGATGGCAAAGCGATTACTTCTTATACTTTCAAACAAGATTATTACTTTATGATGGGCGATAACCGCCATCATTCAGCAGATTCACGTTATTGGGGTTTTGTTCCTGCTGATCACGTGGTTGGAAAAGCAGTATTTATTTGGATGTCTTTAGACCCTAATAAGAACTTCTTGAGTAAAATTCGTTGGAATAGAATTTTCAGATTTGTTGACTAAGTGAAAAACGCTTCAAATGTTAATCGGGCTAAGTAAATGTTAACAGCATTTGCTTAGCCCGATTTTTTATAGTACATGACGATGAATATTTGCTCGCTCCGAATTGGAGTAACACATTTACGAGTGGTATTTGCTTGCTCCGAATTGGAGTGAGGCATTTACGAGTGATATTTGCTTGCTCCGAATTGGAGTGAGGCATTTACGAGTGATATTTGCTTGCTCCGAATTGGAGCGACACATTTACGAGTGATATTTGCTTGCTCCGAATTGGAGCGAGGCATTTACGAGTAATATTTGCTTGCTCCGAATTGGAGCGAGGCATTTACAAGTGATATTTGCTTGCTCCAAGTTGGAGCGACAAATCATCGAGTGATATTTTACTCCTGCACGATTCAGCTACAAGAATTCAGTAAATTTTATCCTACCATTTACCTACCTAAAAAGCCTTTGTTTTTTGATAAGCGCCGTTCAGCTAATTTTTTGAAATTAAAAATTGAATCACTTTATTTAAAAATTGATTCGTCTATTTTTGTAAGAAAAAATACAAATATGAAGAGCGTAATTACATTGATTTTGTCTGTAATGGTTTCCCATTATGGATTCTCACAATCAAGCATCAAACAAACAGAAGTAGAAAGAATTGTTAAGACCTTGAGTGCCGATGACATGATGGGTAGAAGAACTTTTACACCTGGTATTGAAAAGGCTTCCGTTTTTTTACAGGCTGAGTTCAATAGAATCGGCTTGAAACCTTTAGCAGGTTTGAATTCCTTCGAACAGAAATTTAGTATGTATTCGCTTAAACCAGAGCAATCGACTGTTGTTTTAAACAATGCTGAAATCGGCAAAGACAAGTATTTTTTCATGACTGGTCATGAAAGCGTTGCTTGGTCAAGCCCGAAACAAGTATTTTACATTGGCGAAAATGCTAATTATAGAAAGGCTTTTGGCGAGATTTTAAGCAAGAAAGTAGATGCTGTTGTACTGGTAAATCCAAAGCATCAAAAAACATTTGCAAATTATCATCGTCGTTTTAATAGCAGTTCGATGAAGGAAAGTCTTGGAAAAGGAGAGTCACAACTCTTTATCCTTGCAGATTCGGTACAAGTAAATGACCTGAAAGCTGCGTTGACCAATAAAGTAGAGACACTCCCATTAGCCAATGTTGCAGGAGTAATTCCCGGAAAAAGAGCGAATGAATATGTAGTTTTCTCTGGACATTACGACCATCTTGGCTATCAAAAAGCTGTTGAAGGTGATTCAATTGCTAATGGTGCAGACGATGATGCTTCGGGAACAACGGCAGTAGTTACTTTAGCAGATTACTACAAAAAGCTAGGGAAACCAGAACGTACTCTGATTTTTGTATGCTTTACAGCGGAAGAAATTGGCGGTTATGGTTCTCAATACTTCTCGAAACAGTTGAATCCAGATGAAATTGTGGCAATGTTTAATATTGAAATGATTGGTAAGGCTTCGAAATTTGGGGCAAATTCAGCTTTTATTACAGGTTTTGAACGTTCTGATTTTGGAACAATTTTACAAGAAGCCGTAAAAGGTAGTCCTTACAGTTTTCATCCAGATCCTTATACAGAACAGAATTTATTTTACCGTTCCGACAATGCCACTTTGGCTAGATTGGGCGTACCAGCACACTCTATTTCGTCTGACCAAATTGACATTGACAAATTATATCATTCAGTAGATGACGAATTTGAAAGTCTAGATATGAAACACATGACCAATATGATTCGTGCCATTGCAGTAGGAGCGAAGTCGATGGTAGATGGCAAGGCTACTCCGAAAAGAGTAAATAAAGCAGAAGTAGATTAGTGAGATTTCTGTTAAATATGAGTCATCCCGAATTCTCTCTGAAATCTTTTTTCGTGCTATTTCAAGAAAAAATTCGGGATGACTCGTTTTTCGTTAAGAAGTAATTCTTTGTGCTTCTACCAAATCTTCAGGAATATCAATTCCAAAACTATCATAGGGCGTAATAGCAACTTTTATTTTAAAACCATTTGCAAGCCATCTTAATTGCTCTAAAGATTCTACTTTCTCTAACAAAGCAATCGGAAGCTTTGTGATTTTATTCAAAATATCAACTCTGTAAGCATAAATTCCAATGTGTTTGAAGTAATCATGGGCATTTAACCACTTATCTTTTTCGATGCCTCTTAAGTAAGGAATTGTTTGACGAGTGAAGTAAATGGCTTCATGATAATTATTGAAAATTACTTTTGGGGTATTGGGATTGAACAAAGTCGCTTCGTCTTCAATGCGTTTTATCAAAGTCGCCAATTCTGTTTTAGCCGTCAGGCATTGCACCAAAATATCAATTTGTTTAGGCTGTATGAAAGGTTCATCGCCTTGAATATTGATAACATAATTATATCGTTGGAATTCTTTTCCCTCTTTTCTGCGTTCCAATTTAGAAACGATTTGTAAAGCCTCAAAACAGCGGTCGGTTCCGCTTGGATGTTTAGAGGAAGTCATTACAACTTCGCCACCAAAACTTTTTACGTGTTCAAAAATTCTATCATCATCTGTGGCAACAACTACTTTTGCGAGTAAGTTAGATTTTGAAGCTTGTTCATACACACGTTGAATCATGGTTTTACCACTGATGTCCACTAATGGTTTTCCGGGAAAACGAGTGGAAGCGTAGCGAGCAGGAATAATGCCTAATATTTTTAACACTGATAAACTGGATTAGGATGAGATTGCAAAAATATATGTTTAAACTTGTAATCGGAGATTCAAATTAGAATGTAAAATAACAATAAAATTTATGCTAAAAAAAATAGAGGAGACTTTCGCTGGAAAAATTTGGAATACTGTTTTTTATGAAGACAAAATGGTTTTGGAAGTAAGAGATGAATCTAGCCGACAAGTAAGCTTTTCTGCATTGAATTTAAAAACAGGTGAAGTATTATGGAAAGACTATCATCCAGAAAAATCTTGGTGGTTGGGTTTGGTTGGAATTTTTGGTAATCATTTGGTCCTACATAAATATTCAGATCAGCAAAAGCCTGAACCTCTGGGAGTAATCCTAATAAATATTACAACTTGCGAGATTGAACAAAGAATTGAAGACTGGATTTTTTTTAGTTGTGATGGCAATATATTAGTGCTTTATCAGTTAGATGAAAGTAATTTACCTATTTATCAATCGCTTGAAATCGGATTGAAACCATTTCAAAGCTTTATTCCTGAACAAAATCAGCATTTTGTGAGGCATTATCCTGATTCAAGTCCACATTTTCCAACGATTTTTAAATTCCTTTACCATTTAATAAATATTGAGGCTCAAAATGGGGTAGATTATCTGGAAGTCAATGACAAAATTGTAATTTCTTACTATATTTACAGAGGAAAGCAATTCCAAAATTATTTGTTGGTTACCAATAAAGAAAAAAAAATTCTACTACATGATTTCATCGCAGAGAGCGAAGGGATAGGAATAGACACCTTTTCTATGAAATCTGACACTTTACTATATGTTAAAAATCAAAATCAACTCATCGGATATGAAATATAACACTAAGTCCGTTGCTAAGATTGTCTCTATCTTTCTTTTATCAGCAACATATACATCATCTTTTGCCAAAGAAATAAGCCTAGATTCAGTTACAGTACGTAAAGAAGCAGGCAAAACGTATGTAATTCATAAAGTAGAACCTAAACAAACATTGTATTCTATTTTAAGAAAATATGGAAGTTCGATGTCTGAATTTAGAGCAGCGAATCCAGGGATTTCTGATAATGTAAATATTGGACAAATGGTGAAAGTGCCTTTTAATAAGGTAGTTAACACTGCTCCAGCAAAATATACAAGTAACTCAACAGCTTTATTAACCCCCGAACCTTCAAGACCAGCAACACATACTGTTGAACAAGGACAAGGTTTATACGGTATTTCTAGTAAATATAAAGTAGCAATTGCTGATTTGAGAAAATGGAATAATTTAACAAACGACCAATTGTCAGCAGGACAAGTACTCATCGTAGATGCTAAAGAGTATGAACGCAAAAGATATACTAATATCGACGTTCCTGCAAGAGGGGAAGTAAGAAATGAACCTTACAGACCAACATCAACTGTTACTGAACAACCCAAAGTAGCAGCAAAAACAGAAGAACCAGTACCAAATGATGTAAAAACTTCTTCGGAAGTAGTAAGAACAGCATCAGGATACAGAAGAACGATTGAAAGTGGTTTAGCAGAATTAATTGACGTTGAAGATAATTCAGGGAAATATTTAGCACTTCACCGTTCTGCTGGTGTGGGAACCTTGGTGAATGTGAAGAATATCGCTAACGGGCAAAGTATTTGGGTAAAAGTAGTTGGAAAATTACCCGATATTGGAAGTGATAAAGTAATCATTAAATTATCGCCAAGAGCTTTTGAAAAATTGAACCCAACAGAGAAAAGAATTAGAACAGAATTAAATTACATGACCCCTTAAAAAATGCGACGCAATAAAAGACAAATCACTTTTGGGCATATCGTGTTTAATGTTCTTTATACATTGGCATTTCCAGCCATCGCAACATTTGCTTTTTTATATACAGTGTTAGTTTGGATTTTTTCAATTCCTTCAAAACTTATCGCATTTGTTGCTTCAAAAATTAAATAAAAATACTCGGTATTATTCATCGTAATAATGCCGAGTATTTTGTTTTTATCCCTTCTATAATGACTAATTACGTCGCTGATTTATTAGCAGAAAAGTATTTACAGTACAATCAACCCAATTTTATTCCGAACGACCCAATTTCTATTCCACATCTTTTTACCAAGAAAGAAGATATTGAAATCATGGGTTTTTGGGCTTCTATTTTAGCTTGGGGACAAAGAAAAACCATTATCAATAAATGTAAAGAATTAATTACTTTGATGGATGGCAGTCCACATGATTTTATCTTGAATCATCAAGATTCCGATTTAAGAGCTTTTCTTTCTTTCAAACATCGTACTTTTAATGCTACAGATACACTGTACTTTATCGCTTGGTTTAGAGATTTTTATCAAAAACATGAATCTTTAGAACAAGCTTTCTTAGTAGAAAATAATAATCCAGAAGAATCTAATATTAAAAATAATCTTATCGGCTTTCATGACCTTTTCTTTAGTTTAGAAGATTATCCAGAAAGAACACGAAAACATGTTGCTACGCCACTCAGAAATTCTTCTTGTAAACGCTTGAATATGTTTTTGCGTTGGATGGTTCGAAAAGATAATCATGGAGTAGATTTTGGCATTTGGGAAAATATACCAATGTCAAGATTAGTTTGTCCTTGTGATGTACACGTAGAAAGAGTAGCTCGTAAATTAGGTTTAATAGAAAGACCTAAACCCGATTGGCAAATGGCGGTTGAGTTAACCGAAAATCTAAAACTACTCGACGCCAACGACCCAGTAAAATATGATTTTGCCTTATTCGGTTTAGGAGTAGAAGGAGAGATGTAACCTTGAACCCTGAACTTTTATTTTGCCTAAATTTTTAAATAGTAAGTAATATTATCCAACATGAAAATTACTCAAGAGGCATTCGGACGTTTCACTGAATACGTTTTATCGAATCCAACAACTGGAGAGACTGTTAATATTTTACCTGAATTGGGTGGAATTATTCGCAAAATGGTTTTCCGAAAAAATGAAAACTTATTTAATGTAATTGTTTGCGCCGATACCGACGAACAATTAATGCAACAAATGGCTGCATATCCTTCTGCACATTTATTTCCTTGGGGAAACCGTGTAAGAAATGGCAGATATTATTTTGAAGGAAATACCTATCAATTACCTATCAACGAAGTAGGGCTGAACAATGCCATTCATGGCTTTGTGGCTTTTGCTAATTTTGAAGTAATTGAAGAAATATCTACCGATACAGAAGCAAGTATTATACTCCGCTACCAATATAAAGGCAATTACTTTGGTTATCCATTTCCTTTTGTGCTGGAAATTAAGAATACACTATCTGCGAAAAATGGTTTTACTTTGACATACTCCATCAAAAATACAGGAACTAAAACGATGCCTGTGGTTTTGGGTTGGCATCCATATTTTAAAATTGAAGAAGAAACAGCTAATGATTGGCGAATTGATTTCCCTGCTATTGAGCAATCAATTCCGGATGAACAGTTGATTTCTGTAGAAACAAAAGCCGTTGATTTTAGTGAAGGAATCATCTTAGATGGTCAAGATTTAAATGCTGTTTTTGCGGTTAAACCAGCCGAGAAAGTAGCAGCAGTATTGCATTCAATCCAGAAAGATGTTTCGCTTACACTTTGGCAAGAAGGTTTGAAAGGTCAATTCTCTTTTATCGTTGTGTATATTCCAGAAGCACGTGACTGTGTGGCAATTGAACCAATGACGGGAAACACAAATGCTTTTAATTCTGGAGATGGATTATTGACTTTATCAGCAGGAGAGACTTACCAAGTAAGCTGTGGAGTGACTTTGTCGTAAAAGCTGTTTGAACTTTACTAGGTTTCTTTCTATTAGCAGGCGAATTAATTCGCCTGCTAATAGAAAAAAGATGATTATAACTGTTTATTCCCAGCAAATAAACAGGAGGTTTATATCTTTTGAACGGCTATTTTCAAAGCACCATAAAAATAAAGGGAAGAACATTGATTTGCTCTTCCCTTTATTTTTATTACTTCTTACGATGTTGAATTCTTTCATACACCATCTGAATAATTCCATCCTTTAAACCTAAATCAGGGACTAAAATACTTTCTGCACCAGACCATTCCATCGCAGCTAAATAAATAGATGCCGCAGGGACGATAACATCCGCACGGTCAGCGTTTAATCTCAATTTATTAATTCGCTCTTCGTATGTAAATGAGGCTACGTAATCTTTCAAACGAACTAATTCCTCAAAACTAATTGAACTAGCATCTTGATGATTCGGTGAAATATTGAATAATTTACTAATGTTACCACCAGTTCCTACCGCAGTAATTTTAGCATTTTTAACATCAATATTATGTTCTATCCAACGCTTCATTTTCTCCCAATCACCTTCTTTTTCCTTGTGTTCCAACAAACGAACAGAACCGATTTTAAAAGATTTTGAAGCAATTTTCTTTCTTTCAGAATAAATATTTAATTCCGTCGAACCACCGCCTACATCAATGTGTAAGTAATTGGCATCATCTAAAGCCTGAACAACTACATCATTGATTAATTCTGCTTCTTTTGCACCTTCGATGATATTGATTTTCATATCCAGAATTTTATGGATACGAGTAATCACAGCTTCGGCATTGCCAGCTTCACGCATGGCAGAAGTAGCACAAATCATATAATCTTTTACTTCGTGTAAATCTAATAAAAGCTTGTAAGCGTTTAATAACTTAAAAATTCTTACCTCAGATTCTGGGCTGATTTCTCCGTCATTAAAAACATCGTGTCCCAAACGCAAAGCAAAACGAACGTACTCTACTTTCTTAAAACTTATTTTACCATCGTTTTCCAGTACTCTGGAGATTTGCATTCTGGCGGCGTTCGAGCCGATGTCTATTGCGGCAATTTTCATGAATGATATTGTTGTATGATATTTCTATAATTTGTTAAAGGTAAAGCCATTTCCTTCCTCCTCAAAATCAAGCTCTATATTTATTAAATACATCAAATGGCGCTTGTCGATGATTACTTTCAATTCGTCGATTTGGTATAATTCGTCGTGTTCACCCATTTTATCAAAGCCAATTAAATAAGTGGCACTGCAAGCTCCACCACGTAAACCTACTCTCAGAAAGTAATTTTCGGGAATTCCTTTAATGCTCAAAGCCTTGATTACTTCTTGCTTGGCAATATCGGTAATACTGATGGGAATGATTGAAGTTGGATTCATGCTTTTTGTCATTATTGATGGAGTGTCTGCTGATAAAGTGATTTGTTTGCCTGTTTTCAATCATCAAACAAATCTACATTCACTCAAATTCATCAACCTTTCCACTGATTCTATCAGCAAAGGGCTTTTTCTGTGGGCAAAATTACTTATTTTTGAAAGATTATCGTGAATAATAAACCCCAACATCATGGAATTAGTTGCCGATTTAATAAAGGTTTTACTCCCCGCAGGATTAGTTTTATGGGCTATGTACCTAACAGTCAGTTCTTTTATTAGAAAAGAAATAGTAGAAAAAGAATTAAATATCAAGGCGGAAACCACCAAAACATTGTTGCCAATTCGCTTGCAGGCTTACGAAAGAATGGCTTTGTTTTTAGAAAGAATCTCGCCAAATAACTTATTAATTCGCCTTACGGGACGAGTGGCAACAGTTGCTGAGTTTCAGCAATTGATGTTGGTGGAAATCAGAGAAGAGTTTTCGCATAACCTTTCGCAACAAGTGTACATGAGCGACGAGGCTTGGCTGAACATCAAAAACGCCATGAACGAAACAGTAGCCTTGATAAACTTATCGACAAAAGATTTAGCTCCAGAAGCACCAGCGCTAGAATTATCAAAACGTATTTTGGAAGTAGCCATCAGCAAAAACATCGCACCGTCCGACGATGCCCTTAAATTCATCAAGCAAGAAATGCGAGATACTTTTATGTAGCTTTTGGATGAAAATTACTCATGTCATGACACCAATTGATGGCTTATAACTTTAAACGCTAGAGAAAAATTATTGTATTTATAATTAGACCAACGTAATTAACAAAAAAAGTCAGCAAAAAAATGCTGACTAGGATGACATGTTTTAATCATTCTCTTCATTATCCGAATTCTCAATCATTAACTTTTGAGCTTCTAAAAGCTTTTGATATTCTTTGAAATATTCATCTCGTTTCCAGTTATATATATCGCTGTTTTTTGAGTAATCAAAACAAATACGGTCACGGAGTCTGCGTAATTCATAAAGTAGCATATTATTGCCTTTACCTTTATCCCTAAAACCAAATAGACTTTCAATAGCGGTAAACACCGTAATACTAATACTAATGACAAGTATAAAATGTTCAGGATTAAAGCAGTAAATCTCAATTAATTTCGACTTAGTTCCACTGAGTATTGAAATCATAGCTCCCAAAATAAATATGAGAACCCTTGTTGTTCGATATAAGATAAGGTAGCGATTCTTTTTAGATTTAATCCTATCTATCATCTTTTCAACATCTTGATAAACAATATCATCAATTGTAAATTGTACTTAACTTCATTTAGATTATGTTTAGATTTTGATAAATCAAATATGGTAGTTATTATCTTGTACTCCTCAAAATCATAATGTGCAAATCGCCAATTATTATATATGTTTTTTAGTAAAGAGATAAAGATTTAAAGTATAGATTTATTACACCTTCTTTTAAACTTTACTCTCTCTCAAGCTTAAAAAATAAAGTCTTTTTAATTCCATTAATTTGTGTATCGCAATTATCCCTATCAGCATTATCACTAATAACATAAAATAAATTACTATCTTTAACTAGACCTTCTAAATTAGTACTGTATCTTTCTAATCTATAGTAATCGAAGCTTTCTGGAAAAATCAATTCGATTGTATTTTGATATGTTAAAGTATAGTCTCCACCGATTGAAAATAAACTTATCCCATATTTTAAAGTATCTGTTTGCTTTTTTTTATAATTTGTTGATAAAACATAGAGTTGATTTTTTTCGTAATATAAATCTGTATTTCTCGTCCAAGGGATATTATCTTTCGGAAGGTTTATTGAATTAATTCTCTCTCTTTTTTTTAATTGGTTATCCTTACCAATATCAAAAAGATAGATTTTTGATTTATCTTCATGTAATACATAACAAATTGAGTCCTTCTCATTAATAGCAATACCTTCTAATTTATATTTATTACCTTTTAATGACTTATCATCAATTCTTTTAATATTACTTTTTTGGTCTTTTAAGTCATAAGAATAGATAGCCGTATTGTTCTCATCTAATAAAAATAAATACCTATTCTTGTATAAGACAACACCTTCAATACTTACTTTGTCTTTTGGAAAAACTAAGTCATTTATCACTGAAATAACATCAAGCGTCTTTTTATTGAGGATATATATCCTATTGCACTTTTCAGCTACTAATATTATACTATCGTTCTTGATTACTATGCTTGAAAACTGGAACGGATATTGTTGTTCATTCAATTTAGCTTTCAAATCAAGCTGGGTTAATTTATAATTGATTTGTTGACTATTCACTTGGTAGGAGAATATTACCAGTAATAAAATTATACATTTCCTAATCATAGTAAAAATGGTTTTGTATTGACAAAAAAATAATTCTTTGATTGAATAAAATATGCAATAAACAATTAGACAGTGTAATCCTATCTAAGAGAAGTTTTCCTTCACCTGAGTATCAAATCAAATTCTTATTTATTTCCGATAATTTTTGCAAGGGGTAAATCCCATGTAAATCGTAAGAAAAATCGACTTGCACTTTTTGCTTCGGTAATATTGGTACTCGTTACTGTCCTCAATGCAGGTGTATATTGATAACCTAAAGCCCAACAAATTGGAGTATTTCTAATACCATGTTTGAGTGCTAACCCTGGAGAGAATACTTGCTTTAAAGTAATTTTTTCAGGTAGTTCAGATTCAGAATCGTTTAGACGATAAGCAAAAGCGGCTCCTATATCAATAACATTAAGAGATAAACCATAGTATGATTCATTTTTACGGCTTCCAACAACAATGTCAAAACCAATTGGGCATGTCACCGCAAAGGTATTTTTTGTAGAATTAAATGAATCTATCCCTTCAAAACCAGTAAAAGGAATTATACCGGGGTCTGCATTTAAAATTATACTAAAATCACTCTTTCTTTTATTCAAATAAGTATAGCTTGTTACATTTCGCTTAATAGCTTCTTTCAAATCATCTGAATTTTTTGTAGTTGTCACATCTACCATAAAAGTCCCGTATTTAATGAATTTACTAATGTATTTACTGGAAGAATCAGTATTATCCTTTAATACGTTTCTTAGTATTTTAGTGCTACCTTTTACAACACTTGTATAGTCTTTCTTTACTATGGATTTTGCCATGTCTATTGTACTTTGAGTAATTTCAACATATTTATCATCAACAAAATGATTCATATCATTCACTAATTTTATAAGTGTTGATAAATTAGAGAAGATTTCAATATATTCATCAGCTTTTACTTGTTCTTGAGCCTGAATATTTTCTATACTTTGTAGTAATGAAATTACTGTAAGAATATATTTTTGTAAATCCTTAGCTTTACCGTCTTTATCTTCATTTATTTTAAAGTCTTTTATTAGGTCATTTTTTAAGAGCATATGTTCTTTGTCTTGATGATAAATTAAGGCTAAAAAATAAACCCAATCATTTGACGTTTTGAACTCTGAAAAATCTTCTATCGTCAGCCATCTTTTTTGATAGGGTACTTTTGATAGAATAAGAGTCTGGTCTGTTTTCATTGGGTCTTTACGAATATTGCCTTGTATTAAATTAATAGAATGAATAAGGTTATAATAATTTTTATAAGCTGTATCTTCGGTGTACTTCCTATCTAAATAATTTATTAATTCAACAAAAGGTGTTTTTACTTTAATTTGGTTTCCGACGTCTAATGAAAATTTTATTGCATTACAAACCTCATTATTATTTTTATTTTTACAAAAGGAGCTTCCCAAATTACTTTTATCTACAAACTCTTCAAGTCCAAATAATATATTATCTAAATCATCATTAAATGTTTGTTTAATACTATTTCCTAACCTTTCATATTTAAACAAATCTTCTTCATTTAGATATTTGAATGTTTTTGGTAAAATATATTTAAAGTCGGATGTTTTTTGTAATTCTCTTTTAAATTTATCAATGTACATGGTTGTTGCTTGTTCTCTAAATGCCTCTGCCGAATATTTAGCAATTCCATCTATTAATATACTTTGAAAATTTGATGGTATTTTGTCAAGTATACCTTTAGTACTAGATTGTTTTGTAGGAAAATCACTAGGTACGCTTTTGTGACCATCAATATACTTCTTTAATGTATCAAACGATAAACTAGAATTAAAAGGGTCATCTAAAAATTGCTTTAAATTTTTATTTAAAGAATCTTTTGGTACTTTATTTTTTATAGAATCACTTAGTATTTTGTCTCTAATTAGTTGCAATTTTAAAGTATAATCAAAGGCATTTTGACCAAAAATGTTAGATATACTTAGTGAAAATAATATTGTCAATGAAATGAGGTAATGCTTTTTCATAGTCGTAATTGTTTAAATGAAAGGTTTGATTTGCAAAGTTTCCATTATGTCAGGTAGATGCTGTGCGATAGCAAATTCTTGTGTAGGTAAAGATTCATTAAAATCACCTGCTATTTGCAATCCTATTCCAAATTTTTGAGTACTATCAAACCACACTGCACCTGAATCCCCTTGAAAAGATATTTCTAAATCATTTTTATTTTGAATATCTTCAGGTTCAAGCCAGCATCCTTCAACCCAAGCAATTCGCCCTTCAATAATATGGTCTTGGGAGTGTTTGTAAATACCTATTCCCCTTACAATAGCATCAGTTTTACCAGTGGCTAAGCCAATTTTAGTGACTTTTTCTCCTAATACAGGATATCTTACATCTTGAATGATAATATTTGTTTCAAATAATTCATTTTTAAATGCGATAATATTGTTCACTATCTGCCTTTTAGCAAATATTTGATTCAATTGTGGAACAATTAATTCACATAAAGCGGCATCACCATTTGGGTCATATCTTTTAAATCTTGCTATGGCAAAAACAATATTGGATTTATCAGAAGGCTGTATAACAAACTGCCCATTACTAACAACATGATGTGCTGTCAATAAGGAGACTTTATTAGTTGTAACATCAATGCAAATTAACCCTAATGTTCCCCTATTGTGTCCGTCACCAATATTAATACAGGGTTGGATCACACTGAATACCTTTGATTGATTAGGATTCTCCTTTGGGAAATTTACTGTTTTATTAAAATGAATCATCGGCATTAACTTCCATACTATGTATTTTTGTGAATCTAATAAGTTTGCTAAGTTTTTCTTATTTTCTTCAGTTGTATCATTATTGTTCCCAGAAACAATAACTCTTATTTTTATGTCTTGACTTTCTGCAACCAAATCTATTCCCCAAAAACCTTCTTTCCCTTTTAGTTTTGCAAAAACTAAATTGAGTTCATCAGCCAATAGTGGATACCTTTGTCTAATTATTGATGACATTTTATCTATGGTTGTTTATTCAATACAAGATGCAACGGTTTATTCTCAAAATCACTTGCTTTTTCAATAACAAGATGCTGTTTCATACCCATATTAAACCCTTTATCATCTAGTAAATCAGCACTTATTTGATATAAGCCAACAGGGATATTTGTAAATTCAAAAAATCCTTCTTTATCTGTTTTTGTCGTATATATGTTTGAAACTATATTTTTATTAGTTAGCTTAACTTCGCAATTTTCTAATGATAGCTCCTTTAATGTATTGTCTCCAATTATAATATTTCCAGATAAGTTAGCAATCTCTTCTGTTAATACCTCTGCTTGATTATTTGTGTTTTGTACTCCATTCAAAGGAATAATCACATCTTTCAAACGGTTAAGTAGCTCAATGGCTCGTCCAGAAAAAAAACCTAAAATAAATACGAACACAATAGAGTTATTTGAGATTTTATCCAAAGAAATAAGGTTTTGACTAATTAGTAAATTCGAAGAAAAATAAAGAATAAAACTAACTGGAGGAGCATAAAATAGCTTTGCGATATGGTCATATATAAGTTTACTGGAAAATTTCCCAACATTATGTGCATTGACAACTGTGTATAACACACTTGATAAAACTCCAAACCAAATCCAAAAAAATAATTCCGCATAAGCCTTAAACCCTTTCATCCAAAAAAAACTTCTAACTTCAAAAGGATAGCTGGGCAAGACAAGCACTAAATACTCTAGTGAATTTTTATCAACTAATGAATCTATTACTTTACTTGCTTCTTCGTCTTCATTGAGTCCCACTAAAAGGCTAACTTTTAGATAATCTTTGATACCTATCTTAACTGCTGTTTTTTTATTAATAGCACTTTCACTATCTGTTTTACTAATAATAGCATTGATACTTGTAAATTGTTCTGGAGATAATGCTTTTATTTCTTTACCCTCAAAAATGATATGTAAAAAAATATATATGATTACTATAAACCCAGAAGATGAGAGTGCAAATAGGTACCATTGATGAAATAGTCTCTTTTGTTCTTCTTTTTCTTTTTTCATGGAATTTGTATTTATTTTTTTCGACACTGTTTAGAATCTATCAACATATTTAGATTATACCTCAAAGAATATAATATTTGATATGAATACTTTTGAAATAAGAATTATACTTATATAAATGCTCCCTCGCTTGGTGTAATGTAGGAACACTACGCAAAACAAAGGGTTTATTTAGAGGTTTTGCTACAATACATGACTAATGCTTGCATAATATTTTAAAGCATAGTCTTTAATTAAATTAGCTTTATCTGTACTATTAATTATTTTACGGGCATTAAACCAATCTTCGGTTTTGGGATTAAAGTAATCCGAAAGCTTTTTTTTCGTAAACCAGCCTTCTATCATTCCTAAAAACATAATTTGGGTTGCATTTGATAATATCAATACATCTGATGCATTATGCAAAAAGTCTTTTCCAAGTTCTTTTCCTGCACGTTCGTAATTTTCATACCACGTTAGTTGAACAAAGCCTCTTCCATAAAATATTTCATTGGTATCAGTATATGGTTTTTTATTCATCTTTACCCTTGTACCGTAAATCATGTTTTTACCTTTACCCCATTCTTCAATTGGTTGCATGGTTCGCCCTGTTTCATGATGAGTTGTAGCTAACATGTAGGCAAGCCAACGTTCGTCTGATTGGCTGTAGTTGGTTTCCCACTCATTCAGGATAGCTGTTAAGCCTTGTAATTGTTTAGGATTTACTGAACCGCCAAATAAGTTAAGCTTGACGTGGTCGAAAAAAAACTTTCTGTTTATCATAATTTAAGTTCTCTTTTTTAGGGTAACAAACTTTTACCTACTCTTTTAAAGGGAAAGTTTTAATAAAATCTTTAATCGGACAGAGACAAAATTATTTTGTATTTCTGCAATGTAACATTGCTGTACACTCTGACGTAGTGATGAAACACTACACCAAGCGGAGGTGTTCAATGATAGAAATAATTACACTCAAGGATACCATATTTCGTAATGCCGAGGTCTAACACCCTTTCCTGATATTTTTCTTGGAATACTATTAATATTTAAATTCGGATATTTACTACGGATTATGTCTATAATTTTGAATGCCTCATCCTTTTCTTCATCTCGACAATATCTAACCTCAACTAATTTTGGAAGACCTATTTTTTTTCCTCCAACATTTTCTATACCAGGTACAAGAAAATTTTTAGCTCGTAATGCAGACTGAATTACTTTGGTTTCATCTCTTTGCCCCTCTGTTGAGATTTGAATGTAAACTCGGGGGGGTAGCAAACTTAAATTTGGAGTATTTCCCTGTGAAGAGTTACTACGAGTATCAATAACAGCAGCAGCAGCATTAGCCTTTGCTTGCTGATTCATGGAAACTTTTGAAGTGTTGTATGAAGTGCTACTCACAATACCCTCTAAAGCCGATTCTAATTCACCTGGAAGCTCGCCTTGAACTTTAAGATATTTGGTAACTTCAATTGCTAATCTCCATTGTTTTTCCTCCTGTGAGGCTAAATAGGGTAAAAGTACAGATACAAGAGTTGCATTTCGTCGAGTATGCTCTAACTGGTTTTGTTTTTCTTCAAATCGTCTTCTTTCTCTAATTCGTTCCAGCTCTAACTGTTGTTCTTCTTTTTGTTGAAGGAAAGTGAATATGAAAGTAATTAACCCAACTACACACGTGGATAAAAACCAAAGTCCAAAATTACTATTTAAAAAAGTCCATACCTTATTACTAGGAACTTCAAGGCTTCGTTTAACTTCTTCTCTATACTTTTCTTCCGCAAGTATATGAAGTTTCATTTCTTCAGAGATCATGTTGAAATAAATGTGTTAAGTATGAGGAGCTTTTATTTTAATAGAATGTATAATGAAATATATTACTGGCAATCCAATACTTGATTTCATTTATTACTGAAATATGAGTTTTATGAATATTGGAAAATTGCTTGCAGGCAATGGATAGGGCTTGGCGATGTGACAACTTCACAGCAAATTCGTTCAAACCGTATCCAAATTTAAGTTAGAATTCGTTCGTTCAATTTATTCCAAAACCGACATATCGATAAGTCAACACTGGCAGCAGTTTTTAGTGAAGTTCTTGAACTATCTGAACCCATTTTGACGTTTGTCGGATAAAAATTTCACGATATTTATCTAATATGGCTTTATGCTTTTCAAGTAGATCAGGGTCGAGTTTACATTTTGACGGATACTCAAGGTAGATTGATTCTACATTGTTGACGCTTCCAAATAGAATTTTATATTCCTTGACTAATTCGGCTTTTGAAGGGTCATTAATTATTGGAAGCAATTCACTCGTATAAAATTGATAAGCCATGTCATTTATTGCCATTCCTTTTTCAACCCACTGTTGTGTAACTCGGCTACCAGAATACATGTAAAAGTCGCCAGTCATAACTTTTGGTAGATAATTGGGCAACTGTATATCATTATCAGTAGTACAATTTTGGTCATAATCTTCATAGTCATGAACAAATGAACCATTAATTGAATAAAACAAGTAATATTCTGAATTTAGAAATGTATAGTAAGACGCTTTACAATTCTGAACTAATAGCCACTTTCTATAAGTAATTGGTTTATCAAAAAGAGAAGGGTCTAAAACCAAAGTATCTAGTTTGCCATTTACTTTAGCTAATACTGTTGGAGCAACATGGAAGCCCCAATGAATTTTTCCCGTTGGGCTAAAGTTATTTTTATCTGGAACTTCAAGCATTTGAGAACTAAAAAAAGTCATTTTTGATGGTGCAAAATTCCATATTTTAAAATGCGATATATTTTTCTTTTTCAAAAACATACTCATTATTTCTGCTCGGTTATGACAATTATCTTGAGGGTAGTTAAACTGTATTTTTGAAGAATTCTTTAAAAAATTAAACGCTTCTACTACTTTTTGATAATCTTCAATTTTGAATTGAGAATATGTAAAAATTGGGATACCTTCATTTTGAGCTATTACGACATTCACCAAATGTTTCGGCTTAAAATCCATGTAGGTTTGTGAATAGACAGAAAGTGATAATGCTAAAC
This sequence comes from Arcicella rosea, assembly GCF_040543805.1. Lineage (NCBI taxonomy): Bacteria > Pseudomonadati > Bacteroidota > Cytophagia > Cytophagales > Flectobacillaceae > Arcicella > Arcicella rosea. The sequence goes on from NZ_JBEUMS010000008.1 coordinate 202,216, forward strand.
AAGCAATCAGGTTTGAGACTGTTTTCATAACTTTTGTGTTTTTAATATCCGACTAATAAATTGCTACCAACAAATATACAACCGCCATACACTCAAGTTTTATTAAATTTATGACGGTTATATTTACTAATAAACCACCTCACCCCTCCAACCCCACAAAAACCCGATTAACCTTCCCCATTTTCACCACAAAAGCGTTGTCTATATAATCTTTAAAACCTGTGGCTTTAATGCTTAGTTGGTAATCTCCGTAGGTGACTGGCTTGAAAACGAAGTTGCCTTCTTTATCACTTTTCGTTGTGGCGTTTGTTGTGCCAATGAGGCTAATAACTGCCTCTTCAATGGCTTTGCCATCTACCTTGTTAATCACATTTCCTTTGATTTGGGTTACGGGTTTATTGGGTGCGTCGATATGACGTACTTTCTTATACGTATTCACAAAATCGGGATGTGTTTTGTTAAAAACTACGACTAATCTGTCTAACCTGTTTTTGATTAGTGTATCGGTTTCGTCGATTAGCTTAATGATGTTATCGTTATAGTTTGATTTTTCTGATATAGTTGTTTTTGTTTTAGGTAATAAAGCGTTGTAATCATTTATGGCTTCGGTCAATTCATCTAATGTGGAGGCTGTGATGCCATAGGTTCCAAGCGCACTGAGGTTTGACTGTGTACTGTTATAAATATTGGTAACGGTTGCTACTATTAAATCTTCCCTAAGTTTTTTTAAATCGCTTAAAGAATAATTCACCTCATCCATCAACACTTTATTGTTAATAGTAACTGCATAAGCATATACTATATTGGCTATCTCGGAAGCTACTAAGCAAAGTTTTGCTTTGGCAGTGGCTTTATCTGCTGATATACCTGTTGTGTGCCTAATTTCCCTGACTAAATAGTCTTGAATTTCATTCACTTTAATTGTTAAGGCATTAATAGCCTCTGAAAATGCGGTGTTTGTAGAAACAATTCCTGCATTGTTTTGGCAAAACAATAGTACGCCTCGGTACATGTTTACCTTTGATTCTTGTCTAGAGTTCATAGATATATTAAAATTAAAAATTGATGTAGTTATGAAAAACTAATTTGAGTGCATTAAAACCTTCGTGTAAATCCCTATTTCTCAATTGTTGGCACTCTTTTCTTGATTATGCTTACTTATTTCTTGATTGTAGTTGAGTGTTTCAAAACAACAGTTGGCTTTTTCTCAACTGTAATTACCTGTTTCTTTACTGTCAGCTATTGTTTCTTGTTTGTAATTATCTGTTTCTCAATTGTCAACTACTATTTCTCGACTGCAATTATCTGTTTCTTGACTGTCAGCTAATGTTTCTCGACTGTCATTACCTGTTTCTTGACTGTCAGCTACCGTTTCTCAATTGTCATTACCTGTTTCTTGACTGTCAGCTACTATTTCTCAATTGTCATTACCTGTTTCTTGACTGTCAGCTACTATTTCTCAATTGTCATTACTTGTTTCTTGACTGTCAGCTACTGTTTCTGAAATGTCATTACCTGTTTCTTGACTGTCAGCTATCGTTTCTTATTTTTAATTGAAATTTTGTGACTATAAGTATTTGTTGAACGGTTGTAATTTGTGGAGTTTAAGGTGCCACCTATTGTTTGAAATTATCTTATGTCTTTTCGTAAGTATCAGGAAATGAATAAGATATTGTGCTCGTTGATTGTTGAGTCAAACTTAGTTAATTGAATTTAAAATGACAAATAAAAAGTCAAAAAACTTATTATTCGGTAAGGTTTTTTGTAAAAACTCAATTTTTGTTCAAAATATCATAGGATAATAATCTTTTGAAGAGATTGATGACCAATAAAAACGGCGAGCTTAAAGGCTCGCCGCTACAATTTTTTATTTAATTTTCATACTAATTATTTGAAACTTCAGATCAAAAAACCTTGCAATTAACTTCATTGTGATTTTATGATACTAAAGCACAAAATATTTAGCACTCTAAACATTTATCAATCCACCTCCACCACCTGTTCATCTTTTGCTTTTTCTTCTAAATACACCAATATTCCTTCTACTTTGGCGTGACCCATTTCTCTGTAGATATTCATGTATTGTCGCACTTGTGTTTTGTGCGAATCTGATTTTGAACCTGTTTTATAATCCAAAATCACGATTTTGTCTTTGAGTCTGACTACTCTATCTGGACGTAGTGGCTTTCCTTTGGGCATCAGAATTTCTCTTTCGTTTTTAATGGCTTCTTCTGCTACTTCAAAAAGTGGTTTGATGGCTGGCAAACTCATAATATTTTCTAAAGTATGCTTTAAGCCTGCTACTTCCGTCGCTGTTATCAAACCTTCTCGTAAAATCTCTTGCAAAGCATAATCAGTATCATGATAAGTCTTGATTTTCGCAAAAGCAGCATGGACTTTATTGCCATAATCTTTACTTTTTTCAAATGTTTTTAGGTCAAAAAGGCGTTCAGCACTTTGTCTGAGTTTTACTTTATTGCTTCTTTCAAAACTGGTTATAGCACTGATTTCTATTAAATCCTTTGCTTTTTCTTTTTTATCTTTTTGCTTTTTGGCTTCGCCTTGATAGATGACTTCAAAATGGTTTTCTTCTTCTTCAATCGGCGGACAATTGACAAATTGATACAATTGATTGCCAACCGTCTTGTTAAAATCTTTGATGTTTTTCTTAACTATCAGGTACAATCTATCTGTTGGACGAGTAAGTCCTACATAAAGCATATTCAAACTTTCTAAAAAAGTCTTTTCTTTTTCTTCTTTGTATTGATTTACGACTGCCGTTTGCTCCAGAGATTTTGTTACTCTAAGCGGTGCATTTTTTAGGATTTTGTCAGCTTTTTCAGATGATTCATTCGCAATTATTAATTCGTTTTCAACCGGTAAATCAGCCCAAATTTCTGTTCTTAAACTGGTGTCGGTCGTCCAATGACAATAAGGAATAATAACCACAGGAAATTCCAAGCCTTTAGATTTGTGAATACTCATTACGTTTACAGCCTCTTGTCCTTCGGGTGTAGAGATAGAAAGTAATTCCTTTTTTGCTTCCCAATATTGCAAGAAATCGGTAAGATGTGTGCTCTTTTTGGTCTGAAATTCGAGGATAACATCCAAAAAACGAAAGAGAAAATCTAATTCTTTATGATGTTCAAAAAGAAAGAAAGTATTGATAATCTTTTCGGCAATTTCATATAAAGCCATTTGCTGTAAAGCAAAAGATTCTAAAGCATAGCCTTCGTCTTCTATCAATTCATAAAACAAAGTAATATCGCCAGACTCAATGGCTTGTTTGATAATATGGTTGTCTTGCGTAGCAGGAATTCTATGTAAAACCACTCGGTAAAATAAATAAATGGCTTCGTATTTCGACAAAGTATTCTCTGGATTTTGCACGACTTTCATCAAAGAAATCACCAAATTAACGGCATCCGAAGCACTTAAATTCAATGAATCTGAGGAAACAACATCAATATTGGCATCTTTCAAAGCATTGGCGATGATTCTGCCATGCTTATTTTTTCTACATAAAATGGCAATGTCTGCATAATTATAGCCTGCTTCACGTGCCTCATCAATTAATGTCATGATTCGTTCGAACATGATTTCATCCTCTACTTCTCCCTGTAAAAAATCAATTTCTAAATGACCGCCTTCTTTTGGTTTTGGCGGTACTTGTTGCGCAAAGAATTCATCATAAACAAAAGGAAGGCTAGGAGCAATGCTTTCGTTTTCGGCAGAATCTTTTATAAAACCAAACAAATCGTTATTGAAAGTAATTACCTCTTTGGTACTTCTGTAATTGGTACTCAGGTTTTCGGGCTTTAAGTATGGACGAATGCTGGCGTATCTTTCTATCAAGAAATCATTTTCTTCGTTGCCTTCTACCAATCTTTCTAAATTGTCTTTGTGCAAATGCACAATCAATTCCATTTCTCCGCCTCTGAAACGGTAAATAGATTGTTTGGCATCGCCAACCGCCAAATTGAAATGTCCGTTTGCCAAGGCGTTTTCTACCAAAGGCAAGAAATTATGCCATTGTAGCGTAGAAGTATCTTGAAATTCATCAATCAGAATGTGATTATATTTTTCTCCCAAACGTTCATAGACAAACGGAATGGGTTCTTTCATCACAATTTCAAAAATTTTACGGTTAAATTCTGAAATATGAATTTGTCCAGTTTCATTTTGAATAGTGGCAATTTCCTTTTTTAGCTGACTCAACAAAGCTAATTTCTTGGTCTGTTTAAGAATCTCTTTGAAGAGTATATATTTTGATTTTTCGTTGTCCTGAATAGAAAAAATATTACTTAAATAACTACTTAATTCGTCTGAAATGCCATCAATTGCTGCCTTAATTCCACCTTTTTGCGTTTTTGAATACCAGTGATTTTCCTCAACGGCTTTCATCACATAAGAATTGGGCGAAGCAAAAACATCATTTTGCAATTTATGGAAATAAGCTCCCACGCCCGAACGACTTTGGAAGAAATCCCCAATCGTTAAACCCGCAGAATCTATACTTTCTAAGGCTACTTGTGAAATCGTTTTGATTTTAGTTTCCAAATATTCGCAATAGGCCTTTGTTTGTCCTTCAATTTGGAGAAAATCTTCTGCTTCTAAATCCGCAATATTGTCGATAGCTTCTTGATGTTGGTCAGATAAAAGACTTTTTCCGAAAACAGATAATTCTCCAGCCAAACCATTCCAAGATTTTCCTTCATCCGCTTTTTCCATCGCAAAGCTTTTGATGGCTAAAGTAATTTGCTCGAAATGCTCTGTATTTACTTTTTGTAATAATTGCTCAACTGCGGCATCCAAGAGTACTTCAGAATCAAGACTTACTTCAAAATTGAAAGGAAAATCTAATTCCTCTGTAAAAGCAGAAACGATTTTCTGCACAAAGGAATCTATCGTAGAAACAGAGAAATTGGCATATTCATGAATGATATGTTTAAAGGTTTTAGACGCTCTTGCACGCAACTCTTCTTCATCAATTTCAATCCCTTCTTCTTGTAATTCCTCCAAAATTTGCTTTAAGATTCCTTCCGATTCTTTCCGGTCTTGCAAATCTTCAGAAGCAAATTGATGCAAGTATTTCAAGATTCTTTCTTTCATTTCGCCAGCAGCTTTATTCGTAAAAGTCACTGCCAAAATATGATTGAAATAAAAAGGAGAAGTAGTTTTAAGGGCTAATTTGATGTACTCTTTCGCCAAAGTATAGGTTTTTCCAGAACCAGCAGAAGAAGAATATATTTTGAATTTCGGGCTTTGCATTTTTTTGATTTCGGGTTTCGGATTTATTTAGATGAAAGAAGCAAGACAAAAGACACAAGAGAAAAAGGTTTAGAATAGCATTTCAAAAGAAGTGACAGACACTCTATCTTTTGCTTAGTGCTTGTCACTTTTATCAAAATCATGTCAAATGTCAGGTTCAGTGTCTCCACTGAACATCTCGACTGGTGGTTTGTGAGACACAAACCACGGCAAGAGAAACAAGAGATGCTTTAAAATAGAATTTCAAATGCTGTTCTCTTATCTCCGCTGAATAATCTTTAATAGTTTGTGAGACACAAACTACGGCAAAGAAAAACCTTTTGCTAATGCCTTGTTTCCTTCCTCTTGCTGCTTTTATCTCAAATCTTGCTTCTTGTCTCTTGCTTCTTATCTCTTTACATCTAAATCTTATTGCAAATTACAAAAAGCCTGTAAATTTGTTTATCATAATCCCTCATCATGCAACAAACATTTATTACAAACGACGCCGTTATCTTCGGAATACTACTTGGCATCATCTATTTTACCTTTTATACTTCTTCTTTAGAGAATCGTTTTTGGAAACGTTTTTATACTTTCTTTCCAAGTATTTTAGTTTGTTACTTCGTTCCCGGTTTATTGAATGCCTTTCATATTGTTGATGGCGAAAACTCTAAATTGTACGATGTAGCCTCTAAATACTTATTGCCAGCTTGTCTTTTATACTTTACCATTAATATTGATTTTCAAGCATTGAAGCAATTAGGCGGAAAAGCCATCATTGTTTTCTTAGCAGGAGCTTTGGGCGTAATGGTTGGTGGCCCTGCATCGCTTTGGATTGTGAAAATAATTAGTCCAGAAACCGTTTCGGGAGAAACTTGGCGGGGTTTAGCGACCATCGCAGGTAGTTGGATTGGAGGAAGTGCCAATCAGACGGCTTTAAGAGAAGTATTTAATCCTGCTCCAGAGGTTTTTTCTCAAGCTATCGCTATTGATGTACTTACCGCAGAGCTTTGGTTAGCTTTATTACTCTACGGTGTTGGTCATGCCACAAAAATTGATAAATTCTTCCGAGCAGACACCAGAGCAGTGGATGAAGTCCGCCAGAAAATTGAAAAAAGAGCCAAAGAAAATGCAAGAAACCCAAATGTAGAAGATCTTTTAAAGATTCTTTTTATCGGTTTTGGAGTAACAGCCATCGCTAATGCTTGTTCAGATATGATTGTACCTTTTATCGAAAACAATTATCCAAATCTCAAAAAGTTTAGCCTTTCTTCTTCCTCTTTTTGGGTGATTTCATTAGTAACTATTTTTGGTTTAATACTCTCACAGACCAAAGCAAAACAAATTGAAGATGTTGGTGCATCAAAATTTGGTTCAATATTTCTGTTTATTCTTATTGCAACGATTGGAATGAAAATGGACATTTTTGCCGCTTTAGAAAAACCTCAACTTTTTTTAGTAGGCATCATTTGGATGTTATTTCATGCCAGCTTTACTTTAGTTGCGGCATATCTGACCAAAGCGCCTTACTTTTTTACGGCTGTTGGGTCACAGGCAAATGTTGGCGGAGCGGCATCTGCCTCGGTAGTAGCTGCTGCATTTCATCCTTCATTGGCTTCTGTAGGAGTATTATTAGCCATTTTAGGCTACGCACTCGGTACTTATTGTGGATATCTTACGGGTTTGATGATGCAATGGGTGATTGAGTAATGATGAGTTTTGAATGATGAATTATGAATAAATTGTAGCTTTCAAATAAGCTGTTTTATTCAAAATAGACTTTTGTGAATCGTTAAATTGATTAACCACTCAACATACAATACATAATTCATCATTCAAAACTCATCATTACTAAAGTCCTTTCTTCAATCTACTCAACGATTGTGGCGTAATGTTGAGGTAGGAAGCAATAATATGTTGAGGAATTTTCTTTTCAACTGCTGGAAATTCAATCAGTAATTTCTGGTAGCGCAATGTGGCGTCATCTAGCATAAAAGAACGTACTCTGTTTCTTTCTTCGCAAAAATAAAATTGATTAATGAGTCTCCCAGCTCTTTCCCAACCGTGGAATTTGTCGAAAAGCCATTGTAAACGCTCGTGTGTGATGTACAATAACTTACAATCTTCAAGAGCATCTAAATAATCAGTAGAAGGTTGTTGAGAAGCAAAGCTTACTTGTTCTGTGAAGATAGTTCCATCAAAGGCGAAGTTGAAGGTTCTATTTTGTTCTCCATCTACTTTGGTATAAGCTCTCAGTGTACCTTGTAGAATAAAATAAATTTCATTACAAACATCACCTTCTTTTAGCAGAATATCTCCTTTCTTGCAGGTTTTGTATTGTAACTTACTAACGAATGATTTTACCTCCCTTTCAGAAAGTACCACGAATTTGCTCAGGTACTCAACGATGGGGTAAACTTCAGGGGTTAATTTCATGGCGGTAATGAAGTTTAAATGAATTTTGTTTAGTTTAGATAAAAATTAGCCATATCGACCTTTATTCTTATCTCTTTTCTAATTACTTATTATCTTTTTCAAAGTTAAGGACGTAATTTTGTAAAAAGTATAAGTAAATCCTGTATTAGAGCTGGTAAGTTATACAGCAACTTGAAATAAATCAATACCGTAAAATAAATAACGTGAAAAACATACGTAACTTTTGTATTATTGCCCACATTGACCACGGAAAGAGTACGCTCGCTGACCGATTAATTGAATTTACAAATACCGTTCAAAAACGGGATATGCAAGCTCAATTATTGGACGACATGGACTTGGAGCGTGAGCGTGGTATCACTATCAAATCGCATGCAATACAAATGAATTTCCCTTATAAAGGAGAAGAATATGTATTCAATTTGATTGATACGCCGGGTCACGTGGATTTTTCTTATGAAGTTTCACGCTCAATTGCTGCTTGTGAAGGTGCTTTGTTGATTGTAGATGCAGCTCAAGGAATTGAAGCACAAACTATCTCAAACCTTTTCTTGGCTTTGGGGCATGACCTAGAAATTATTCCAGTATTAAATAAAATTGACCTTCCGGGTGCAATGCCAGAGGAAGTAAAAGATCAAATCGTTGATTTATTAGGTTGTGAACGTGATTCTATCATCCATGCTTCTGGTAAAGAAGGCATTGGTATAGAAGATATTTTGATTGCCGTTGTTGAAAGAATCCCTGCTCCGAAAGGTGACCCTGCCGCTGAATTACAAGCTTTAATTTTTGACTCTGAATTTAATTCATATCGTGGTATCGAAGTAATGTTTAGAGTATTCAACGGAGAAATCAAAAAAGGAGACAAAGTAAAATTCATTGCTACAGGTAAAGAATACTTTGCAGATGAAATCGGTACTTTACGTTTGGAAAAAGAACCGAAACAATCTATCAAAGCTGGAGACGTAGGTTATTTGATTTCAGGTATCAAAGAAGCCAAAGAAGTAAAAGTTGGTGATACGATTACGCACCGTGACCGTCCTTGTAAAGAATCTATTCATGGTTTTGAAGAAGTAAAACCAATGGTTTTTGCAGGTATTTATCCTGTTGAAACGACTGAATTTGAAGATTTACGTGATGCAATGGGTAAATTACAATTGAATGATGCTTCACTTGTTTGGGAACCTGAAACATCAATGGCATTAGGTTTTGGTTTCCGTTGTGGTTTCTTAGGAATGCTACACATGGAAATTGTTCAAGAACGTTTGGAACGTGAATTTAACATGACGGTAATTACAACAGTTCCTTCAGTAAAATTCAATGTTAAATTAACAAATGGAGAAGAACTTTGGGTTTCTGCTCCTTCAGAATTACCTGAGCCAAACTTGATTGACCACGTTGAAGAACCAATTATCAAAGCACAAATCATTACTAAATCTGACTATGTAGGAGGAATTATGAAATTGTGTTTGGATAAACGTGGCGTACTTTCAAACCAAATTTATCTTACTTCTGACCGTGTTGAATTGCAATTTGACTTACCACTTTCAGAAGTAGTATTCGATTTCTTCGATAAATTAAAAACGATTTCTCGTGGTTATGCGTCTTTAGATTATGAATACAAAGGCTATCAAGAAGGCGAAATGGTGAAGTTAGATGTGATGTTGAATGGTGAAAAAGTAGATGCACTTTCAGCAATCGTTCATCGTGATAAAGCTTATGAATGGGGAAAACGTCTTTGTGAAAAGTTACGTGAATTATTACCAAGACAACAATTTGATATTGCTATTCAAGCGGCAATCGGACAAAAAATCATTGCTCGTGAAACGGTTAAAGCTTTAAGAAAAGACGTAACTGCAAAATGTTATGGTGGTGATATTTCTCGTAAAAGAAAATTATTAGAGAAACAGAAAAAAGGTAAGAAAAGAATGCGTCAAGTAGGAAATGTAGAAATTCCACAAGAAGCATTTATGGCTGTATTGAAATTAGACTAAGAGTATCATTAAAAAATCCGTTATCAGTTAATTGTTTTCCGTTCGGACTAGCAATTAATTGATAACGGATTTTTCTTTTTAGTAGCACTTAATATAACATTGCTGTCTTAGACCAACTCAAAAATCACTCAATCACAATTCACTAACTCACAACTAAACCTTCACAACTCCACCATCATTGTAATCAATTTTTCTAGTTCTTTCGTAGCTGAACCGAAATCTGAATTATACTTATTCAGCATAAAAGAGAAACACATCAATTCTCCATTTTTAGCAGTAAAGTATCCAGCATAAGCTCTTACTCCTTCAATAGAACCACTTTTTGCTCTGACATTCCCAACCGCTTTTGATTTCTTTCCCAAATGTGCCACCGTTCCAGATTCACCGACTACTGGTATTGATTCATAAAATGCTTTGAATGATTTTTCAGAGTACATCGCTTTTAAAATATCCGTCATATTATCTGCCGTAATGCCATTAGAAGGAGAAAGTCCACTACCATCTTTGATATTAAAACCTGATAGATTAACCCCTTTACTTTGCCAAATTTGTTTCAAACCTTTAATAGCATCTTTAATAGAATTTCCAAAAGATGAAATTGTCGAGAAAGTTTTCAGAAAAGCTTCGGCATAAAGGTTGATACTCTGGTAATTACAAGCTTTTGAAAGTTCTCCAAGCGAAGGCGAAGTATATACGGTGATATTCATGGTTTGCAAAGGTTTTTGATAAACCATTTTCTTTTTACTTACTTCCAAAGACGACAGTGGACTATCTTGTACTTTGATGCCAATTTCTTCTAATTTCTTTTGTAAGTAATAAGCCGCAAATAAAGCTGGATCTGGAATAGAACCTTTCACCGAAAAAGTATCGCCCGCAGGTACAAAACCTTGCATCACTAAAATATCTTGATAAGGCGTGCTGTAAATATTTACTTGGTCGCCTGTTCTAGGTTTGTCTGTTAATACTTTATTGATTTTCTGATAATAGGGGAGGTCTGGAATTGTTTTTACCAATGTAGCTTCACCTAAATATTGTGAAGGTTTAAAAACGGCATAATACAGGTTTTCATGAATGTTTAAACCATAAGCACCTGCTCCGTAATAGTTTCCCATATCTGTCCAAATCCAAGTATCAGGCAAAACATTTTCTTCAAATAGACTAGCATCAGCAAATACTCTTCCTTTGATTTCCTTGATGCCCAAAATCTTAATTTTTTGTGTCCAAGTATCAAACAAAGTTTTATAATCCATTTGTTTTTCAAATCGCCACGAACCGAACGAAGGGTCACCTGAGCCTTTGATGATAATATCTCCAGTTAATACAGAATCCGCAATTTGTCCACTGTAATTTAATTGGGTAGTATAAGTATAGTTTTCGCCTAAGGTCGATAATGCTGTTGCGGAGGAAATCAATTTTAAAGTTGAAGCAGGAGCGAGGCTTTTTTGAGCATTATGGCTCACCAATACTTTATTCGTTGTTACTGATTTAATACTGATGCCCATCATTCCATTAGCCATAAAAGGAGTATTGGCTAAGCCTTCTACATATTTTTGAAATTGTACTTGTTTAGCTTTATTGTCAAGAGAATCGGGCGTTTTTGATAAAGTAAGGACATGGAAAATACTTAACAAAAATAGTTTCATATAAATAAGAAGGATTATTGATGAATGCTGATACTTAACAAAGATAATTAAAAGCGAAAAATAACCTAATCCTTTTTATAGAGCCTTACTGAATTTAAGTAAATCCTATTATGAAAGACAGAACATAGAAAAGGCTACCATTTTCATAGTAGCCTTTTGATGAATTATAAAATCCAATTTTGAATCTATCCAACTGAACCCTCTAATGATACTGCTAGCAGTTTTTGAGCTTCAACAGCAAATTCCATTGGCAATTGGTTCAATACTTCTTTAGCATAACCGTTTACAATCAAAGCAACGGCTGCTTCAGTAGAAATACCACGTTGGTTACAATAGAACAATTGGTCTTCACCAATTTTTGAAGTCGTTGCCTCGTGTTCTACAGTAGCCGTTTTATTTTTTACTTCAATATATGGGAAAGTATGCGCTCCACAACGGTCGCCCATCAACAAAGAATCACATTGAGAGAAGTTACGAGCATTATCTGCACGTTTCATTACTTCTACTAATCCACGATATGAGTTATGAGATTTACCAGCAGAAATACCTTTAGAAACAATTCTTGATTTAGTATTCTTACCAATGTGAATCATTTTTGTACCAGTATCAGCTTGTTGCATATTATTTGTAACAGCAACTGAATAAAATTCACCGATAGAATTATCTCCTTTTAAAATAACAGAAGGATATTTCCATGTAATTGCAGAACCTGTTTCTACCTGCGTCCAAGAAATTTTAGAGTTTGCTCCTTCGCAAATACCACGTTTTGTTACGAAGTTATAAATTCCACCTTTTCCTTCTTTATCGCCAGGATACCAGTTTTGTACAGTTGAGTATTTTACTTCAGCATTTTCATGAGCAACAATTTCAACTACCGCTGCGTGTAATTGATTTTCATCACGCTGAGGAGCTGTACAACCTTCTAAATAACTAACATAAGAACCTTCATCTGCAACAATCAAAGTACGTTCGAATTGTCCAGTTCCTGCGGCATTAATACGGAAGTAGGTTGAAAGTTCCATCGGGCAACGAACACCTTTTGGAATATAGCAGAAAGAACCATCAGTAAATACTGCGGCATTGAGAGCTGAAAAGAAGTTATCTTTTACTGGCACAACTGAACCTAAATATTTTTTTATTAATTCCGGATGATCTTGAATTGCTTCCGACATCGAGCAGAAGATGATTCCTCTTTTCGCTAAATCTGCTTTAAAAGTAGTTGCTACCGAAACAGAGTCGATAACGGCATCAACGGCAACATTTGATAAACGTTTTTGTTCGTTTAATGAAATACCTAATTTCTCAAAAGTAGCACGTAATTCTGGGTCAATATCATCTAATGATTCCAAAACTTTTGCTTGTTTTGGAGCAGAGTAGTATTTAACAGACTGATAATCAACAGGTTTGTAATGAACGTTTGACCATTTCGGTTCTTCCATTGTCAACCAAGTACGGTAAGCACTTAGTCTTAAATCAAGCATCCATGCTGGTTCGTTTTTCTTTGTTGAAATCAATCTGATTACGTCTTCACTCAAACCTGCTGGCACTTCGTCAGTTTCGAAGTGACTTTGAAAACCATATTTGTACTCCGAGGAGGTAACTTCCTCTAATATATCAATTTCTTCTTTTGCCATTGCTTTAGGTAGTAATTATCCTACAAAAATAAGCCAAAAAAACGAAGAATAGTTCGCCTGTTTAGATTTTTTCTAAAAAGGCTACCCAGAAAGTGCTAAAATTATTAACCTTTATAGCCAAAAGGCACTGAACGATTTATACTTTCTTCTAAAGAAATAAATGTTTCAGTTCTTTGAATGCCCTGTACTTTTTGAATTTTATCGTGAAGCACTTCTCTTAAATGAACAGTATCACGACAAACAATTTTCGCAAAAATTGAATAAATACCTGTTGTATAATTAATACTTACTACTTCTGGAATTTTGATAAGTTGTTCGGCAACTTCAGCATAAAGCGAGCTTTTATCTAAATAAATTCCCAAAAAGGCAGCAATGTCCCAACCCAATTTAGTATGGTCTATCACCAATTGTGAACCTTTAACAATTCCAGCTTGCTCCATTTTGCCCATTCTTACATGAACGGTTCCGCCCGAAACATTGATTTTTTTACCAATTTCAGTGTAAGGCATGGTGGCATCCTGCATCAAAAGTCCTAAAATTTTCAAATCAGTTTCGTCGATTTCGACATTCTTTTCCATAATATAAGTATTTAGACTCAAATAAAATTTAAAATTTTACAAAAAACAACACTTTTGAAAAGAAATTATTAACAAATTTTAAATAAATCTACTCCACAATTGAATATAATGTAAATTTTAAGTTTTTTTTATGTAAAATTTGCAAAATAATAAAAGGTGCGCTAACTTTGCATTGTCAAGTTAAAAGAAACGAAGACAACCACACTGTAGGGTGATGAAATTTGGCAGACGTACCCTCCTGTCTCGGGGGTGGTGAACATGAAATAAAGTAAGTGTAATGCCCATCGCAAGATGGACTGGGGTTGACCACCAGACTTTGTACTTTACCTAATCACACCGTGGAGGTTCGAATCCTTCTCCTACAGCCAATTATTTGATATATTTTGAGGATAAATTTTTGTCAAAGCACAATTTTATTATTACCTTTATTCTCAAATTATCAGATTGACTACAAGATATCAAGTAGTTTTATTTGGTTTTTAGTTTGTTGATGAAGTGTAATTCAAAAAAGCAGTCTTTGTAAGTCTGCTTTTTTTGTTTTCAGCCCTTATCAATAAAAAGCCGTAGTATTTCAGGAATACTACGGCTTTTTACTTTGAGTACTTATACTTATCTTAAATTCAAAAAATTACTCCAAAATTCCCACTTTTAAATAACTTGCTGCTGATTTTTGATGATATACTTTCTGAGTAGCTTTTTGATAATCCTTTTCTTCTGCTTTAAAAATATCCATAAACTTTTGCGGATTTCTGTCGGCAAAAGGAAAGCACGAACTTTGAATTTGCACCATCATTTTATGCCCTTTCTTAAATGTGTGTAAAACATCTTGTAATTCCACATTTACATTTGTTACTTGATTAGGCACAAAAGGTTTTGGCTTTGAAATGTCATCACGATATTTTCCTCTGAAAATTTCAGAACGTACCAATTGCTGATAATTTCCATAAATTACTTCAGGTCTTTTAGGATGTTCTGGAGCGTCGGCTGGATAAACATCAATTACTTTCACCACCCAATCTGCATCCGTTCCAGAAGTCGCCACTTTTAACATCGCTTTTATTTCTCCTGACAGTGTGAGGTCTTTGTCTAAAACATCTGTTGAAAACGACAAAACATCTGGACGAGTATAAGCAAAACGTTGGTCTTCTACCATATAATCTGCCGAAAACCCATCATTGATTTTAGAAGAAAAAGGAACTGGTCGATTTGGGTCTGAAACATAATCAGAGAACGACTTTTCGTTTGTTGGTGCAGTAAACGATAATTTACCATTTGAATGAAAATATAGATTTTTCTCTTGTGTACCTTTTGCTGGATAAGTATCAAATGAACGCCATTTGTTTGTTCCAGTTTCAAAAAGAGTTGCTTCTGGTAAATCAAGTGGTTTTGAATCATCAAATAAATAGTGGTTGAAAAATTTAGCTTCAATATTTTCTTGATAATATGGTGATACTTTTGAACCAAAATCTACATCAGCAAGCATTTGTCCAGACGAACCAGCCCAACCTCCATGAACCCAAGGACCAACTACAAAAATATTTTTGATGTTAGGATTCTGTTTTTCAATAGCCTTATAAGTATTGAATGTTCCGAATAAATCTTGTTCGTCGTACCAGCCACCAACTACCATCACAGCATGTTTAATGCCTTTTAAGTGCGGTAGAATATTTCTTTTCTTCCAATGTTCATCATAACTTGGATGATCAAAATTGTCATGATAATAAACGTTTCTTCCTTTATAAAAACTGTCTTCTGAATTTTTGGTTGTTTTTACTTCATTCAAATAAAAATCATAACCATCAGGGTTATTGTTTTCAAAATATGCTGGTGGACGAGTAATCGTTGGTTTTGTTTGTTCCTGAAAGAAATTATAAAAACCAAAATTGGCTGCAATCATAAATGCTCCGTTATGAAAAGCATCATCTCGCCAAAGGTCTGCCATTGGTGCTTGTGGTGAAGAAGCTTTCAGGGCTGGATGTTCTGAAACGGCGCCAGCAGAAGTAAAAAAGCCGGGATATGAAATTCCCCATTGACCAACTTTCCCATTATTGTTATTGATGTTTTTTGTCAGCCAATCAATGGTATCATAAGTATCTGTGGATTCGTCAATATCGGTTTTGGCCTTCTTGATATCAAGATGAGGCGTCATTTCTACGAATTTTCCCTCTGAAGCCCATCTTCCTCTTACATCTTGGTAAACAACGATGTAATTACTTCTCAACATAAATGGGTTTGGTCCAATTCTCTTTTTGTATTTATCCGTTCCATAAGGCGAGCAAGTATAAGGCGTTCTCTGTATCAAAATTGGATACTTTTTACTTTGGTCTTTCGGAGCATAAACTTGTGTGAAAAGCTTGATTCCGTCACGCATTTGAACCATAAACTCCATTTTCTGGTAATTTTCACGGATGTAAGCGCTGTCTTGAGCGACTGAAAAAGGATAAGGAGATTCCGTTTTTTGAGCATAACTACAAACAGGTATTAGAAGTAGCCACAAGAAAAGTTTTTTCATAATTGATTTTGTTGATTAAGAAATATCAATGATTTCTTGACAATTTACAGAAAAGCCGTCAAAACCTAAATTGGATTGCGTAATTTTGCAGTCCGCTAGCTTTTACCTAAATAGACAAAAACAATCGTAATTAATCATTTTTAGGAAATGTTAGTATTGTGGACTAATAAATAACTGACAAGTGACTCAAAATTTAAGAATTGCCGTTCAGAAATCTGGACGCTTAAGTGAAGATTCCCTCAATCTTTTTAAGGAATGCGGAATCAAGTTTGATAATGGAGCAGGAAAGTTAAAAGCAACTTCTTCAAACTTCCCAGCAGAATTTTTGTTTCTTAGAGACGACGATATTCCCGGCTATGTAGAAGATGGCGTTGCGGATATCGGTATTGTCGGACAAAATGTTCATGTGGAAAGTAACAAAAACGTTTCTGAAGTGAAATTGTTAGGCTTTTCAAAATGTCGTTTATCAATTGCTATTCCAAGAAGCGAGGTTTACAATGGCATTGAAGATTTAGAAGGAAAAGACATTGCTACTTCGTATCCAATCATTTTAGGAAATTACCTAAAAGATAATGGTGTTACTTCTCATATTCATGAAATTTCTGGTTCAGTAGAAATTGCACCAAGTATTGGTTTGGCGCACGCTGTTTGTGATATTGTTTCGTCTGGCGGTACATTATTGAGTAACGGTCTGAAAGAAGTAGAAGTAATTTTCCGTTCGGAAGCGATTATGATTGGTTGTCCAACCATGTCGGCTGAAAAACAAGATATTCTTAATCAGATTTTGTTTAGAATTGATGCTGTTCAAAGAGCAAAAAACAATAAGTATGTTGTGTTGAACACCAAAAATGAAAACATCCAAGCAATCAGTAAATTATTGCCGGGAATGCAATCGCCATCTGTGATTCCTTTGGCGCAAGAAGGCTGGTCGGCGATGAGTTCAGTAATTAACGAAAATGACTTTTGGCAAAATATCGAAAAACTACGTGAAGCAGGCGCTGAAGGTATTTTAGTAATGCCGATTGAAAAAATGATTTATTAGTTTCCATGAAAATTATAAAATATCCCAAACAATCCGATTATCAAGCCTTACTAACACGCCCAACACAGGATATTGCTGTGATTGAACAGCGTGTAGCACCCATCTTGTACAGAGTAAAAACTGAAGGCGATATCGCCCTTCGTGATTTTGCTTTGACCTTCGATAAAGTCCATTTAGAATCAATTGAAATGCCTTCTATAGAAATTGAAAAGGCGGCATCATTGCTCTCTGATGATTTGAAGCAAGCCATTCATCAGGCTTACAAGAACATTCATAAATTTCACGAAGCTCAAAAGAGTACTCCTGAAAAAATTGAAACGATGTCGGGTGTTACCTGCTGGCGCAAGACTGTCGGAATTGATAAAGTTGGGGTATATATTCCGGGTGGCACAGCACCTTTGTTTTCAACAGTATTGATGTTGGGCATTCCAGCACAAATTGCAGGTTGTAGAGAAATCGTTTTGTGTACACCATCAAACCATCCAGCGATTTTGTACGCAGCTTCGCTTTGTGGTATTACCAAAATTTATAGAATTGGCGGAGCGCAAGCCATTGCGGCAATGGCTTATGGCACAGAAACTGTTCCACAAGTATATAAAATTTTTGGACCGGGCAATCAGTACGTTACTGCTGCCAAAATGTTGGTTAATAAAGAAGGAATAGCGATTGATATGCCTGCTGGACCTTCGGAAGTAGCCGTTTATGCAGATGATTCAGCCAATCCAGCTTTTGTCGCAGCTGATTTATTATCGCAAGCAGAACATGGTATTGACTCTCAAGTATTGTTGGTTTCAACTTCGGAAAAAATAATTGAAGCAGTAAACGAAGAGCTTACAAAGCAATTAGCCGTTTTGCCAAGAGCAGATTTTGCTTCAAAAGCCCTTGAAAATAGTCAAGCTATTTTGGTAGAAAATCAGGAAATTGCTTTAGCACTTTTGAATGATTACGCTGCAGAACACTTGATTTTATCAATAGAAAATGCGGAAGAAGTATCTGAAAAAATTTACCAAGCAGGTTCAATTTTCTTAGGAAATTTTACGCCCGAATCTGCTGGAGATTATGCCTCAGGTACAAACCATACTTTGCCAACAAATGGTTATGCAAGAGCTTATTCTGGCGTAAGCTTGGATAGCTTCGTAAAGAAAATAACGGTTCAGCATATTACCAAAGAAGGCATTCAAAACCTCGGAAAAACAATTATTGAAATGGCAGAGGCTGAGTCTTTAGATGCTCATGCTAATGCAGTGAAAATTAGAATGTAAATTATTTAAATTATGACTTTCAACTTACAAAGTATCGTTCGTAAACATATTCTTAGTCTTGCTCCTTACTCTTCTGCTCGTGATGAATATACCGGTAAAGAAGGTGTTTTTTTAGATGCTAACGAAAACCCAATTGGTTCGGCTACGCCAGAAAATTGGAACAGATATCCAGACCCATACCAAGCTGCAATCAAAGAAAAAATTGCACCAATAAAAGGTTGTCGTCCAACACAAATTTTCTTAGGAAATGGTTCTGACGAACCGATTGATTTGATTATCAGATTGACTTGCGAACCTAAAGAAGACAATATCATTATCCTTCCGCCAACTTACGGAATGTATGAAGTAAGTGCTTCGGTGAATAATGTTCAAGTTCAAAAAATTGATTTAACAGAAGATTATCAATTAGATGTTGATGCGATTATTGAAGCTATCAACCCGAAAACAAAATTGATTTTTATTTGTTCGCCGAACAATCCAACCGGTAATATTATCAATCGTGAAGCAATTTTAACTATTATCGACAATTTTGAGCATGGTTTGGTAATTATTGATGAAGCTTATAATGATTTTTCTGATGAGCCATCTTTCATTCCTGAATTAGATAATTTTCCGAACGTAATGGTACTTCAAACGTTCTCAAAAGCTTGGGGTTTAGCTGCTTTAAGATTAGGAATGGCTTTTGCAAATGAGGAATTAATCAAACTTTTGAATAAGATTAAATATCCTTACAACATTAACGGATTAACTCAAAAACTGTTAATTGAAAACATTTCGAATACTGATTTCGTAGTAAATTCCGTTAATACGCTAAATAATAACCGTAAGCTATTAGCAGAAGCATTATCTGAATTATCTATCGTCGAAAAGATTTTCCCATCGGATGCCAATTTCTTATTAGCGAAATTCCAAGATGCTAAAGCGGTTTTCGATTACTTGATTGAGCAAAAAACCATCGTTCGTGACCGCTCAAAAGTAAAACTTTGCGATAATTCTTTAAGAATTTCGGTTGGTACGGCAGAAGAAAATACTCATTTGATGAATCTACTGAAAGCTTACAAATCATAATCTTATTTCTTATGAAAAAAATTGCTTTTATCTGTTCTCTAATGCTATTTGGTTTCTCTGGGTTTTCGCAATACAAAACTTGGGCTGTTGGTGCAAAACTTGGTGACCCTTCAGGTTTATCTATTCGTCATTATTTAAGTAATGATAAAAATGCTTTAGAACTGAATGTAGGTGTTTATGGAGCACTTTGGGGATTGAGAAGTCCATATAGAGATGGACATTTTGATGGAGCAGGTCTTTCTTTTAGCGGAATTTATCTTTGGCATCAGCAATTGGGCAATTCTCCTCTAAGATGTTATTATGGTTTTGGTGGACAGATTACTTCTCGTTCATATATTTTAGCGAGTAAGCAAACAGCCAACACTGGAATTGGTGGCGTTGGACAAGCCGGACTAGAGTATGGAGTACCAGATTCACCTTTGTCAGTTTTTGGGGAATTAGGACTTTACATAGAGCTTGTACCTGCTTTCTTTTATACGCATCCTCAAGGGGGTTTAGGAGTAAGGTACAATTTTTAAGAAATTACCTTCTTCAATTTTGCTTACTAGTTCATATTGGATACTTTTGTGAGTATTCTTGGGGGCTTAGCTCAGTTGGCTAGAGCGCTACGCTGGCAGCGTAGAGGTCATGGGTTCGAATCCCATAGTCTCCACTAAAAACCTTTGTACAAGCTTGTACAAAGGTTTTTTTATGTTTTTTGGTATTAATCAGAAAAAAAGTTCATTTTTGTTTATAAAACATTAAAACCCTTTTACATCTGATTAAATATCATTTACGCTATTTTCATTTATGAATCTCAGACAAATATATTGGTTAATGCAAATTTCTAGTTGGTTACTCATCGCTTTAATGGCTTTGAAATACACTATACTAGAAGAATCGGGTTATAATCTTTCTATTCAATACTTTATTGCTGTATTTATATTTGGTCTTTTTACGACACATACCTACAAACTTATTGTTGATAAGTACAAACTTGATGATGCTTCGGTACAAGTTTTCCTTTTATTCCCATTGGTTGGTAATGTTATTTTAGGCTTCTTATTTTTTATATTGGATATTATATTTACCTCAAATGAAGTATTAAAAAGTGATTATAATAGCTTTGGCGATTATTTCAGTTTGTTTATTGACGATATTTGGGTAACTACTCCTTGGTTTTTCTTCTTTCATATTCTTAGGTATGTTGCTCAAAAACAAACTATGAACGAGAAAATGATTTCGATGGAAAAGATGCTTATCAAATCGGAATTAGATGCCCTTAAAACACAATTACATCCTCATTTTTTTTTTAATGCACTCAATAGTATCAAGGCTTTAATGATTATTGACCATCACGAAGCCCGTGAAGCAGTTGATCAGCTTTCAGATTTGTTGCGTTTATCCCTCAACATTGGGGAATCACAAACTGTACGAGTTGAAGAAGAATTAAAATTAACAAAGGCTTATCTCTTTTTAGAAAAAATTAGGTTCGATAAAAGGTTGATGTATTATTTTGACATCGACGAAAAACTGAGTAATAAAATGATTATTCCTATTTCGTTGAGTACTCTTATCGAAAACGCTATCAAACATGGAATTGCTAAACTAAAAAATGGAGGAGAAGTAAAAGTGCGAATTTTTGAAGAAGATGAAAACTTAATGATGCAAGTAATCAATACTGGAAAGCTTGTTAAGCAAGATGATACAAAAAGACAAGATGGCGGCGGTATTGGTTTAGTGAATCTAAAAAAACGCTTAGAATTACAATATACAGGAGAAGCTTCCTTGAAAATTGAAGAAATTGAAGACAAAGTAGTTTCTACCATTATCATTCCTCTTGCTAGAACTTGGTAAACACAAATCATTACAAATACATTGTTTCCTTATTTTATATTGCATTTATACTCAACAAATATTCATCAAAAAACATGAAAAAATTATTACTGTTGTTAGCTCTTTGTAGCTTTTCATTTTATAATCAAGCACAAAAGCTAACGGTTGCTCAACTCGACTCTGCCTTTGTTCGTGAAAACTATGTTAAGACGCAATACGAAATCGAAATGCGTGATGGCGTAAAACTCTTCACAAACGTTTATACGCCAAAGGATGCCTCAGCCAATAAAAAATACCCGATTATCCTCAAAAGAACTTGCTACAGCGTTGCTCCTTATGGTAAAGACCAATTACCCAATCTAATTTCGAACTCAAGATACTTGATGCGTGAGAAATTTATTTTTGTTGAACAAGATGTACGTGGACGCTGGATGTCGGAAGGTAATTTTACCAATATGACTCCACATATTTCAAATAAAAATAGCAATAAAGATATTGACGAAGCTTCTGACACTTATGATACCATTGATTGGCTGGTAAAAAACTTGCCGAATAACAATGGAAATGTTGGTCAATTCGGTACTTCATATCCCGGTTTTTATACGATTGCTGGTGCTTTGTGCGGTCATCCAGCATTAAAAGCGGCTTCACCGCAAGCACCTATTGCAGATTTTTTCTTTGATGATTTTCATCATAATGGAGCCTTTACAATGGGCTATGGTTTAACATTTCCTGTATTTGGGGTACAGCATCCAAAACCAACTACTAATTCTTGGTAT
Organism: Arcicella rosea; assembly: GCF_040543805.1. Classification (NCBI taxonomy): domain Bacteria; kingdom Pseudomonadati; phylum Bacteroidota; class Cytophagia; order Cytophagales; family Flectobacillaceae; genus Arcicella; species Arcicella rosea. Next base: position 224,229 of record NZ_JBEUMS010000008.1, read on the forward strand.
GATGAGCAATTTCCAAAAATCAAAACTTTTGATGGTTTCGAATGGTACAAAACGATGTCTCCTCTCAAAAATTTAGGAGAAAACTATGCCAACAATTTCTTTTGGCAAGAACATGTAGAACATCCTAATTATGATGAATTCTGGCAAAAAAGAAATATTCTTCCACACCTAAAAAATATCAAGCATGCTCCTGCTTTCATGGTAGTTGGTGGTTGGTTTGATGCTGAGGATTTATATGGTCCATTGTCAATCTATAAAACACTTGAGAAAAATAATCCAAATATTTACAATTCAATTGTGATGGGTCCTTTTGGTCATGGTGATTGGTCTCGTGAACGTGGACATCACTTCCATTCAAATATTTACTTTGGTGATAGTATTGCTACACATTATCAGAAAAATATTGAATTGAAATTCTTCAAACATTTCTTGAAAGAAGCGGGCGATGGCAACAGTAAATTAGCAGAAGCAACATTATTTGATACTGGTAAAAAAGAGTGGAAAGAATTTGCTGAATATCCTGTAAAGACGGCACAAAAAATAGACTTTTACTTGAATCCAAATGGGAAAATTGCCACAGGAACACCAGCAAAAGGCTTTGCAGAATTTGTTTCTGACCCTTCAAAACCTGTTCCTTATACCGAAGATCCAAAACAAATTTTAGGATTTAGTCCAAGAAATTACATGAGTGAAGACCAACGTTTCGCTGGACGTAGAACAGATGTTTTGACTTTTGAAACAGATGTGTTAACAGAAGACATTACTTTGGGCGGAGAAATCATGGCGAAACTAAAAATTTCAACTACTGGAAGTGATGCCGATTGGTTTGTGAAATTGGTGGATGTATATCCGGGTGATGAAAAGAATAGTCCTTACACGCCAGCACATATTACTTTGGGGGGGTATCAACAAATGGTAAGAAGTGAAATTATGCGTTCTCGTTTCAGAAATTCATTCAGCAAACCAGAACCATTAATTGCCAACAAAGTAACAGACATCAATTTCCGTTTGCAAGATGTATTACATACATTCAAGAAAGGACATAAAATCATGATTCAGGTACAATCTACCGTATTTCCTTTATTTGACATCAACCCACAGAAATACGTAGAAAATATCTATAAAGCTAAAGAAAGTGATTTTCAAAAAGCGACTCACAGAGTATATGGTGATAGTAAGATTTCTGTTGAAGTATTGAAGTAATATCAAATCCAATATCAACAACATGAGTCATCCCGAATTTTAAAATCACAAAAAAGCGGTCGAAATTAGTTTTTCGACCGCTTTTTTGTGATTGATGGGCAACGAATTCCTACTGTTTGAGCGAAGCGAGTCGGTTCGCCGCTGCGATTAGGAATTCTTGATTTTTTTGCGGCCGCCGCTGCGGTTACTTTTTGTATCAAGACAAAAAGTAAGGACGAGAACAAATCCAAAAAACTTTTAAATCTTCTAAAACTCGCTATTTTAGGAGAAAATTCGGGATGACTCATGTTTTTATGGATGTTAATTTTCAAAGAATACACTTGCTCTTTATTTCCCTTTAGACTGAGCTTCACTCTTTACATTACTTTGTTTGCTGAAAATTGATTCTAATTTCTTTCCTAAAGCTTCTCCTCTTAGATTTTTAGCAATGATTTTACCATCAGGGTCTAATAACAAATTTTGAGGAATGGCTTGAATGCCGTAAAGTTTGGCTACTTCATTATCCCAATATTTTAAATCAGAAACATGTGTCCAAGTAAGTTGGTCGTCGTGAATGGCTTTTAACCATTTTTCTTTAGCATTAGGTTGGTCTAAAGAAACACCAATGATATGAAAACCTTGGTCTTTAAACTGGTTAAATACTTTTACAACATTCGGATTTTCTCTTCTACAAGGTCCACACCAACTTGCCCAGAAGTCAATTAATAAATATTTACCTCTTAATGAAGATAATTTAACAGCTACACCCAAAGTATCATTTTGTGTAAAATCTAAAGCTTCTCTGCCAATACCAGTAAGTTTTGCTGTTTCAATTTTAGCTTTAAATTCTACTCCAGCAGGAGAAGATTTAACAGTACTCGACAATAAATTAAAAAGCGGTTCTACTTTATCGACAAGCAATTCATAGCCTGAATATGTTTTTAAAGTATATAAAGCTATGGGAGAATTCGGGTTTTTCTTCAAATAACTTCCATAAACATCTTCTCTTTGTTTTTCGTCTAACGAATCAATAGATGCTTCTACTTTATCAGCAGCTACTTTGTTCTTATTTTTATTGAATTCTGAATATTGCTTATACAATACTTCTAATTGACTATCGTAAGGTTTTGAAGCCAAATTCAATTTTTCAAATTCAATATGAGATTTAGAACCTTTTACACTAACATTCGTAAATGAATCTACACTAGCCACATTAATAATACCCGGTTCGATAAAAACACTAGCAACATTTCTTTGAGTAAGTCTAGCTTTTTTGTTTGCCGCATTTTTAGCAGAAAATTGTACTCTTACAGGTTCACTTACAGTGATATTAAAGGCATATTGTCCATTCACTACGTTGGCGCTATCTACTACTCTTTTACCATTTGCAGCATAATTTGCATAGATAATCGAAAGAGTGTCTTTGATGTTTTTAAGTGTTCCTTTTACTTGAACATTAGGTTTTACTTTTTGTGCATGAACAGCCATAGGGAGTGCAAGCAGAACGATTGCAAATAGTTTTTTCATTGAATAAGGATTTTTAGTTTGATAATTGATGGTTGACTCTCAACAAATATACGTAGTTGTAAAAAAAAATCCTATTGGTTCGATAGAGTAATTTGGAGTTTGTTATTTAACAGGAGAGAAATTAAAGTGTTAATGAATAGGCTCGGTTCTGCTCGTTAGAAGGCTTAGATGTTGGGATAGTATAAATAAGCTCATGGGCTAATCGGTCAAAATTTGCCAATGCAGATACTTATATTCCTTTTGCGGATGCTCTAATACTAAATACGGAAGCCTATATTCCTTTTGCGGATGCTCTAATACTAAATGCGGGAGCCTATATTCTCTTTGCGGATGCTCTAATACTAAATGCGGGAGCCTATATTCTCTTTGCGGATGCTCTAATACTAAATGCGTAAGCCTATATTCTTTTTGCGGATGCTCTAATACTAAATGCGGAAGTCTATATTCTTTTTGATAATTTGTATCTCAATTTTGTTGAATAATCAGTAAAAAACAGTAGCGGCAAACCCTTGCGGTTGCCGAATCGGGTGATTCAGGAACCAAAGGTTTGCCGCTGTTAAGGTGATTAGTTCAATTATCAATCAATCCTAAACCTTCAATTTAGTTTCTGCCTTAATTTCTGACATCACGAAAATACTATGGGTACTACCAATGTTTTCTAAAGAAGCCAATTTGTTCATTAAAAAACTTTGATATTCACGCATATCGTGTACGATAATTTTGAGCATAAAATCATAATCGCCCGAAATATTGTAGCATTCTTGTACTTCATCTAGTTGAACAATTTCTTGTACAAATTTTGCTCCTGCTTCTTGTGCATGTTCTTTCAAACGGATGCTACAAAATACCATTAAATCCTTTTCGATTTTCTCACGATTTACCAAGGCTACATAACCTTTAATAACGCCTTCTTTTTCAAGTCTTCGCACACGCTCATAAACGGGAGTAGGTGATAAATTAAGTCTTCCCGATAATTCTTTGGTTGTCAGATGAGCATCTTCCTGTAGATGTTTTAAGATTTCTCGATCGGTTGAGTCTAGTTTCATGTTGATGTGTTTTGTGGTTTAAGTATTTACTGAGATAATTTATCCCTATTCTTTTAAATTAAGCTTTGAATTTAATGAATATTATCCAATCGGCTATTTAAAAGTAGAAATTATATCCAAATTGATGAATTAAAGCAAATGAATTATCTTTTTGGGATAACTTTGTAGTTAATTTATGTTATTTGAATTAACACCAGTAATTTTGCAGTTTATTGTGCAAACTGTATGATTTAATTTCGTCGAATTAATAAGTAATCTTACTTTAAACGATGAAACATGAACGGTGTTATTGCGAAAAGATTAATAAGTCAAAAAAGCTCAAAGCTAATTGCTTACAGCTAGCGCTAAAAAAGATATGAACAATCCCAATATAAGAGAAATCTTGAAAAATAGAATCCTTGTTCTTGACGGAGCAATGGGTTCATTGATTCAAGAGTATAAATTAAGTGATGCCGATTACAGAGGTGAAAAATTTCGTGATTTTCCGCATGAAGTAAAGGGAAACAACGATATGCTTTCTATCACAAAACCAGAAGTAATCAAAGAAATCCATGCGAAATACTTTGAAGCAGGTGCAGATATTGCCGAAACCAATACTTTTTCGGGAACCTCTATTGCTATGGCTGATTATCACATGGAAGATTATGTGTATGAATTAAACTATGAATCAGCGAAAATTGCTCGTGAAGTAGCAGATTTATATACGGCTAAAAATCCCAATAAACCTCGTTTTGTAGCAGGTTCAATTGGACCAACGAACCGCACACTGTCGCTTTCGCCAGATGTAAACGACCCAGGTTATCGTGCAGTTACTTTTGATGAATTGGTTGATGCCTATTACGAACAAATCCAAGGTTTGGTAGATGGCGGTGCAGATGTATTATTGGTTGAAACCATTTTCGATACGCTCAATGCAAAAGCAGCTTTGTATGCGATTGATTTATATCAGAATGATAAGAAAAATGGAACGATTCGTCCGATACAAAGTACTTCAATTCCCAAGCAAAATAATCCTAAGGCAGTATTAGCTAATCCAGCGACCAAAATCCCTGTGATGGTTTCTGGAACAATTACTGATGCTTCTGGACGTACTTTATCTGGACAAACCACAGAGGCTTTCTTAGCTTCGGTTTCACATATTGATTTACTTTCTGTGGGTTTGAACTGTGCTTTAGGAGCAGATTTGATGCGTCCTTATGTACAGATTTTAGCTGATAAAGCGCCATTTATGGTGTCGGCTCACCCGAATGCAGGTTTGCCAAATGAAATGGGAGAGTACGACCAATCGCCAGAAGAAATGGCTGTGATTGTCGAAGATTTTCTTCAACATGGTTTTATGAATATCATTGGCGGATGTTGCGGAACTACGCCAGCACACATCAGAGCCATTGCTGAAGTTGCAGCAAAATATCCTCCACGCCAATTACCAGAAGTACATAATCATCAAATAATCTCTGGTTTAGAGCCTTTGATTATTAAAGAAGATACCATGTTTGTCAACATTGGCGAGCGTTGTAACGTAACGGGTTCAAAGAAATTTGCTCGTTTGGTACGTGAAGGAAAATACGACGATGCCATTGCTGTAGCTCGTGAACAAGTAGATGGTGGTGCGCAAGTAATCGACGTAAACTTGGATGAAGGAATGATTGATGGCGTTGAAGCCATGAAAACCTTCTTGAATTTATTGATGGCAGAACCTGACATTGCCAAATTGCCAATTATGATTGACTCCTCGAAATGGGAAGTAATCGAAGCAGGTTTGAAATGTGTACAAGGGAAATCTATCGTAAACTCAATTTCCTTAAAAGAAGGAGAAACAAAATTCAGAGAATCGGCAGAGAAAGTAAAGCGTTACGGAGCATCGGCAGTAGTAATGGCTTTTGATGAACAAGGTCAGGCGGATTCTTATGAAAGACGTATCGAAATTTGTAAACGTGCTTATGATATTTTGGTGGATGAAGTAGGTTTTCCTGCGGAGGACATCATTTTTGACCCTAACATTCTTACGGTAGCCACAGGTTTGGAAGAGCATAATAATTATGCTGTTGACTTTATCAATGCTACTCGTTGGATAAAAGAAAATCTTCCATTCGCCAAAGTATCGGGTGGGGTTTCTAATATTTCATTCTCTTTCCGTGGAAATGAGCCTGTTCGTGAGGCAATGCACACAGTGTTTTTATACTATGCCATTAAAGCGGGAATGGATATGGGAATCGTAAATGCTGGTCAGTTAGGCGTTTATGATGATATTCCAAAAGATATGTTAGAGCTTTGCGAAGACGTATTGTTGAATCGCAGAGACGATGCAACAGAACGTTTGGTAACTTTTGCAGAAACGGTAAAATCAAAAGGGAAAGAACAAGTAATTGATAATGCTTGGAGAGATTTACCTGTATCGAAACGTTTGGAACACGCTTTGATAAAAGGTTTGACAGAATTTATCGACCAAGATGTTGAGGAGGCTCGTCAGCAAGTAGAAAAACCTTTACACGTAATTGAAGGGCCATTAATGGACGGTATGAACGTAGTAGGGGATTTGTTTGGAGAAGGAAAAATGTTCTTGCCACAAGTAGTAAAATCTGCTCGTGTGATGAAAAAAGCGGTAGCTTATTTATTGCCATATATTGAAGCAGAGAAACAAGTAGGTGAAAGTTCTTCGGCAGGTAAAATTTTGTTGGCAACGGTAAAAGGCGATGTGCATGATATTGGTAAAAATATTGTGGGCGTAGTGTTGGGTTGTAATAATTACGAAATCATTGATTTGGGCGTAATGGTACCAACACCTAAGATTTTGGAAGAAGCCAAAAAACATAATGTGGATATTATCGGACTTTCGGGTTTGATTACGCCTTCATTGGATGAAATGGTGGGAGTTGCTAAAGAAATGGAGCGTCAAGGTTTTAAATTGCCTTTGTTGATTGGTGGAGCAACTACTTCAAGAATCCATACGGCGGTGAAAATTGACCCACATTATTCTGGGCCAGTAATTCACGTGTTGGATGCTTCTAAAAGTGTGCCTGTGGCAGGTAGATTGATGCAGAGTGACCAAACCAAAGAAGAAATTTTTGATGAAATTAAAGCACAGTATGCTCAGATGAGAGTTGACCATGCTGGTCGTCAAAAAGATAAAAACTATGTGCCGATTGAAAAGGCAAGGTTGAATAAAGACAAAATTGACTGGACTAACTTCAAAGCGAAAAAGCCTACTTTCTTAGGAAATCGTTATTTCGATAATTATGATTTAGCCGAAATTGCGAAATATATTGACTGGACTCCATTCTTCTCTACTTGGCAATTGTCTGGAAAGTATCCAAAGATTTTTGATAATGAAGTAGTAGGAGCAGAGGCACGCAAGTTATTCAATGATGCTCAAGCTTTATTGAAAGAAATCATTGATGATAAATTATTGACGGCTCGTGCGGTGGTTGGTTTTTATCCTGCCAATTCAAATGAGGATGATATAATTCTTTCTGATTTTGAAGAAATAAGCAGAGAAATTCCTTGTGAAAAACATGGTGTTCATATTCATACAGAATATCGTGTAACAAAGAATGAAGAAAATCCAAAGGTACTTCATAATCTTCGTCAGCAAGGACAAAAAGCTTCACATTTGCCAAACCTTTGCTTGAGTGATTTTATCGCTCCAGTAACAACTGGAGAACAGGATTATATCGGAGCTTTTGCTGTTACTGCTGGGATTGGCATTGAAGCCTTAATCGAAAAGTACGACCGTGACCATGATGACTATAATTCTATCATGGTGAAAGCCCTTGCCGACCGTTTGGCAGAAGCATTTGCTGAATTGATGCATGAACGTACTCGTAAAGAGTTCTGGGGATATTCTAATGAAGGAAATTTAAGTACAGAAGATTTGATTTCAGAGAAGTACGATGGTATTCGTCCAGCACCGGGCTATCCAGCTTGTCCAGACCATACCGAAAAAGCAACTTTGTTTGAATTATTACAAGCTGAAGAAAAATTGGGAATTATTCTTACTGAAAGCTTTGCCATGTATCCAGCTAGTTCAGTAAGCGGTTGGTATTTCTCGCATCCAGATAGTAAGTATTTCGGTTTAGGCAAAATCGCTAAAGACCAAGTAGTAGATTATGCTCAAAGAAAAAATATGAGTTTGGAAGATACTGAAAGATGGTTAGCACCTGTGTTGAATTATGATTAAGTACTTCGGGATTTCATCCCGAAAACTGCAATATAAAAAGCCCTCTTACCATTTTGGCAAGAGGGCTTTTTTATGCTACAAGTTGAAGTAAAACAAAAAGCCTAACTACATGAAGTAGTCAGGCTATTGACAAGTACCCAGAGCCGGAGTCGAACCGGCATGCCAGTGAAGACACTGGTGTTTGAGACCAGCGCGTCTACCAATTCCGCCATCTGGGCATTTGATTTCTCAAACTTGATGCAAAGATAAGTGATGTTTTTGGACTACACAACCTTAATATTTAATTAATCTGAAACTTTTTTGTAAGTGTTCTTGTAAGTTTCTGATTACTAGATTGGTTATAGTAGCTGTAAAAATGAAAAAAATTATTCATATCTCAGCGATTCTATTGGGTCTAGCTTTGAAGCTTTATATGCAGGATAAATTCCAGAAAATAATCCTACTACAACACAAACGCCAATTCCGATTGACATCCAAAACCAAGGCATGATAAAACTTGCAGTACCACCCATTAATAATTGTGCAAATAGATTACCAATCAAAATGGCTAAAAAGATACCACCTAAACCACCTAATATACAAATTACCACGGCTTCAATCAGAAATTGTAAACGAATAAGATAAGGTGTTGCTCCTAAGGATTTTCGGATGCCAATTTCTTGCGTTCTTTCAGTTACTGAAACTAGCATAATGTTCATTAAGGCGATGGCTGCACCTAATAAAGTAATAAAACCTACTCCAAAACCAGCTACTCTTAAAATTCCAGTAATACTTTCAGATTGTTTTGCCAATGAATCTGAACGTTCTATTGAAAATGAGTCTGGTTCACCAATTTGGTCTTGTCTGATAATTCTCATTACTCCTCTGGCTTCTTCAATTACATTATCAATATCAGTAATATTCGGGACAGAAGTAACAATATCAAAAGTAAGTGTTTTTCCTTGAGCCATTTTTCTGCCAGTTTCTAAAGGCATAAAAATTACTCTATCATCTCCGCCACCCATCAAACTTCCTTTTTTCTCTAGTAAGCCAATTACTTTAAATTTTTGTCCGAGAATATTGATTTCTTTATCAATTGGGTTGATGTTTTTTCCAAAAAGTTGGTCAACAATGTCAACACCGATGATACAAACATTTACTGCATATTGTAAATCATTTGCTGAAAATGTTCTTCCTTTTGAAATTTTATAGCCTTTAATGTCCATAAAATTATCATCAGTACCCATTACTCTTGAATTTGGATTCGTTTTCTTCGATTCATATTTTACTTCAACCGAAAAGCTAACATTTACTTTCAATCCTATAATAGCTGAATGTCCAAATTTTTCTTTGTACATTTTTGCTTCACGATAATCAATTTGCGGATAATTCTTTTCTTTTTCACCGTCTTTTCTGATTTTGAAAATATCTCTGTTTCTAAGGTCAAAAGCATTTGCTCCTAAGCCAGCAAAACTATTATTTACTGAGCTTTGAATTCCATCAATTACAGTAAGACTTCCAACCAATGCAGTGACACCGATAGCAATAATTAAAGCTGTGAGAGTGGTTCTCAGCATGTTTGCTTTGATAGAGCGTAATCCTTCACGAATATTTTCTAATAAATTCATAGTTGTGGATATTGAAATGGATTCGATTTGAAACCAAAATAAATCAAGATGAACGCATGTTTAGCCAATCAGGATTGTGATTAGCACTAATAATATACTAAATTCGTTTATCGTTTATGAATAACAAATTTAGTTCAGAGAACTTAAATAACTTCACCAATGAAAAGGCTATTATTTCCGTTTATCATATTCTTAACGTTTACTGGTCGCTTGTGGGCTTCGCAGATTCTGATTCCGATGGATGAGAGTCAGAAAAACCATCTAAAATCTTACGGAATAGCTTATTGGATTCTTAAAACACATGATACGGAAGTAGAATGGCTTTTGAACTATCGTGGAGGTGCTTTTATGTTCCCTCAAGCTCAGAAATTTGAAAATGAATTAATCATTAGAGGAGTAAGCTATGAAGTGATTTCAGAAGGACAAGCTTCACAAATTAGAGCAGAAGTAAGCAGTCCAGATGTAAATATGGATGTTGTAAAACTACAGAAACCACCCAGAGTAGCTGTTTATTCACCTAAAACTGCCCAACCTTGGGACGACGCCGTTACTTTAGCAATGACTTATGCTGAAATACCTTACGATTTGATTTTTGATGATGAGGTAATGACAGGAAAATTACCAGAATACGATTGGCTACATCTTCATCATGAAGATTTTACTGGGCAGATGGGTAAGTTTTTGAATCAGAGTGGGCAAACGTGGTATCAAGCACAATTGAGAGAAGACAAAAAGAATGCACAAAAATTTGGCTTTGATAAAGTATCTCAACTGAAATTAGGCGTTGCCAAAAAAATAAGAGAATTTGTAGCTGGCGGAGGTTATATGTTTGCGATGTGTACTGCAACCGATACTTATGATATTGCTCTAGCAGCCGAAGGAATTGATATTGTGGATGCTTTTTATGATGGAGATGGTTATGATAGAAATGCAGATGCTAAATTAGACTTTACAAAGACTTTTGCTTTCCAAAATTTTAATTTAATTTTTCATCCTCAAATAATTGAGTTTTCGAATATTGAGGCTTATACAAATGAATCAAGACCTGTTGGAGAGGAGAATGATTTCTTTAATCTTTTCCAATTTTCTGCAAAATGGGACCCAATTCCTACTATGTTGACCCAAAATCATGAAACTACCATTCATGGTTTTATGGGACAAACTACTTCTTACAAAAAGGAACTGTTGAAACCTGAAGTAATTGTATTAGGCGAAAATCGCTCGTTGAATGAAGCTCGTTACATTCACGGTACTTTCTTGAAAGGTTTTTGGACTTTTTATGGCGGACATGACCCTGAAGATTACAGACATTATGTAAATGAAGAACCAACCGATTTGAATTTACATCCTAATTCACCCGGTTATCGTTTGATTTTGAATAATGTTTTATTCCCAGCAGCAAAGAAGAAAAAGCAAAAAACATAAAACAAAATACTCCAAAAGAAAAGCCTCTCAGTATTATTGAGAGGCTTTTTTACTAAATAAAGTTTCTAATCTCCATTTTACATTAGCATAAACTTTCATCAAACCAGTTGGAATAATAAAGTCTTGAAAAACCAACTTTAAATGTTTTTTTGAATTGGGCTTTGTTAAATACAATGAAATAAAAGCAAAATAAATACTTTGGAAGTACTGGTTTTTAAGCTTAAAAACATTCGTAAGTAATAAATAATATTCGCCTAAAATGGGCTTTATCAAATGATTATATTTGAAATTTAGTTCTTTATCGACATTAGAATACATAAACATTCTGTTCTTGATAAATACTTCATCTAAATTGCTATCAGTATAACTCATTCCACTCAAATGCCTTCTATACACACACATTACTTCAGGGATATAACCAATGTAACCTTTGTTTGATAACATTAAATACAAAGGGATATCGCCACTTTTTGATTGCAAAAACCAATCTGGAAACTTTTCTCCTATCAGATTTCTCCTGAACATCACACTTGCTGTTGCCATAAACCATACTTCTTTTTGACCAAGAAAATCTTCTGGATAGATTTTAGTTTTTTGGTCTGGAGGATTGATATTGGTATTGGGTCTTCCTGTTCCATCTTCATACGACATAATGGCGTTATGAAAACAGGCAGAAGCATCAAGGTTTTGCTCTAAAAAATCATACTGCATTTGAAGTTTATGATTATTAATTAAATAATCGTCGGCTTCGATATGAACAATGTATTTCCCTTTACATTGATAAAATGTATTTGTAAAATTTCCCTTGCCTGGACATTTTTTTGAACCTTGGTTTACTTCATATAAAATAGGAACAATTAATTCAGGATATTTATTAGCATATTCAATGACAATGGCACGAGAGTTATCAGGGGAACAGTCTTCCCCAATAACAATTTCAAACTTGAAATTAGTTACTTGACTAACAAGACTATCTAGGCATTCTCTCAGAAATTTTTCGTGATTGTAAACCGTAATGAAAACACTTACTTCAATATTTGCAGCTTGTTTTGTTTCAATCATGACTGAAAATAATTAGTAACATCTTCAAGTTGAGGATAGTCTGGCGTAATTAAATCTGGATTTGGATAATACACATAAGGATGCGGATAACCACGTTCGATAAACTGGTTTTCAGATAAATCATTATATCTAAAATGGCAAGACCAACGAATACCATTTTCAGTTGAATTATCACCTGATTGGTGAATTAATAATGAAGAAAAAAATAGGACATCACCTTTGCGTACTTCAACAGGAACGAACTGATTTCCTTTCACTAAATCATCAGGAATAAGTCCAAAAGAATCTACCATTTCGGTCGTCTGTAAACCTAGTTTATGGCTTTCTGGTATTACTTCTAAGGCTCCAAGTGATGTGTCAATGTCTGCTAAAGCTACCCAAACAACCATTGAGTTTAATGAACCTTGCATACTTCTCCAATCTTGATGAGCATCTGTTTTCCAATAAACCTGCTTTTTAGCGAGTTTTTTAGCATTAAAAAACATAACAGGACGAGTACAAATATTAGGAACTTGAAGTCCCAATTTTTGTAGATTACTTACAATACGTTCGTCTAAAGAAAGTCTATGAAGGGAAATAAGGTGTTGGATATGTTTTCCACTAGCAATTAATCTATTGGGATGCTCCTCAAAAAGTTGAAACAATAATTTGTTGAAATCTTCATCTGAGCTAATATTATCAATTGGATAGTTGAGGTATCGCATTTGATTTAAAAAAATATTGCTAGCATCTTGTCTGATTTGGTCGATTTCTTCGACTGTGAAGAGTCCTTTAATAAGCTGGTAACCAGTTTTTTTGAAGTTTTCTACATCTATCATATTTTGATATGTTTATTTTGAAACAGCATAACCAAAACCGCTTGCGCCAAAGCCATTTCCGTTATAAAACATTATTTTTTCTCCTTTGTGATTAATGACTAATGGATATTCAATCATTTGAGCATCCCAACCACTTTCAGAAATATCAATTCCTACTTGTTCGTCTAGTCTGGTCCAATCTATTCCATCCTGAGATTCGGCATAACCAATTCTATAACTTCTTTCGGTATTAGTTCTATAATCGTCAATTGCTCTGTAAGAATACCACATTTTGTAAATACCATCTTCAATCAGTACTGTAGGTCTTGAAATACCGCCTTCAACTTCATCTTTATAATCAATAGCAATTTTACCTTGACGAACCCAATTAATGCCATCTACAGATTCGGCATACTTTAAATGATAGCAAGGTTCAATTTTGCCATCGGGAGCATTATACCAATCGGTACAGTTTAGATACCATACTTTAAAAAGTCCTTTGTCAAATAAAACACAGCAACTTCCATTAAAAAGTGGTTCTGTGGCAATGGTATGAATTACTGGTCCTTCAAACATTTTTGTGAAGTTCAAGCCATCAGTACTTTTTGCAATGCCAATTGAATTATGATATGGAATAGTATTTCTGACTGTCCAACCGATATAATAAAGCCATTTTTCGCCATTAGGATGATTCAGAAACCATGTTGGCATTATACCACAATCATCAAATGTTCCTGCTTTACCTAGTGCTAAAGTTGGTTTGTCATGAACATAAAGTACTTCTGATAAATTGTTCGGATTTAGGTCTAAAAACGAAGCAATACATCTTCCTTTTTCATCACGTGTAGAATAATGAATGCGTAATTTATCCTCGAAACTAGTATCAGCACAAAGCACATGCGCATGCGTTTGATTCCAACCAAATTTACCATCGGGCTTGTAGATGAGTCCTTTTTTTATCCACTTCATAAATTATAATTTAATGTCTTTACTTGAAATTTTTGCTTTTTCCGCAGGATTACCTTTATAAATACTCCATTCATCGGATTTTTTGCCTGTAAAGTTGGTTCCCATTGCAATGAGCGTTCCTTCTGCTAAATGTACTCCGTCTCTGATGGTAGCATTTACACCTAAAAAGCAATAAGGTTCAACAATACAACGTCCTGAAAGTACAATGTGGGAAGTAAAATACACATGGTCTTTGATAACACTGTGATGACCAATATGATTGCCCGACCAAAGTACTACATCATTGCCAATTGTTACAAAAGGTTGAATAGTATTATCTTCTAAAATGAAACAGTTTTCGCCAATTTTATCGGTTAAAACTGTTGCTTTCGAGCTGATGTATGAAATAAATTCATAGCCTTTATCTTTTGCTTCTTGATAGATTTTTGCCCTAATTTGATTCATTTTTCGTTCTGAAAGCGGAGCGAAAAACTTAAATTCAGCAGGAGGGAAGAGCGTAGTAACTTCTTCGAAAGCTACTACTGGAAGACCACAAAAAGTGGGTTCTTTGATATATTCTTGATTGACAGTAAAAGCAACAATTTCGTGCTCAGAGTCATTTGTTAAGTAATAGTGGGCTAATTCCGCCACTAATTCAGTTCCGAAAACTACTACTTTTGCCATTTTTTAAGGTATTTTTTGAGTGGTGAACCACTGATTTTTTCAGAAGTAATAAATATTAGCTAAACTAATTCAAAGTTATTTAGATATTCTTTGACTTCCGTTTTCGAACAAAACATCAAAACATCAATAATTGAAAGCCAAGGTACAAACTCATTTTTAAATTGTTTATAAGTACATGCTTTACTTTTAATAAAAAACAATGCCATGTCCTGATTTTTGAAAACAGATTTATCATACAATTCCAAGCCACCAATCGGATTGATGTAAGTTGTTGCTTTTTCTTGCAAACAAATATCAATAATTCTGTCTTGGGCTTTTAGATGAGTGTTATTGTAAATGCTTGAACTGTTTATTATTTCAGTGTTAATGTCGAGATATTCGTTGACTAATTTTAAATTTAGTGTAATTACTTCAGAAATAGTAGTGTGGTTTATGCTGATAGTTTTTTCAATTAATGGAAGAACATCCAAGTAAAATGGTGCTTTTTTATAGCTTTGTTCGATGGTTTTTAGAAATTTACTTTTCCACGATTCATCCCAATTTACTACAATTTCATTAATTAATTTATTCTGACTTGCCTCTTTCAATGGAATCGTAAATAAGCTGTCTTTGCCATTTACAAGTATTCTATTCCGATTAATCCAACCTTTGTTGATATAATTTACATCATCATAAATGATAAATTTATCAACAGCATTAATTAATTGAAAATACCCAATGTATGGGAATATGTAGGGTTGCATAATTGCAATTTTCATAATCGATTATTAAAGTAATTAATGCAATTTTCTAAGGTAATAATCTTCACCTTTTACAATTACATTTTTAGTCATGGTTGTATCTGTTCCCAAACGAATGTCGCCAATTTTGGGTTTAATGACACTTTTAGCAAAGAATAAATAATCAGCTTCTTTAGGAATTGGGCGTAAACCTTGTTCAAAAGGATTGATGACAATTAATTTTCTGGTAAGTTTATCTCCCCATAATGGATATTCGTAGTCATCGTTGATGGTTGCCAGAGCAACAGTTGCATCTTGCGGAACTATTTTATTGAAATTCTCATAAGCTTTGGTTATATCTGGTCTTGCTTCTGTTAATATTTCCATTCTCGTCATATCAAACGCTGACTTTCTACCATAAGCACTAAAAGGAAGACATCTATAATTTAAAAAGGTAGATGAAAGAGCAGAAGCGATTCCAATAATTACAACAAAACCAACATAGGCTTTTAAAAAGATATGCTTTGTTTTCTCAATAGAATATTGTTCTGTAAAAAGTAAAGCCAAAAAAGGTACAGCAAAAATGGCACTGCTTATCATGTATCGTCCTTTCCAAGGGTCGTAAGCTGCGGTGTAACATAGCGCAATAAAGTGTAGCGTAAAAGCTAGTCCTAAATAATAGTAAACAGCTTTTGCTTTTATGATACGGAAAAGCACCATTAATACCAAAGGAAGAATTAAACCAAAGCCAAAAATTCCCCAATAGGGACTCATATTATAAAACTCAAACCTTTTATGATAAGTAAATGGAACGATGGTAAAATCTTTTTCGGCTTCTAAACGTGTTTTTAAAACATTTCTTTCAAACCAAATAATTGGTTTTTTCATGACCTTATTTAACTGTTCGCCTGCTTCCCAGTTTCTCAAACCATCTAAATTAATTAAATCAATACTGTATCTTAAAACATTGCGAGAACCTTGTTTGATAAGATTGGTTTTTGAACCTGCTCTATCAACAGACTGATGTTTTAAAGCCGTTGGAGGTCCAATTGGATGATGATATTCTTGAATATTTTCTATGTATCCAGCAGGAAGTGCAAATAGCAAAAAGCCTAAAACAAAGCCAACAACTAAATGTTTAAAATGCGCAAAAGTAAGGCGAAGGAAATTACTTTTTTCGTCATCTCTGAAAACAGTGTAAAGTAAAATCAAGAAAACAGGTGGAAGAGAAAACACAAAAGTTATTTTATGACCAAGTGCAATGCCAAAGCTAAACCCAGCCAAATAAAGATATCTTCTTTTTTTCTTTTCGTTAAAACTGAATAGAAAATAAACCAAACAAGCTAAATATGAAGCAAGTACAATATCAGATTCAGTCGTAATTGTTTGTTTTAAAACATCAGGTAGTAATAACACGACTAAGGCGCAAAAGAAACTAGCCGTTAGGTTTTTGCTGATACTTCTAACAATACCAAAAACGCCAAAACCAATCATCCAGTAAGCAGTATGATGAATGGCTTTGAACCAATTTTCAACTTTACCAGACATTAAATAATTATAAATTTGAATCGTACAGGCACTTCTTGGATAGCTGTCGATGTTCCAGTTTGTTCCACCGAAATGGGACATTGTATTGTGTTGAAGATAATACAAAAGTCGATTCAAATGTCCTGTCATACTGTCCCATTCATTAGGAGGAGTATAGCAAATTAAAATGAAGTTGGTTATTTCGATAATCCCAAGACTAATGAAAAGCCCAGCGAAAATACATTTTAAGAATACCGAAAGATTCCCAAACCAATTCCAAACTGCCTGAATTTGGCTACCTATCATTTGAAAGACAGTAAAGTTTTCGTTTCTATCTTTCCCGAAAAATTTTGTGAATTGAATGTAGAAAATAAAAGCAGGAATAAATACTCCGATTGCCCAAAACCTTCTATCATTCATTTTATGAATTTCAGAAAGGGTAAAACCTGTTAGAATAACACTTCCACAGAAAACAATGTAGGCAATAATAATGAGATCAATTAATGATTTCTGACAAACTCTTGCCGATACTCTAAATACAAAACCAATGAAAATGGCAAATATGATAGGATACAAGAAAGTCATATTCTTTATGAAATAGTGTTATTAATTATCGTACTAATTCTTTCAACATCAGTATGGGCTAAATCATAATAAAGCGGTAAAGCCATTGCTCTTGGAGCAGCATCATCAGAAACTGGGCAATTACTTTCTGCTGTTACAAACTTTAATGTACTTAAAGAAGGGTAGAAGTAGCGTCTTGGAAAAATGTCTTCAATTTCTAATGCTGTTCTTACTTTCAATAAAACCTCTTCAGATTCAAAGAAAATAGGATAATACGCATGGTTACTTTCTATAGGGAGTTTTACTTTAGGCTTCGTTAATTTATCCCAGTTCAACAGTTTATCATACAAAGCAAAAATGTTTTTTCTAGCTTCTACAATTTCCTTTACTTTAGGCAATACACATAAGCCCATTGCAGCATGAAATTCCGAATTTTTTCCATTAATACCAATGGTATAATAGTTATCACTTTTATGTCCAAAGCTTCTGTAACTATCAATCAAATACGCTAATTGGTCATCATCCGTAAAAATAGCACCACCTTCTGTCGAGTGAAATACTTTTGTGGAATGAAAGCTACAAGTACTTATATCGCCAAAATTAAATAATGAAGTACCATTTACTTTTACGCCAAAAGCATGGGCAGCATCATAAATTAATTTTATGTTGTGCTTTTGAGCAATAGCAGCCAATGTATCTACCTCACAAGGATTTCCATATACGTGAGTGGCTAAAATAGCTTCGGTATTTTCAGTAATTAATTGTTCTACTTTTGAAGGGTCAATACAAAAATCATCAGGCGAAATATCTGCAAACACAGGCGTACAATTTTCCCATACAATCGCATGAGAAGTAGCACAATAAGAAAATGGTGTAGTAATTACTTCTTTGGTAATATTCAGTACTTTCAGTGCTATTTGTATTGCAATAGTTCCGTTGCTTACATAAAAGCAATGTTTTACGCCAAGATATTCTTTAAGCTTTTTTTCTAATTCCTGAACTAATGGGCCGTTATTAGTTAATTGATTTCTCTGCCAAATACCTTTTACATATTGTTGGTACTCTTCAATGGGAGGTAAATATGTTTTTGTAACGTTTATCATTTGTTGATGTTAAAGGAAAAGAATTAATGAGTTTTAATAACCTTTTCCTAGCTAACATTTTCTAGTTCAAGTTGAGTAATAGGAAAGTTGATTTTTGGTCTAATATAACCTGGCCATTTTCCGTACCAAGCTGTTCCTTCACGATAATCTTCAATTTCAAAAACTAATACTTCACCGAAATTATGAATTACGATTGATTTATCTTGAACAATCATCAATGATATTGAATATGAACCATCGTTCATAAAATCAGAAGGAATTTCACATTCAGCATAAATTACGCCTTTTCTCAGTTCTAAGGATGGTGTACCAATATTAAAGATACATTCACCCGTTAAAGAATTTAGATGTAAACTTATATTGGCGTTAATGTTATCGACCATGTTCCAAAATTCAATTTGAATCTTAAATGATGTTCTAACATCAATATGTTTTAAATTACCTTGATAGTCTGGAGTAAGTTTTACCTTTTTGAGTCTAACTTTATCGTTTCCTGGAGCGTCTTCTGGTTTTGTCCAACTAGATTCTAATTCTGTCTTCTGAACATGACTTAAATAGGTAGCTAATACTTGGTTGGTTTCACCCATTTCAAGTAATTTACCTTTTTGCATGTACATAGATTTGTTGCAAAGTCCTTGTACAGCAGTGAGATTATGGCTTACAAAAAGAATGGTTCTTCCAGAGCTAGAAGCATCTTTCATTTTGCCTAAACATTTTCTTTGAAATTCAGCATCGCCTACTGCTAATACTTCATCTACAATCAAAATTTCAGGCTCAAGATGAGCAGAAATGGCAAAACCAAGGCGAACATACATTCCAGAAGAGTATCTTTTCACCGGAGTATCCAAGAACTTTTCTACTCCAGCAAAATCCACGATGGCATCAAAATGTTTTTTGATTTCTTCTCGCTTCATTCCCAAGATTGAACCATTCAAATAGATATTCTCACGCCCAGAAAGTTCTGGATGAAAGCCAGTTCCAACTTCAAGTAAACTAGCAACTCTTCCTTTAATCTTGATTTTCCCTTCGGTAGGTTCAGTAATTCTGCTCAAGATTTTTAACATTGTTGATTTACCAGCTCCGTTCGAACCAATAATGCCAACCCTGTCACCTTGCTCAATTTTAAAACTAACATTCTTCAAAGCCCAGAATTCTTCGTGGCTTATTTGTTCTTCAGTTTTTTTATTGAATATATTTTTTAACTTATCTGTTACTACCTCTCTGAGTGTATTCGCTTTCGCATTACTTTTGATGTGGTCGATAATGTATTTTTTACTTATATTTTCAGCTTCAATTACTGTCATTTTCAGAGGGTTTTTCTACATTATGCAAATAATGTTAAATGTAATCCACAAAAGAATTCTCTTTTTTACGGAAAAAAATGATTGCCAGCGTAGTGGTTAAGGTTACAAATATGATGGTTGGGATAAAACTATTCCATTCGAAATCTGTATAATTTGGAATTAAACACCATCTAAAGCCTTCTATAATTCCCGCTAATGGATTTAACCATTGATAGATTGGATACCAAGAGAAATCTTTTAAGGATGATATTGGATAAGCTACTGGACAAACAAAAAAACCATATTGAACTACCAAAGGTACAATTTGCTGGAAATCTCTAAATTGAACATTTAGAGAGGCAAAAATTACGCCTAAACTAAATGAAGCAAAAAACGCTAAAAATAGAAATACTGGAACAAATAAAATATTGATTGTTGGTGTATATCCTTTGTAAATTAGAAATGGAATCATAACTACAAAACCAACAATAAAATCAAGTAAAGGTACTGCTACTGCACTCAATGGCATCAATAATCTTGGAAAGTAAACTTTGGATACCAAATTAGCATTTCCAGTAATACTATTGCTTACTTGTTGGAATGACATGGCAAAGAAATTCCAAAAAATAACACCAGTAAAAATAATGATTTGTAAGGGTATTGTAGAATGGCTTTCTATTTTGGCTACTTTATCAAAAGCAAAAACAAAGACTAATACCGTAAGTACTGGGCGAAAAATAGCCCAAGCAACTCCTACAAATGTTTGTTTATACTTTACGGTAATATCTCGAATTGCCAGAATGTAAAGTAATTCTCTAAATCTCCACAAATCTTGCCAATAATACTTTTCTGACCTACCTGACTCGATAACTGTTTCTTGCATATTTTTAAATAATTACTCTTCTACTTTATTAGTTATTTTACCCATTGTTTTCGAAAAGACAACGTATAAAATCGAAAGCAATAATCCTAAAACGGTTCCAATAATTGTTCCTTTTGTTATTCTGTCGGTCTCCTTCGGAAAAGGTAACTCAGCATCGTCGATAATGCTATAAAGTGGAGATTCTTTTACCATCGAAAACCTCATATTATCTAAGCTTCTTACAGCTTCATAATATAAACTTTGTAATTGCGAGCTGTTCGTAGCCAAACGTTGTTGCTGAACCAATCCTTGTTGAACAATTACTTGTTGGTTTTGGTCTGCAAATTTTGCCGCTGCACCCTGAGTACGATACAGTTCTTTTCTCAAAGAATCTACTCTGTTTTCAACCAATACTAGTAAATCTTTAGATTTTTTGGTTTTGGTTTCAATATAAAAATCTGTAATGGTTTTCAGATAAAGATATGACCATACATAAGATAATGTGTCGTTTCTTGTAATAACCGTCAAAGTAACAAAAGATGCTTTTTTACTTTCGTTAGCGATATCAGTTAGAGGCATCAAAAAGTTTTGAATATTCCTTAACTGAGCTTTCTCTTTAACAGTACATTCTTTGTAATTACTATGTTTGAATTGAAAGTTTTGAATCTCTTCATCATCTTCCATTTCAATTTCACGAATACCACTTTTACGTAAAAAATAGTTGGCGAAAATTTCATCTTTACCCTTTACTTTCACTTTAGTAAGTAATGCTCGGTTATAAAGATTTTTAGTTCTGATAAGTTCATTGAAGTTCTCTCCAACAAACAAATTAGAAGAAGGAGCTGCCCCTGTATTTACACCAAAAGCACTTGCCAAATCTGATAGTCCACCTGATGGAGAACTACCACCATTTTCCATATTAAATAGAATTTTGGAAGTATAAACGGGAGGTTTTCTGGTGATTAATTCCCAAGATAAACCACAAGCCATACCTATGAACGTGGCAATTGTGACAATTTTCCAATTAGCTACAATTAACTGTTTTAATTTTATGACTTTTAAAACTATGTCTTCAAGCGAAAATTGATCTTCTGGTAATGATGTATGTTGTTTTGCTGACATCTTAAATCCTGAATTATAATATTATTTAAAAGTTCTGATAAGTGCGAAAAGAGTAGCAACACTTGTTAAGCCCATCGTAAGTGTTTGAATCGTTTGTAATGCTTGTTGTGAAGCACCTTGTCTGATATTCAAGCTTGGTACTACGATTTCAGAACCCGGTTGAACTTTTGGATAGATATTTATCAAACCTAAAAACTTTCTTGTTCTATCTACAGAGCCATTTGCGTAAATGATATAAGAACGTTTGCGTGATGATAATTCTGTAAAACCTCCAGCTTCAGAAATATAATGTTTGAAAGGCAAGCTTTCAACGTATCTCGTTGATGTTGGGTACAAAACTTCTCCTTGCATTCTTACTGTTTGTGGTTCTTTAGGGATTTTGATAATATCACCGTCTTGCAAGAGCATATCAGCTGAAGAATTTGGTTGTTCTAAGGCTTTCACTAAATCAATTCCAATTGATTCAGATGTTTCTTCTTTTACCGATTTTACTTTAACACTAGCTTCAGTTGTATTATCAGATAATTCACTCATTTGCTCGCTTTTTCTATCAGCTTCTTGTTTGCTTATTTTGAATTTACGAACCAATGTAGCGCCTTTTGGATAAGCTTGAGCATTTAATCCGCCTGCACGAGTAATAACTTCAGAAATACGTTCATTTTTTCTTTCTAAGCCATAAACACCAGGGAAAGTAACTTGTCCTTCAATTGAAATAAATTGTTGCTTTTCGTAGTTTGGAGACGAACGAACAAATACTTCATCAAATGGTTCTAAAATAAATTTTGAAGCACTTGGGTCAATTGATAAATTACTGTTGATGGCAAAATTAAAACGCTCGCCAATTGTAGATGTAATTTGCGAAGGGTCATCTTTTCCAATATTCTTCTTTCTTCTAATTACCTCAATTCTACCTGTAGCTGCAGATTCTTTTAAACCACCAGCTTTTTCAACTAAATCTTCCACCGTCATATTATGCAAAAATGGAAAAGTACCAATAGGTGATTCATTGTTAGGGTTTTCACCAGGGGTTTCTGAAACTGCTGTTGAGCCTTTTTCAATAGCACTTGTTAAAGGGGCATCTTCTTTTAAATTAATTTCACCTTGAATACGTACTGTGTATTTTTCCATCAATTCTACTACTGAATAAACGGTAACGATGTCTTCACGATGAAGGGCAATGTCAGGGCTTTTGCCTGAAAGAATGTCATTGTAATTAACAGAGATGTTTTCTTTCGTTAAATCATCACGAAGTCTGACGATAGAAATTC
Organism: Arcicella rosea; assembly: GCF_040543805.1. Classification (NCBI taxonomy): domain Bacteria; kingdom Pseudomonadati; phylum Bacteroidota; class Cytophagia; order Cytophagales; family Flectobacillaceae; genus Arcicella; species Arcicella rosea. The sequence continues at coordinate 247,132 of NZ_JBEUMS010000008.1, forward strand.
TTCCTAAAAAGGCATCTTCTCTAAAACTATCGGCTCTTTTAATCAACTTTGTTAGGGTTGGACTATCGTTAATTGAAAACTTACCCGGTCTGAAAACAGCACCTTCTAAGGTTACTGCATTTTCAATTCTATTCATCAATACTTTTTCAACAGTGATAACATCGCCTGCTTTTGGGTAAAATGATGATAACAAATCATTACTTAAATCAATCAATTTACTGTCTTTTTCAGTAATACGTTGAACTTTTAATACTGATTTGTAAGCCATTGGAGTAAAACCATTGGCATATTCGTTGATGATTTTCTCTAAACTTTCACTCGGTAACGTTTCGAAAACCGCAGGTTTTTTAACTTCACCGATGATTTCTACCCTTGATTTGTAAGAACCTACTTGGATAATATCTTGGTCATGTAAACCAACGTTTTGGCGTAAATTACCTGTTGTCAACAAATCATATAAATCGAGCTGAGCGATTAATTTGCGGTCTCTAATTACTCTGATTTCACGGAAAGTACCATTTTCATTTGGTCCGCCCGATAAGTATAGAGCATTCATTACTCTTGATAAAGAAGAAATAGAATATGTACCAGGTGCTACTACATCACCCAAAACAGAAACTCTAATGGTTTTAATACTACCCAAAGATATTGTCGCAGTTGTATTGGCTGGAGCTCCTCCATAAGGTCTTAAACCTACATAAATTTTAGAAAGTCTGTCTATAATTCTTTTTTTCGCTTCTTCGATAGAAATACCGCTTACGAACACATTCCCAACCTTAGCAATTTTTACATAACCTTCAGGAGTAATTGGAAGTGTATAATGTTCTTCTGAATAACCATTGATGTCAATAACCAATTCATCGCCTGCTCCTAAGATGTAATTTTTGGGTGTTGGAATGTTCAAAGAGCTTTCAAAAGTGATATTCGGATTATTAAACATGTTAATCCCAAAAATTTTCTTTTTATAAGCTGCACTAGCTGAATCTGCCGCACTTACAACACTACCGGTAGCCTTTGCTTTTAAAGAATCACTAGAAGATTTTGCATTTGCAGTAGCATTTACTTTTCTAGGGTCAACATTTGGAGATTTTGCTGAAGAAGTCGAAATTTTACTTCCTTGCATTGGAAGTGCTAAATTTTGTAGGTCTCCAAGTGTGAAGTTTTGTGAATTACCATCATTTGATAAAAAAGTGAGACACAGGAAAAGAGCAGAAACAATAAATTTACTTAAGTGTGAAGAAATAAATCGTGTGCCTACTTTGTTAGAGCAATCGTTTGCTTGCATGATTTTGAACATATAATTTGTTGCCTTTGGGTTTAAAAGGATTACTTTTCTACCAATTTAATCTTATTGACAATAGAAGTTAATTCTAAACAAAGTGCAAAGTAAAACAACTTTTAGTAATTTCTAACGACCTCCTCTAACATTAATTATCTGTTCTAAGATTAAATTATGCTAATTTTATAAATTCTTAATGTTTTTGTAGCTTTGTTTCACTGATAAGTAGAATAGAGGAAACGTACAATTTTTGATAACTTTATCTCTTGGAAGTTTATTAGTAGTTTTAATTGTTTTTGATAAAAATTGTTTCACAACAAATTTTAGAAAGTATTAACCCTTGCTTTGAATATGTCAACAAACCCTACTTCTGTACAATACACCGAAGATAATATCCGCTCTCTTGACTGGAAAGAGCATATTCGCCTTCGTCCGGGTATGTATATCGGAAAATTAGGAGACGGTTCCTCTATTGATGATGGTATCTATGTCTTAGTAAAAGAAATCATGGACAACTCTATCGATGAGCACATGATGGGAAATGGAAAAACAATCGAAATTAAAATTAGTGATCATCGTGTAGAAGTACGTGATTATGGTCGTGGAATTCCTTTAGGAAAAGTAATCGACTGTGTTTCTAAAATTAATACGGGTGGTAAATACGATTCTGGTGCTTTTCAAAAATCTGTTGGTTTGAATGGAGTTGGTACTAAAGCTACGAATGCCCTTTCTTCTTATTTCAAAGTACAATCATTCCGTGAAGGAAAAACCAAATGGGCTGAATTTAAACAAGGTGAACTAATTGCTGAATCGCCAGATGGAACGGAATCAAATGCTAGAAATGGTACTTATGTAATATTCGAACCTGATAATACGATTTTTAAAAACTATCATTATATCCCTCAATACTTAGAAAATCTTATTTGGAATTATGCTTATTTGAATGCTGGTTTAACCATCAATTTCAATGGACAAAAATATTATTCCCAAAATGGTTTATTTGATTTATTGAGTAAGTATTCTGCTGAAGAAGAACGTCGCTATCCAATTATTCACTTAAAAGGTTCGGATATTGAAGTAGCCTTGACGCATGGAAATCAGTATGGAGAAGAATATTACTCTTTTGTAAACGGACAAAATACTACGCAAGGTGGAACGCACTTGCAGGCTTTTCGTGAGGCAATTGTTCGTGCTGTTCGTGAGTTTTATAAAAAAGATTATGCGCCTGAAGATATTCGTGCAAGTATTGTTGGTGCAATTGCCATTCGTGTGCAAGAACCTGTTTTTGAATCTCAAACAAAAACCAAATTAGGCTCAAATAATATGTCGCCTGATTCAAGCTCACAGTCGGTTAGAAGTTTTATTGGAGATTTTATCAAAACAAATCTTGATAATTTCTTACACAAAAATCCAACTACGGCAGATGCTATCAAGAAAAGAATTGAGCAATCTGAACGTGAACGTAAAGACATGGCTGGAATTAAAAAACTTGCCAACGAACGTGCCAAAAAAGCTAATTTACACAACAAAAAATTAAGAGATTGTAGAGTTCACTTGACTGATGAAAAAGCTGATAACCGTTATGAGTCTATGCTTTTTATCACAGAAGGGGATTCTGCTAGTGGTTCAATTACGAAATCTCGAAATGTACAAAGTCAAGCGGTATTTAGTTTAAGAGGTAAACCTTTAAATTGTTTCGGTCTGACAAAAAAGATTGTATATGAAAACGAAGAATTCAATTTACTTCAACATGCGCTGAATATTGAAGAAGGTTTAGAAGGATTGCGTTATCATAAAATTATTATCGCCACTGATGCCGATGTGGATGGAATGCACATTCGTTTGTTGATGATGACTTTCTTCTTACAGTTTTTCCCAGATTTAGTAAGAAATGGACATTTGTACATTTTAGAAACGCCTTTGTTTAGAGTAAGAAATAAAAAGGAAACTATTTATTGCTACACTGATGAAGAACGTTTGAATGCTATCGAAAAGCTAAGTCCAAAACCAGAAATTACTCGATTTAAAGGTTTGGGTGAAATTTCGCCTGAAGAATTTGGGAAATTCATCAATGATGATATTCGTTTAGAACCAGTAATTCTAACAAAAGATACTACGATACCTAAAATTTTGACTTACTTCATGGGGAAAAATACACCTGACCGTCAGAAATTTATTATAGAAAACCTGATTATTGAAAAAGATCCAGCCGAATTAGCGGCTTAAATTAAAATAGGTGAGTGAATTAATGATTGCGTGAATTGTGATTATCTGTTCATTAATTCACATAATCCTAACATTCTCAATCTAATATTGTCAAAAATGTCTCTCGAAGAATTAAGAAATCAAATTGACTCATTCGACGACCAAATGCTTGAAATTCTCAATAAGCGTATGGATGTTGTAAAACAAGTTGGTGAGTTAAAAAAACAAACTCAAACTGTTATTTATCGTCCTGAACGAGAAAAACAGATTGTTGATAGGCTAGCTGCTGCCAACAATGGGTTATTAAATAGAGCCGCTATCGAGGCGATTTATTTAGAAATTTTTGCAGTTTCTCGTAATTTAGAATTACCCGAAAGAATTGCTTACTTAGGTCCAGAAGGTAGTTTTACACACCAAGCCGCTGAAAGTAGATTTGGCGCAATGAGCGACTATTTGGCTTTGCCTAATATTCGTTCAGTTTTTGAAAGTGTTGATACGGGTCGTGCAAGATTTGGTGTTGTACCTATCGAAAACAATTTGGAAGGAATTGTAAAAGAAACGATTGATTTACTCAATGAAACAGATTTGAAAATTGTTTCAGAAGTAGTGATTTCTGTACACTTTACTTTTGCAACCAAAGCTGAAAAATTATCAGATATTAAAAGAATTTATTCAAAAGATATTGCATTTGGGCAATGCGAGCGATTCTTGAACGATTACTTTGGCGGTAAAGAAGACGATTTTTTTGTACAAGTAGATTCAACATCAAAAGCAGCGAAATTGGCTGGTTTGGAAACTGACTCAGCGGCAATTTGTTCGCATATCGCTGCAAAATTATTTGATGTGCCAATCCTATTTGATAATATTCAAGATTCAGCGCAAAACCGTACTCGGTTCTTTATCATTGGTAAAGATTTTATCAATCAAAAAAGTGGAAACGATAAAACGACAATCATTGCCAAATTACCAGAAGATGGTAAGCCCGGAACACTTGTTCGTTTCTTACAAGAATTTGAAAGTCAAGGAATTAACCTTTTGAAAATAGAAAGTCGCCCTATAAAAGAAGGCGAGCAATTTAATTTCTGGTTTTTGATGGAATTTGATGGCTATTTCTTAGATGAGAGTGTTCAGAAAATTATGGCGAAACATGCTTCAGAAATTAAATGGTTAGGAAGTTATGTTAAAACAGTTTAGGCTAGAATTTAAATAAATATTCAAAGCGGCGATTCATTAAATGAATTGTCGCTTTTTTGTTTTTACAGATTTTCATTTGAATTTTTATCAAAAAATATTCAAAAAACTACCGAATAATAAATATTAAGCGATTGAAATAAAGATACTTGTCAAAGTATTTTGTTTTTTTAGGATGAATGCTATTTTTGAAGTTAATAATTGAAAATTATACGCTTATCTTAATCAATAATTCTATGACACTCTTTAATAAAGTTTTCGCACTCCTGAAGAAAGTTGAACCTAAGACATCTTTAGAAAAACAGATTGTTGTTTCCAACAGTTTAACTACAAAATCCACAGAGAAACCAAAATCTTATGAATTTGATTATGTGGTTTTAGATGTTAAAACAGCAAACGTAGCATTGGATAGTATTTTTTCGATTGCGATTATTGCCATCAAAAACAATAAGATTGTTGAAAAAAAGCATTGGTATGTTCGTCCAAATCCTTTTAACATAAACCCAATTTATTATCAAAGTCCTTATTTTTCTAAGCAAATTTTAGAAGATGCCGACTCGTTTTCTGAAGTTTGGGAAGAACTAAACCCTTACATTTCCAATCAAAAAATAGTAGCGCATTTTATTGATTTTAACATTGGAGCACTTAAGTCAGCACTTAATAATGCTCATTTACCTATCCCTCCATTTGCTACTTACTGTACTTATCTCAATTCAAAAAAGACTTGGGTTTTCCCTGATTTTCAATTGCCAACACTTGCAAAACATTTGCGTTTAAAAGTAAAAAAAAGAAATGTTTTTAAAGATGTTTATTTGTGCGGAAATGTCTTTTTAAAATTAAAAAAGGCAAAAGATAAGGTAGTTTTTATCAGTCCAATCCATGTTCAGCAAAGTAAATGTATCAAATTAGGAGCAAGCCCTTTCTTAGGTAGAAACATAGCCGTAACTGGAGCTTTTCAATATTTTAAACATTATGAAATTAAAGAAAAAATAAGAGCTTTAGGAGGGATTTATGTTAAAAATGTAACTGCCAAAACCAATTATTTGATAGTAGGAGAGACTTCTACTAATGAAATTTGCCCCAAAAAAATTGATGCTATTACTTATGGTGTTAAAACGCTTAATGAAGAACAATTCACCAAGTTTTTGAATGAATAAAGAGGTTTTTTAAAATTTCGCCAATAACGTATAACTAATACGACGACTTTATTATATGAAAGATAAGCATATAATTTTGTGGTCTTGGGGCGTTATGTTATTTTTGAACTTTGGAAATAACAATTAATTCAAAATAAATGGCTTTATTACAAAACAAGGTAGTCTTGGTAACGGGTGCTTCAAGAGGCATCGGCCGTGCAATTGCCTTCAAAATGGCTCAAGAAGGGGCAAATGTTGCTTTTACTTATCTTTCATCTGTAGAAAAAGGACAGGCTTTAGAAGCAGAATTGTCTGCTTTAGGAATAAAAGCAATTGGTTATCGTTCGGATGCTTCTGATTATAAGCAAGCTGAAGAATTGATGAATTCAGTTGTTGCTGATTTTGGTGGAATCGATGTGTTGATTAACAATGCAGGTATCACTAAAGACGGTTTATTAATGAGAATGACAGAGGAACAATGGGATTCTGTTATCCAAGTAAACTTGAAATCTGTTTTCAACTTAACAAAAGCAGCTACAAAACCAATGATGAAAGCCAAAGCTGGTTCTATCATCAACCTTACTTCGGTGGTGGGTATTCGTGGAAATGCTGGACAAGCAAATTATGCGGCATCTAAAGCGGGTATTATTGGTTTTACAAAATCAGTTGCTTTAGAATTAGGCTCAAGAAATATTCGTTCAAATGCTATCGCTCCGGGTTTTATTGAAACTGAAATGACTGGCGAATTGAACGCTGCTGCTACAGAAGAATGGAAAAAATCAATTCCATTGAAGCGTGGCGGACAACCTGAAGAAGTAGCTGACGCTTGTGTTTTCTTGGCTTCTGATATGTCAAAATATATTTCAGGACAAGTATTGCAAGTAGATGGTGGAATGCTTACCTAGTTAGCTATTTAGTGAATGAGTGAGATTTAATTGTGAGTTAGTGAGTTGTGGATTAGTGAATTATTTTGGAAAAATAAAATGATTTTCGAGAACTTTCTTTTTTAAAATAGACTTTGAATTCACTAATTCACTAATTCACTAATTCACTAATTCACTAATTCACTAATTCACTAATTCACTAATTCACAATTCACTCAATCACTAAATAATTTTGATAAGAGACAACAAACAACGCACATGATGAAATTCGATTTTCTCTTTCAATCTTCTCCTTGGTTTATTCCACTTTGTTTTTTATTGGCAGGTTTGTATGCTTTTGTGTTGTATCAGAAAAACACAAACTGGACGAAAACTCAAAATTACTTAATGGCTACTTTCAGGTTTTTGGCTGTAAGTATTTTAAGTATGCTTTTGTTGAGCTTTCTTATCCGACAAGTAAGTCAGAAGATTCAAAAGAAAACGGTGGTTTTGGCAATTGATAATTCACAATCGATGAATGTTGTCGGAGCAGAGGTATTGGAAGATTTGAAAAAAAATCTGAATGATTTAAAGGAAAGCCTTCAAGAAAAAGATTATGAAGTAGCCTTTGCTACTTTCAATGAAGAAAATACTCAGAACCTAGAAAAACTTCAATTCAAACAAAAAACTTCAAACCTTTCAAATTTACTTTCGGGCATTAAAAATACTTTTGAAGACCAAAATCTAACCGATGTCGTCTTGATTTCAGATGGGATTGTCAACGAAGGAATAGCTCCCGCTTCTGAATCCTTTAAATTTCCTGTACATACTGTTGGTTTGGGCGATACCATTCCTAAAAAAGACATTGCTGTTAAAACTGTTTATGCCAATAAAATAGCTTATTTGGGTAATAAATTTCCTGTGCAAACGGATATTACTTCTTTCGGTTTTGAAGGAAAAACAGCTAACGTCTATCTAAAACAAGGAGCAAAAGTTTTAGAAAAACAAACAATTACTTTCAATCAAAAAGAAGATTTAAAAACGCTTACTTTCAATACTACTGCCACCCAAATTGGCGTACAGCATCTTACGGTTGAAGTTGATTTTTTATCAGGAGAGTTTTCAAACAGAAATAATCGTCAGGAAGTTTATATCGAAGTAATTGATGGAAAAGAGAAAATTTTATTGTTGGCATTAGCACCGCATCCAGATGTAAAGGCTTTGAAGAGTATCATCGAGAAAAATGAAAACTATGAGTTGGATGTAAAAATCCTGACAGAAAATGCGAATCCAGAAATTACAAAAGCTTACGATTTGATGATTTTACATCAATTGCCAGATGCTTACAATACTTTCTCTAACGTCTTTAAACCACTTTTAGACAAAGGAATTCCTACTTTTTTTGTGATGGGAAATCAGTCTGGAGTAAATAATTTGAATCAATTAAACCAAGTAATGCAAATCAATGCAGATTTTGGTGAAAGCGATAAAGTAACAGGAATTTTCAATAATAATTTTAAAGTACTGAATTTTGAAACGGAACAAATGAATATCATTACCAAGTTTCCACAAATTTCAGTGCCTTTTGGTGATTATACTTTATTGCCGAATTCAGAAGTATTGTTGTATCAAAGAGTAGGGGCTGTTCAAACACAGAAACCACTTTTGGCAATGAATATCGGTGCTAAAAAATCTGCCATTTTTACAGGAGAAGGACTTTGGGCTTGGCGTTTAGAGGAATATCAATTGAGTGAAAAACAAGTAGTGATTGATGATGTTATCTCTAAAGTATTGCAATATATTTCTGCCAAAGATGACAAACGAAAACTCAGAGTTTATCCTTTAAAAACACCTTTATCATTAGGCGAAAAAGTAGTTTTTGAAACAGAAATTTACAATGCCATTTACGAGAAACTGTATAATTTGCCGATTAAACTGACTATCAAAGACGAAAAAGGTTTTACTAGAAATTATACTTATTCTACTTCGGCAGATAATACAAAATTTGAAATCAGTGGCTTACCGGCTGGAGTTTATCGTTTTAATGCGAGTGCTACTGTTTTGGGAAAATCGGAACAATCAACAGGAGAATTTGTGATTCAAGATTTACAAATTGAAAACATTAATCTTACCGCAGATTTTGATGTACTCCGACAATTATCTAATAAAACAGGTGCTTTGTTTGTTCAAAAGAATGATTTTGAAAAACTGAAACAAAAGATTTTAAGTCATGAAGTACCTGATAAAATAGAAGCTACGGAAGACTTGAAAGAAATGATAAATCTTCGTTGGATATTTTTCTTAATTCTGACGCTTCTCACGGCAGAGTGGGTAATGCGAAAGTATTTAGGAGGATATTAAATGTATAATAAATTCAGTCAATGCCAGGCTGAATTTATTTTTTTTATGCAATCTTTGAAAACAATTCATCTCAAAAAACTATGAAAAAAAATACTCCTCAACGGCTAAAAATAGCTGTATTAATGTTACTGGTTTTATTTGTCTGCAAAACCAACTTACAAGCTCAAAATCCTGATTCTTATATTTTTGGCGACGCACTACCCGATGCTCCTGAATTATCAGCCAGAGGAGAATATAAAGTTGGAGTAAGGACGCTTGAATTTGTTCATAAAGGACAAGTAGATGTACTTAAATCTAAAGCAGGAGTAGATGCAATCTATGACAGACCTTTAAAAGTAGAAGTTTGGTATCCTGCTAATTTAGCCGATAATGAAAAAGAAGTCGTAGCTTATGACCAAGTATTTGGAGTATCAAACGATCCAAAACGACCTTTGATTCCCTTTCAGTTTTCAGGAAGAGCCGCTCGTGATGCTAAACCTAAAACAGGCATTGGTGCATTTCCTTTGATTGTGGTTTCACATGGTTATTTGGGTTCAAGATTATTAATGACGTATTTGACTGAGAATTTAGCGTCAAAAGGTTATGTAGTGGTGGCAATAGACCATACGGAATCTACTTATCGTGATGCTTCACCTTTTCAAAGTACTTTATTGAATCGTGGCAAGGATATTTTATTTACGCTCAATCAAATAGCTGAACTAGCTAAACCAAAGAATAAGAGTTTTCTGGAAGGTTTGGCAGATGTCAACAATACAGCTTTGATAGGCTATTCAATGGGTGGTTATGGCGTTTTGAATGCAGCAGGTGCTGGTTATAGTCAGCAAGCAGCTACTTTATTTACTACTATGACGGGTGGGAGTAAAGCCATTGAAGTACGTACAGCAGGGAATTCTGAATTTATCGCTTCGCAAGACGAACGTATCAAAGCAGTAGTAGCTTTTGCTCCTTGGGGAATGCAACGTGGTGTTTGGGATGCCGAAGGATTAAAAGGTTTGAAAGTGCCAACATTTTTTGTAGCAGGTAGTCAAGATGATATTTCTGGTTATGAAGATGGCATCAAAGCGATTTATAAAGGGACTGTCAATAGCGAACGTTATTTATTGACTTATATGAATGCTCGCCATAATGTAGCGCCGAATCCTCCTCCAGCGGAATCTTATAAACCAGAACGTGCAAGAGATTATGCTCATTATTCAGAACCAGCTTGGAACGAACGACATATTAATAATATCAATCAACATTTTGTAACAGCTTTTTTGGGTATTCAACTCAAACACCAAGATTTTGGTAAATACTTATTACTTCAACCTAATTCTAATGAAAAGAACTGGACAGGTTTTCCTCCACGCTCATCAGTTGGCTTAGAATTACTGCACGAAGTGCCAGCAAAATAGCTTAATTTTGTAGAAATATTTAAAATGAATAATCTCGTTTTTTTTGTATTTAAAGGCGGTCAAAATTATTTTTTTGACCGCCTTTTTATGATTGATGAGTAACGAATTCCTACTGTTTGAGCGATAGCGAGGCGGTTCGCCGCTGCGGTTACTTTTCTTTCATCAAGGAAAGAAAAGTAAGGACTAGAGAAATAACAAAAATCTCTGAAATCTTCTAATATCTACCTATTTTTGACGAAAAATATGGATAATACATGTTTTACAAATAGCTATTCAAATGGAATTTTTCACAATTATCAATATAGGCGGAACAATAGCTTTTGCTATTTCAGGTACTTTAGCAGGCATTCGAAAGCAATTAGATATTTTTGGTTTACTGGTTATTGCTTTTGTTACTTCCATTGGCGGAGGAACAATTCGAGATATGTTAATTGGTCATTTGCCAGTGCGATGGCTGTTAGATTCTTCGGTCATTTTGTTAATTACAGGTACTTTCATCCTAACAATCCTCTTAAAAAATCATATCGACAAAATAGATAAAACACTAACCCTTTTTGATTCGCTTGGTTTAGGTTTCTTTACTTTAAGAGGTATTCAAGAAGGATTAGCCATCCAATTAGACATGTCAGCTTGTATTATTTTAGGAACAATCACCGCTTGTTTTGGAGGATTAATTCGTGATATTTTATTAAATGAAATACCATATCTTCTAAGAAAAGAAGTTATTTATGCAACACCTTGTATCATCGGCGGTTTATGTTATTTCTTGATGAAACAAATTGCTCAGCCAAATGAATTGATAGATTTATTTACCATCCTTATCATCTTCGGAATTCGAATATTGGCTGTTAAAAAGAATATTTCTTTGCCGAGAGGAGGTTAAAGCGTTTTGAATGGTTAAGCCTAAAGATTATCAATTGTTCATTTTTTAATAATTCTGTCATTTCTTCAGAATTATTAAAGACTAAATCAAAATCCCGAAGGGATGTTAGGATTATAGATAAGAAAATTGAGGAAAACACTAACCCAGAAAGGGTGATATAATGATATGTATGTATCACCCCTTCGGGGTTTTAGGAACAATATCTTGCTTTTTCTATAATCCTGCCATCCCTTCGGGATTAAAATAAGAATCAATACTTTCCACGCAATTATATAATTGATTTATCAACATAAATTCAAAGGCGTAAATCAAAATCCCAAAGGGATGGTAGAATTATAGATAACAAAATTGAGGAAAATACTAACCCTGAAAGGGTGATATAATGATATGTATGTATCACCCCTCCGGGGTTTTAGGAACAATATCTTACTCTTTTTTCTATAATCCTGTCATCCCTTCGGGATTGGACAATTTGTAGAATAGGTATTTTTACGCTGTTATATAAAATGTTAAATAAATATTTTTGTAAAAAACGATATGAAACTATTCCCCAACGAAAAATTCATATTTATAAACCACAGTTGGAGTTTACATTAGGGAAAAGGAGTTTAGTGTCATTCCTTTTGATTTGTCTTTGATTAAAACAGATAAAAATAAGTTTTTAGTCAAATTAATAAATTGCTTAGTCATAATCTTGTATGTAATTTATTCATGTGGCATGATATGGGTATTTTCTTTACTTTTAATTGATTAAGTCATCCTAGAAATCTTCTTTATCTTTACAATACTTACTCATAAAAACTCAATCAGCTTTTTGTCAATACCATATTTCATTTTACAAAACATTACTACAAAACATCAATCACCTCCATTTTCTCAAAACCCTACCGAATAATAAAAATACGCTAGTGCTTGTCTTTCCAATTCAAAAAAAACACCAACTCTAATTAGTTGCCAATTGAACATAGATAACAGTGGTTTGTGCAAAGCCTGTAGTTACTTGATAAAATGCTGTAGTGACTTGTGCAAAGCTTGTAGTTAATAGATAAAATGCTGTAGTGATTTGTGCAAAGGTGGTAGTTAATAGATAAAATGCTGTAGTGATTTGTTCAAATGCTGTAGTTACTTGATAAAATGCTGTAGTGATTTGTACAAAGGCGGTAGTTACTTGATAAAATGCTGTAGTGATTTGTGTAAAGGCGATAGTTACTTGATAAAATGCTGTAGTAATTTGTTCAAAGGTGATAGTTACTTGATAAAATGCTGTAGTGATTTGTTCAAAGGTGGTAGTTACTTGATATAATGCTGTAGTGATTTGTGTAAAGGCGGTAGTTACTTAATAAAGTGCAGTAGTGATGAGGCTGAACCTAAAATATTAGCCTCCTAAAAGCGATTTAGTGGTGCTGTATTTAGGTTCAGCCTCATTTTGTGTAATAAGCGAAACGGGAGGGAATATTAGTATTGTAAAGGTGGCCCAACCACTTATATCGTGTTCTGCAAATATTTTTGCTCCCTGTTCGGGGCTGGGTGGAGCAGTTAAATTTCCGAGTGCTCTGAAAAAATCTTCCATTTTGCCCGATGGCTGAAAAAGAAAGAACATTTTACCCGTCTCTGAAAGCTGTGCAAAAGTATGGGGAATGGTTCTAGGTAAAAATATGGTATCGCCTGCTTTTAAAGTATGCTTATCTTCCCCAACTTGAAAGAGGTATTCTCCTGCTACAATAAAAAATATTTCGTCTTGATTGGGATGTACATGAAGCGGAGGACCTCCTTTTTCGTTTCCGATATACTCAAAAACCGTTAGGTCGTTGTTCGTATCTTTTTGAGATACCTTGATGTTGTTTGGACTTTTGCCACCTATCAATGTTTTTTCACCAAATCTACTTTCGTTTGCCTTTATGACAAAACCTTTTTTGGGACGTTCTACTTTTTTGGCAAGTACATCGTTCTTCATCAAGATAGTGGGAATTGCCACTGCGCTTGTTAATAAAAATTGCTTTCTTTTCATGTTTATATTGTTTAATTAACAATGCAAATCTCTGATGAAGAGCCAAGAGCTTGGTGGTAAAAAAACGACATTTTAGTAGGTGTCGGATTCTCCAAATTTTCTTTCGGGAGAGCCACTATCCAACAAGTGAAAACCAGTAGGTGTTTGGTTGGTAAACTCTTTATAGTCTTTCACCAAGTGTTGATAATCGTAGTAACCACAACGCATGGCAATAGAAAGCCAATCTAAATGAGGTTCTTTATTCTTAATTCTGAAGGCATTTTCGAAGCGAGCAATTTTATTGAAATAGCGTGGAGAAATGCCCATACGTTCGATGAATTTTCTTTCATATTGGCGTAAACTTAAACATGATTCATTGGCAAGCCATTCTATATTCAAGCCTTTTTCTGATTTCAAGATTAGATTACTCACATGGTCTAGTCGATGAAAGTCTTTCACACCGCTATTTACTTGTTTCCATAAAAATGATTCAACTACTTGAACCATTTGCGTGAAATTAAGAGCGTCGTTCAATTTGTCATTTACCTCTCTGAGGGCATTTCCAAAAATAGTTTCGGCATCAATATAACAATTGTTGAGTTCTTGTGCGGGAATCCCCGTCAAACGAAACAAACCTCCTGGACTAAACACTACTTGAAAAACTAAAAAATCTTTTCCGACAAATCTATTGGTTACTTCACTTTGTTGCCCAATCAAAACCGTTTTTAGGTTATTGATTTTCGTTCCTTTGTTAGCAAATTCAACGGTTTCGGTATCACGAGGATAAAAACTTAGACAATGTTCAGGTTTAGGCGGATAAGGTTTGTAAGGAATGTTTGTAATATCTTCAAAAACAAAATGAACAACTCTATACACCCGAACAAATTCGGTTAAACTTGGGCTTGGAGCAAACTGGTAAAGAGCCATAGCGTTTAATCGTTAATGTCATTGTTGAGATTTATTAGGAAAAATACAATCTATATTTCTTGTTTAATAAGGGTACATTACTGATTGATAGCTGTAAGCCAAGTGCTATTTCAACATTTTATTATTCGTCAATTCAATACTCTTTATTGCACCTATTGGAGCGATTTTGATGGCTTTGTTGCCTTTTGCAAGATAAAAATAATAGACACTGTTTGAGCTTATCAGGTAAATCTGCTCTGAATCGCCACTGCTGTAATTAAGCTTTTGGTTATACATTATTTTGTTGTTCATTATTTTCTTTGATAAGCCAATCCCTTCACCAATTCCTATTCCAAGAAAGAATGCCAATAAGCTAATTGTGAGATATTTAATGAATAAATTGGTAAGATTTTCACTAAGCTCTTCATTACTTAACTCATTTTTACTTTTTAAACCAGATATTTTCTGAATCCATTTTCTATGGCTTTGTTTAGATAAGTATGTTGGAAAAGCATAAGCAAAAACAATCACCAAAATTACGGCTATCAATATGATTGGATGTGCGGTAAGCGTAGCAATCGGACTAATCAAAATATCCATGATGGTAGAGTATTTCAAAATATTTATCCCGATTTGGTAATAGAAAACACTCTCTTTCAAGATGCCCATTACCACAAGAAATAGATAACCAAATGGAAGTATTTTTTGTAAACCTTCTGAAAATTTCATTTAATAAATAGGGTTTGGAGTTTATTTAGGTTTTTATTGGTTGTAAAATACAAAAGCTCATTGCCATTGTTTGTGTCTTCACAAATAATTCATCGAATTATTTCGTAGTGATACGAACAATGGCAATGAGGCAATTAACAATAGCTTATCTAGCTTTTTCGTGATTTTATTTCAGTTTCTATTTGTTTTAGAGCAATAATACTTGGTAAAAAAGTTAGACCACTACCACCAGCAACAGCAAGTAATACATAATTTTTACTTTTTATAGCAAGATAAATAAGAGTAATTAAAGCAATTGCCATCACGATGCCGAGTCCTATAACAGCACCCTTTGCCTTTTTTTGTTTTATTAGTAATTCTTCTAATGTTAATTCAGCGAGTTTGTTATTTTCTTTCATTTGATTATTTTGGTTTATTGGTTTGATGGATTTTTTAAACATTTATTTATTCTTATTGCCATTATTTGTGTCTCTACAAATAATTTGGTGAATTTTATCTATTAATATGATAATACACGGGTTTTTCGTGAAGACACGAACAACGGCTGTAAAATACTAAGTTTTTGTAAAAACACAAAAAAACGACAGGAGAAGGAATTGTATAATTATTTTATTTTTCAGAAAAAAGCTTTGTTTTTCTTAGATATGCTGCAACAATCGTGACTAGAACAATTAGCAATGTAAGTAAAAAAGGTTTCCCTTTATTGATATGGACAAAAACTACAAATGTCATATAAGAAGCTAAAATTGAAGCACCAATAATTACGGTTTTTTGAAATAAAAATAAGGTGGTTGCAATTAATAGAAAAATGCCTACCCCAATAACGGAGGTATTACTTAATCCAAGTTTAGATATTTGATTTGACTGAAATATTTTTTCAAAAGCATTCTGGATAAAGAATAAAGCTATTATGATTGATGGAAGCCATATTAAAGCTGTCTTAAAGTTTTTTATAGTTATCATTCTATTTTACCAGTTTTTTAAATTAAATCTATTGTCATTGTTTGCGTGTACACAAGTAATTCTACAAATTAACTTATCCATTAAGCTCAATCATATTTGATTAATGTAACAAAACACAAAGTTTTTTGTGAAGACATGAACAAGGCTGGAGTATTAAATATTTTTAAGTTGATTGGGTGACGTTCTAAGCTGACTGTTAACTTAAAGATGTACGTATATTTGCCTTTTTTCTTAAAAGTAAATAAATAATGGAAATTAACCAATTAATATTTTAGGATACTCTTAAATGGGTATTTATGAGTTGATTATGGTGTGTTTATTTGTTAAGTAAAATTCTATTTATCCCCATTTTTTCCAACCCATTCCAACAAATTACTCTCTAAAATACGCAAAATTCCGATGAAAGTTGAGGTATTTGTTTTGGATGCTGACATGCCTTGTAAGCAAGTATTCTTGGATATTTTGATGACAAACAGAGCAAATTTGTAAGTCAACAAAACTTTATTGTAAGCTTACAAAATTGTTTTGCAACCCTACAATGCTTTATTGTAAGCTTACAAAACTGTTTTGCAACCTTACAAAACTTTATTGTAAGCTTACAAAATTGCTTTATAACCTTACAAAACGATACAGAATACCATCGAAATAAGAGAATGTTCTTTTGTTGAATTGGAATTATCTGTCTGTAAAGCAGTGTGTTATATATTTTTTATAGATGTGGGATTATATTTATATTTGTATCCACTTTGAAAACAGTTAAAAGCGTTCCATTAAAATATTATGATGAAAGTAACAACTGAGCACAATGAGCGAATTGCAAAAATGACTTTTGCATCGGTATATCCATACTATGTTAAAAAAGTTGAAAGCAAGGGCAGGACAAAAGAGGAATTACACCAAGTTATAACGTGGTTGACGGGCTTTGATGATAAAGAGCTAGATGAATTGATTTCTGAAAAAGTGACGTTTGAAACATTTTTTCAGAAAGCTAACCTCAATCATAATGCGTCTCTTATTACAGGTGTAATTTGTGGCTACAGAATAGAAGAAATAGAAAATGCTTTAACGAAAGAAGTAAGGTATTTAGACAAATTAGTAGATGAATTAGCAAAAGGCAAAAAGATGGAAAAGATTTTGCGTGTTGCCAAAATATAAATATTAAATATTCAGAAGTATTTGATTAAACCTATAAGGATTTTTACAATTGACTAATAAAAAGAGTTTTAACCTCAAATCCTTATAGGTTTATATGCTCAATTAATTTATTCTTATAATGCTAATCGCCAATCACTCTTTACTAATCACTATATAATTCACAATTCACAACTCCAAAATTTATGATTTCTGTTCAATGTTATTGTGGTTCAAACTTAGCTTTTAGCGAATGTTGTGAACCAATTATTTTAGGAAAAAAAGAAGCCCTTACAGCGGAGGCATTGATGCGTTCGAGGTATTCAGCTTATGCCTCTGTAGCACCTGATTATTTATTAGCAAGTACCCATTTTACAGAACGTGCTAAGTTTAGCAAACAAGATTTAGCAGATTGGGCAAGCGAAAATCAATGGCAAAAACTTGAAATATTAAACACTAAAAATGGACAAGTAAATGATGTGAATGGAGAAGTAACTTTTAAAGCTTATTTTAACAACGCTCAGGGACAAACGTCAATTCACCATGAACATTCTACTTTTGTAAAAGAAAATGGAAAATGGTTTTATGTAAAAGGAATTATTAATCCTAAAAATGCTTCATCAGAAGTACTTATCAGCAGAAACGACCCTTGTATTTGTGGAAGTGGAAAGAAATATAAAAAATGTTGTGACGTTTAGATAGCTGTAAGCTTTGAGATGTGAGCAGTGAGCTTTTTTAAAGTTAAATTTCTCAGATAACAGATTCCAAATAACTGTTAACTGTAACTAAAGCCCTAAATTGCGAACAAATTAACAATTAAGAAAATGAATATAGGAGATAGAGTAAGACTATTACGTGGGAAAGAAGAAGGAATCGTTACCAAGATTTTGTCGAATAATATTATTGAAATAGAAATTGAAGACGGTTTTACGATTCCCGTAAAGCGTTCGGATGCCGTAATTATTGATGAATTAGAACAAAAAACATTTAAACCAGTTGCACCTTCTCGTTCATTTGAACCACAAGCAAGTATTGAGCGTCGCCAACCTACAACACCAGAAATATTAGCAAACAAAGGTATTTACATGGCTTTTGTGCCTGTGAATGATCGTGAACTTTCGCAACATCTTATCAATAATACCGATTGGGAATTACCTTTTATGCTTTCGGTTGGTTCAGACCCACACCATAAAGGTTTGGCAGCAGGAACATTGAAACCAAAAACTTCTATCAAAGTACAAAACGTTTTAGTAAAGGATTTTGAAGAATGGGGAACATTTGTTTTTCAAGCGTTTTTCTATCGTTTGGCATTTATGAAATTGCCAGAACCTTTGGTAAGACGTTTGAAATTTAGAGTAAATACTTTTTTCAAGAGTAAACAAAAAGCTCCGATTCTGAATCAAGATGCACATTTGTTTCAATTAGATTCTGAAGATGCTGTTAATCCTGTTCCAACAAAAATTGATACTGAGAAATTGAAGGAACAAATGTTTGAAAAACAAGTACCAGAACCAGTAGCAACATTACCAGCTAAACCAGCTCTTAAAGTTGATTTACATATCGAAAAATTGTCTGCTGATTCATGGGCGATGTCGAATCGTGAAATGTTAGCTTTACAAATTACTACTTTTGATAAACAGTTTGAAGCAGCCATCGCTAACGGAATGGATGAAATTACTTTTATTCATGGTGTTGGAAACGGAGTACTCAGAGATGCCATTCACAAAAAACTTTCGGGACATAAAAATGTAAAATACTTTGAAGACGCTCAGAAAGAAAAGTTTGGCTATGGCGCTACTAATGTGAAGATTAAATAGGTTTTAATAGATATGAGTTATGAATTATAAAATATTTGGGCGTCAGCATTTTTACGAAATTCCGCTGTTTGAGCGTAGCGAGTTTCGGAATTTCTTGACTTTCTTTTGTTACTTTTCTTGTGTCAAGACAAGAAAAGTAAGGTCTTGATAAAATAAATATTTTTTTTGATGAAAATAAATAGAAGTATTTATTCACGAATACCATAGTCAATTTTAAAACGTAATCTATAGAAAAATATAAAACATAAATGAAAAAAACACTTTTTGCCTTAATTGCTATTATTTTGCTTCAAGGCTGTGCTGGTTCAAAAAATACAAATACTACTGCTAATCCTGAAGCACCCAAAGAATCGTATATGTATAATGGAAAACAAGTAGAAAAAAGTCTTTCGACGATTGGAATCCCTTTTGAAATTACAATGGGCGATGTAGAAAGACAAATCAATGCCAATATCAAAGACTTGATTTATGAAGACAATAGCATGGAGGATAACAATTTTGATAACTTCATGTGTAAAGTAAACAAGCGAGATAACATTACAGTAACGACCAAAGACGAAGCCTTTTTATTTAGCGTTCCGCTAAAAGTATGGGTAAGAGCAGGCTATAAAGTAATGGGGATTTCTATTCCTCCACAAGAATTATCTTTTGATTTCAATCTGAAATTTGGAACAAAATTCTCTATTTCTCCGAATTGGACAGCAACAGTACAAAGCTTTCCGATGGGTTATGAATGGATTAAAAAACCAACTTTGCGTTTAGGTGGTTATGAAATACCAGTAACAGGTTTGGTAGAAAGAGCCTTGAATTCGCAACAAGCAACCTTGTTGAAATCAGTTGATGATGCTGTGAAGAAAAATGTCGAAATTAAAAAATATGTGTTACAAGCTTGGAATACAGCCATGCAACCTTATTTACTTTCTGAAAAATATCGTACTTGGTTGAAAGTAACACCAGTTGGTTTACAAATGACACCGCTTACTACCGTCAACAACAAAGTAAAAGCAACGATTGGTATTCAGGCTTATACTGAAACGATAACAGGTACAAAACCTACTTTCCAAGCAGTAAATACAGTGCCAGATTTAAAATTGGTCAATGAAATTGCTGATGATTTTAAAGTAGGTATCATTGCTGAAATTCCATTGCGTGAAGCTGCGAAGTTGACGGCTGATACTTTAATTGGACAAAATTTCTCTTTTAAAGATGGTAAGTACAATGTAGGAGTAACCGAAATTGATATTTATGGAGACCAAGATAAAATGGTTATCAAAGCAGGTTTGAAAGGAAGTATCAACGGTAGTATTTATTATAAAGGTGTTCCAGCTTACGACCCAACAACGAAATCGGTTTATTTGCAGAATTTCGATTATGATTTAAAAACGAAGAATTTATTGGTAAATACAGCCAATTGGTTTTTTCAAGGAAAGTTTGCCAAGAATATGAAAGACGCTTTGACGTTTAAAATCGGTGGACAAATTGATGAGATGAAAAAGCAAATGCAGGCGAACTTAACCAATAATAAAGTAGCAAAAGGCATTACTTTGAATGGAAGTATTAGTGAATTAACGCCTGATAAAGTATATCTAACACCCAATTCTATCATTGCGGTAATCAATGCGAATGGAAAGTTAGATATAAAAGTAGATGGTTTGTAAAAACTAAAAGCTAACTTTGTAACAGAAAGCATTCGTCTTATCGCCTTTGTGAAAGCAGGGGAGGAAAGTCTGGACAACACAGAGCATCATGCTTCCTAACGGGAAGGTACGGTTTTGGAGACGAAACCGTAACAGCAAGTGCCACAGAAAATTACCGCCTGAAAGGGTAAGGGTGAAAAGGTAGCGTAAGAGACTACCGCTCGGTTGGTGACAAACGAGGCATCGGTAAACCTCATGAGTTGAAAGACCAAATAGGCTGGCAAGCGGCGTTGGCAACAACAAAGTAAAGGACGGCTCGTTCGTGTCAGTGGGTAGGTTGATAGAGGTAGTAGGTGACTACTATTCGAGATAAATGATAAGACTTTTGAAGATTTCTGTAAAGAAAAATTCAATCGACAGAATCCGGCTTATAGAATGTTTTTTAAAAAAAGTCCCCGCAGTGTGTAAATGCTGTAGGGACTTTTTTTGACTTTAATACTAGAGAATTTTATGACTGAAAAAGTTTTAAACATGTTACTTATAACTGTGATAAAATATCAAGTAATACAGTCTTTCTTTAAAATTGATAGTGTTATGATGCTTTTTCGTAAATAATTGGATTCAATGGTGTGTTAACAACCTCTCCAACTTTTGCCCCTGGACACCAAGTTTCCCAATCTGCTTGTTGATTTACATTTTCAGGATTTTTAAGTGTCATATCTTTATCCATATAAATCATTGTCATTACTTGTCGCATTTTATCAGTTTGATTAGCGCCAGCTCTATGGAAAATCCATCCAGAATGAAAACTTACTTCTCCCAATTCAAATGCTTCTTTTACTTGTAGGAAATCGCCGAGTCTTAATTTTTTTTGAATTTCAATCTCACTATCATCACTGATTTTAAGATTGCGTCCTTCTTGCATTAAATGGCTTTTGGCACTAAATTCAAGTGGACCCATTTCTAAAGGTGTTTCTTGTAATGGAATCCAAGCAGTAACGGTTTTATCGCTTTCTAAAGGCCAATAATATTGGTCTGCATGCCAAGGAGTAAAGCCTCCTCCTGGTTCTTTGAAAAGTGCTTGGTCATGATAAAGCCGAACACCATCTACTTGCATTAAATCACTAGCGATTTTTGCAATTCTTTTACTGAATACAAATTCTTTAATGGTAGCACTCTGAGTCCAAATATTCATGATTTGTAAGAAAGCTTTGTTATAAACATCTCTTTCTTCAAGCGGGATATTCATGGTATTTAGTTCTTGTACTTTCTCTCTTATTAAGAGATTATATAGTTCAATAACATCTTTGTTTAATACATTCTTGAGTTTAAGATAGCGGTTTTCTTGATAAAACTCAATCTGTTCTTGGCTTAATTTATAAGGCTTATTGAGGTCTTCCAAAATTGATGTGGCGATTTCAAACATGACATTAAGAATTTAATATTCAGTAAAGAATTGACCACAAAATTATTCATAAAGTAAAAGTATATTCTCCACTAAAAATTCAAAATATAGCACTATATTGAAATATTTAATTTGTATTTTAATATTTTTTGTTAAAAATAGTGTTTAAATGAAAGCAATACTTGAAGATTTAAGTGCTGATAATCAAATCAACTCTTTTATAATCAATCAATATACTACTCCAAATTTTGAATATAGATGGCATTACCATCCAGAATTTGAATTGACGCTTATTGAAAGTGGGATAGGAGACAGGTTTATTGGAGATTCTTTTGAGAGTTTTCAAAAAGGAGATTTGGTCTTGATTGGTCCAGATTTACCACATACTTGGATGAGCGATAAAGAAAAAAACGTTGTTTCAGCTGCTGTAGTTATACAATTTACCAATCATTTTATCGAGCGTTTTTTAGTCTTAAATGAATTTAGTAAGCTTAAAAAGATATTGGAGATGAGTGGTCAAGGTTTATATTTTCCTAATCCTCCTTTGGAAGTGATTAGTAAAATGGAAACCATCAATCAGAAAGAGGGTATAACAAGGATTAATATTTTGCTTGAAATATTTGAAATTCTTACAGAACTACCCTATGAAGTATTAGCTTCTCCTTTTTTTCAACCGATTAAAAATGAAGAAAATGAACTAAGAATTAATACGGTTTGTCAGTACATGTTGAAGAATTTATCAACTGATATTTCATTGAAAAACGTCGCTGAGTTAATTCATTTATCTGAAAGTGCCTTTTGTAAGTTCTTTAAAAAAATGACTGGAAAGACTTATTCAGATTATTTGAATGAAATCAGAATCGGAAAGGCCTGTTCATTATTGACAGCATCCGATAAAACGATTGCTGAAATTGGCTTTCAGACAGGATTTGAAAGTATTACTTATTTCAATAGAGTGTTTTTAAGAAAGAAGAAAAGGACGCCAAATGAATTTAGAAAAATGAGTAGAAACAACTCTGATAAAAGCGCATAAAAAAAGCCGTCAATTCAACAGAAATGACGGCTTTTGTATATCAATTTAATTATGCAACTGCGAAACTTGAAATATTTTTAGCTTCTAGTACAGATTCTCCCATCAAGTAAATATCAGCTGCACGTGCTGCTTCTCTACCTTCTGAAATTGCCCAAACTACTAAAGATTGTCCTCTGCGCATATCACCAGCAGCAAATACTTTATCAATTGCTGTTTGATAATTATGAGCTTTCACATTGCCTCTATCATCAAACTCTAGTCCTTTTTCTTCCAATTGTGCAAGGATACCTTCACGTTGTGGATGTAAGAAACCAGCAGCAATTAAGGCTAATTCTACAGGAATTTCACGCTCATTGGTATGAACTTGGTGCGCTTTTCCATCAACAACTTCCATTGCAATGTCAGCAATTTTAAGCCCTTTTAAGTTTCCATCAGCATCGCCAATAAATTCTTTTACGGCAATAGACCAGTGACGATCAGCACCTTCTTCATGCGAAGTAGAGGTACGTAACATCATAGGCCAATTTGGCCAAGGAGTATGTGCTGCTCTTTCTTTCGGCGGCATTGGCATTACCTCAACTTGTGTAACAGATTTTGCTTTATGACGGTTTGAAGTACCAACACAGTCAGAACCAGTATCTCCACCACCAATTACAACAACATTTTTATCAGTAGCGTAAAGTTCGCCCATTGGATAAGGCTTACCCATGTGATTCACTTCACGTTCGATACCAGCTACTCTTTTGTTTTGTTGAGATAAGAATTCCATTGCTGGATAAATTCCTTTCAAATTAGAACCCGGAATACCTAAAGTTCTTGGAATTGTTGAACCACCAGAAAGAACTACTAAATCAAAATCTTCTAACAAATCATCAGCTTTGATGTCAACACCAACATTTGTATTTGTTTTGAAAATAATTCCTTCTTGTTCCATTACTTCAACTCTACGTTGAACAACCCATTTCTCTAATTTGAAATCTGGGATACCGTAACGTAACAATCCACCAATTCTGTCAGCACGTTCAAAAACAGTTACTGTATGACCAGCTTTATTTAATTGAGCAGCAGAAGCCATACCAGCAGGGCCAGAACCTACAACAGCCACTTTTTTACCAGTACGTTTTGTTGGAATATTTGGTTTTACCAAACCATTACCGAAAGCATATTCAATAATTGATTTCTCAATATATTCAATCGTTACTGGTGGTTTATTGATACCTAACACACATGCAGATTCGCATGGAGCTGGGCAAATACGACCAGTAAATTCAGGGAAATTATTCGTAGAAGAAAGAATCTCATACGCATAAGCCCAGTTTTGATCATACACTGCATCGTTGAATTCTGGAATAATATTACCTAGTGGGCAACCACTGTGGCAAAAAGGTACGCCACAATCCATACAACGACTTGCTTGAGATTTTACTTTATCAGCAGTAAAATCAATATCTATTTCTTTGAAGTCTTCGACACGTTCTGCTACGGGTCTTTTCTTTGGAGTTTCTCTAGTAACCTCTAAAAATCCTGTTGGTTTTCCCATTTCTTTAATTTGAAAATTTGAGGATTTGAAAATTTGAAATCAATCTTTAATATTTTTTGAGATTGATTTTGAGATGCGTCAACTCAAATAGTTTTGAATTGACGCATTTTCAAGTTTTCAAATGATATTAATGTGCAATTTCTACTTGAATATCTTTGTAAACAACATCCTTGTTCTCTAAAACTTCTGCTACGCTGATGTTGCGTGAAGCCAGCGCTTTTTTGAAATCTTGAGGCATTACTTTTAGGAATTGTGGTAAAGTAGTAGCCCAATTATCAAGAACAGTTTTAGCAGTATCTGAATCTGTATATTGTAAATGTTGTTCTACATACATTTTTAATATATTTTGATCTTCAACTGTCAATTCTTCAATGGCTACCATTTCACCGTTCAATTTAGGAGCAAAGTCTCCTTTTTTGTCCCAGATGTAAGCCACACCACCCGACATACCAGCACCGAAGTTTCTACCTGTTTCACCTAAGATGACTACTAAACCGCCTGTCATGTACTCACAACCGTGGTCGCCAATACCTTCTACGACAACTTTAGCACCTGAGTTTCTTACACAGAAACGTTCGCCTGCCATACCTCTTAAATATGCTTCGCCAGATGTTGCACCGTAGAACGATACGTTTCCAACTACTGCATTTTCAGATGGATTGAATGTTGCTTTTTTACTTGGATATACAATTAGCTTAGCGCCACAAAGTCCTTTTCCGATATAATCGTTAGAGTCACCTTCTAATTCAAATGTGATACCATTTACAGAGAACGCACCAAATGATTGTCCAGCAGTTCCTTTAAATTTAACATGAATTGTGTCGCTTGGTAAACCTTTTGCACCATATTTCTTCGTGATTTCGTTCGATAACATCGTTCCGATAGTACGATTCACGTTGATTACTTCTAATTCACCTGTTGATTTTTCTCCGTTTTCAAGTGCTGGTTTAGCTATCTCTAACAATTTCCAGTCGATTTGGTCTTGTAAACCATGATCTTGATCTTCTTGCTTATATAAAGCAACATCCAATGCCATTGGTTGTTTATACAAGATTGGAGATAAATCTAAATGCTTCAATTTCCAATTGCTAAGAGCTTCTTTCATCTCTAATCTATCTGCTTGACCAACCATTTCGTTAACCGTTCTGAAACCTAATTCAGCCATGATTTCACGCAATTCAGTTGCCAAGAAAGTAAATAGATTCACAACGTGTTCTGGTTGACCAGTATATAACGCTCTTAAACGTGGGTCTTGTGTTGCTACTCCAACTGGACAAGTATTCACATGACATTTACGCATCATAATACAACCAGCCGTTACAAGTGCAGCTGTTGCTACACCAAATTCTTCAGCACCTAATAAAGCCGCTACTGCTAAGTCTTTACCAGTTCTGATTTGTCCATCAGTTTGAACTGTAACACGTCCACGCAATTTGTTTCTTACCAAAGTTTGGTGTGCTTCAGCTAAACCAAGTTCCCAAGGTAAACCAGCATGACGAATTGATGAAAGCGGAGATGCTCCAGTGCCACCATCGTGTCCAGCAATCAAAATATGATCAGCATGGGCTTTTGCAACACCCGCTGCAATTGTTCCAACACCTGCTTCAGAAACTAATTTTACAGAGATTCTAGCGGCACGGTTAGCATTTTTTAAATCGAAAATTAGTTGAGCTAAATCTTCAATTGAATAAATGTCGTGGTGAGGAGGAGGAGAAATCAAACCTACTCCAGGTGTAGAGTGACGAGTTTTTCCAATCCAATCATCTACTTTGTGTCCCGGTAATTGTCCACCTTCACCTGGTTTTGCACCCTGAGCCATTTTGATTTGTAACTCAGTAGCGTTAGTCAAGTAATGAGCCGTTACTCCAAAACGTCCAGATGCTACTTGTTTGATAGCAGAGTTCATTGAATCTCCATTAGCAAGTGGAGTAAAACGGATTGGGTCTTCACCACCTTCACCAGAGTTTGACTTACCGCCAATTCTGTTCATCGCAATCGCTAAAGTAGTATGCGCTTCATAAGAAATTGAACCGAAAGACATCGCACCAGTAGCAAAACGTTTGAAAATATTTTCAATTGGCTCTACTTCACTAATATCAATTGATTTACCTTTCTTGAATTTAAGCAAACCACGTAGGGTCATTGCTTTTTCAGATTGGTCGTCAATCAATTTAGAATATTTTTTATACTGCTGATAGCTGTTATTCTTAGTTGATTGTTGTAAAAGGTGAATCGTTTCTGGATTGAACAAGTGGGCTTCACCACGTTGTTTCCATTGATAAATACCTCCAACTTCCAATTTAGGATTAGCTACTGGCAATTCAGGGTAACCATTTCTGTGTTTGATTAAGGCTTCTTTAGCGATGCCTTCTAAATCAATACCACCGATTCTTGAAATAGCACGAGAGAAATAAGTATCTACTACTTCTTTACCTAAACCAACAATTTCAAAAATCTGAGCACCTTGATATGATTGAAGTGTTGAAATTCCCATTTTAGAGAAAATTTTCAACAATTCACCATTAACAGCTTTAATGTAATTTGCTTGAAGTTTTTCATAAGGGTAATCTACTTGTAGAATACCTTTTTCCTTCATCCCATTAATTGTTTCAAATGCCATGTAAGGGTTTACAGCAGATGCACCGAAGCCAATTAAAGTAGCGAAGTGATGTGTTTCCCAAACGTCTCCAGCTTCAACAATTAAACCAACTTGAGCTCTTTTTCCTTGACGAATTAAGTGATGATGTACCGCACTAACAGCCAATAAAGATGGAATTGGAGCATGTGATGAATCCACACCACGGTCAGTTAATAAAATGATAGCATATCCATCATCCACTGCATCTTCTGCATATTGACAGATTCTATCTAAAGCTCTTTTTAATTGACCTTTCTCACCTGTTGCACGGAAAGTAGCGTGAATAGATTTCGTTTGGAAGTTTTTGTGGTCTATCCAACGAATTTTCTCAATTTCACCATTTGTCAAAACTGGTTGACGAATTTCAATCTGACGGCAATGTTCAGGAGATTCTTTCAACAAGTTTTTCAAACCACCGATGTCAGATAATAATGACATTACTGTACGCTCACGAATTGAGTCAATTGGTGGGTTGGTTACCTGTGCAAATAATTGCTTAAAGTAATAAGATAAATGTTGAGCTTGGTCAGAAAGAATAGCCAAAGGAGTATCAACACCCATTGAACCTAAAGCTTCTTTACCAGTTTCAACCATTTGAGAAAGAATTACTCTTAAATCTTCTGTAGTGAAACCGAATACTTGTTGACGTAATAATAATTCACGTTCAAATGGAGTACGGTATTCAGCACCAGCCGCAGGTAAATCTTCTACTTTAATTTTATTCGTTTTCAACCATTCTCCGTAAGGATTTTGTTGACAGATTTTCTCTTTTAATTCATCATCAGGAATGATACGACCAGCTTCCATGTCCACCACGAACATTTTACCCGGTTGTAAACGTCCTTTTGACACAATTTTAGCGGGGTCAATATCTAAAACACCTGCTTCAGAAGCCATGATAACGAAATCATCATCAGTTACCCAATAACGAGATGGACGTAAACCATTTCTATCTAAAGTTGCACCAATCATTTTTCCATCTGTAAATGAAATCGAAGCTGGACCATCCCAAGGCTCCATCATGGCTGCGTGGTATTCGTAAAAATCTTTTTTGTATTGCTCCATTTGCTCGTTACCGTCCCAAGCTTCAGGAATCAACATCATCATTACATGTGGAAGTGAACGACCGCTCATGTACAATAATTCGATAGCATTATCCAAAATGGCAGAGTCGGACTGACCTAACTGACAAATTGGTAAAATCATCTCCATTTCTTCCTTAGTGAAGTACTCAGATTCAAACAAAGCAGACTGAGCTTGCATCCAAGCCGCATTACCTTTCACAGTGTTGATTTCACCATTGTGACCAATAAAACGGAATGGTTGTGCCAATTTCCATTCAGGGAAAGTATTTGTAGAGAAACGAGAGTGAACAATTGCTAAAGCAGAAGTAAATTCTTCACGTTTCAAATCATCAAAATATCCCGGAACTTGCATTGTCGTTAACATACCTTTGTAAATAATGGTATGAGCAGACAGAGAGGCAAAGTAAAATTTATTGTCTAAACCTTTGACTGTTTCGTTGATAATACGAGCTGTGTATTGACGGAAAACGTACAATTTTCTTTCAAACGCCATTTCATCTGTGATGCTAGCCGGACGCTTGATGAATAATTGTTCCATCTGTGGTTCTGTATTTCCAGATTCAGCACCTAGAATTTCAGAATTATCACATGGAACTACACGATATCCCAAAATTTCTAAGCCTAAGCGCTTGGCCTTTCGGGTAATAATCTCCTTACATTCTTCACGAATTGTTTTATCCTTTGGAAAGAAAGTCATACCTACTCCGTATTCCTGAGCAGCAGGTAAGTCGATACCTAAATTAGTACATTCTTCCAAAAAGAATTCGTGAGGAATTTGTAATAAAATTCCTGCACCGTCACCTGAATTAGGGTCACAGCCGCACGCACCACGGTGATCCATACGAATGAGCATCTGAATTGCATCCGCAACTACTTTATGAGACTTACGTCCTTTCATGTTCGCTACGAAGCCGATTCCACAAGCATCATGCTCGAATTCTTTACGGTACAAACCTTTATTGTCGAAATTAGTCATGGTAATGGGTCTGTTTTTAAATTTACTAACAGAGAACTTGAGATTATGTTAGTGGCAATTGTTTTACTATAATATTGGAAAATTGTCAGAGAAATACAGTATAAAATGAAAATAATAAAATTGAAGTAGGATTTTCTTTCACTTCAATTTTATGAAAAATGAAGAATGTATTGCTTTCTGTTTTGTTATTACAAAGATATACAAGAAATTCTTTGGAAAAAATAGCATTTTGCCGAATAATCATCTGAATGATATAATTTCAAGAATTCGTAAAATTTTATCTTAGTTAGATGCAATTTTTAAAGATATCGTCCAAAAACATTATTTGCTGAATATGAATATTTTTTTTGCGAAAAACGACTTTTTTTAGACTGGTTTTTAATGATTTTGCAATTTTGTAATAAATCTTACTTTAAAATTAATGGTAAAATATTGAAAATTTCAATTTTAATTAATTTATAAGTTTTTTATGAAAAAAATCTCATTTTTATTCATTTAGCTGTAAAAATTCTAAAAAGCAATGATTAAAGAGCTTATTTTTATATTTATACGATGTAAATGCTTGGATACTAGCCTATTAATTCTATAGTGTTAATTAGAATCAATTTGTGATTAACTTGGTAAAGATATTCAATTTTTTAGACTACATTGATAACTTATTGAACTCATTACAAACCTTTTACTTATTTGATGTTTTTAGATACATTTCTTTAAATAAATTTCGTTTTAAGGACGATAATAAAAATAAGATTTTGAAGTATTTAGATTATTAATTTTGAGTACATATAAACAACCTTTATCCCTTTTGTTTTGTCAATAATATCGTAAAGTAAGTTTGTCAATCAATAATTTGTAAAACCTCCTGTTTTAACTGTATGAAAAAAACTTTACTCTCTTTGTTCTTATTGTTATTTTCAATGTTACAAGCCAATGCTACGCATATTGTTGGCGGTGAGATTGAATTACAAGTAGTGAAAAATCAACCTAATGCTACTCACCGCTTAAGCCTTAATTTATATTTTGATGATATTAATGGTAATGTTGGAGCTAAAGACCCAACTGTCTCTTTGGTTTTGTATAGAAAAAGGGATAATTTATATCTAGGAGTAGCTACTTTACCGATAATTAGTGATAGTTTAATAGGTTTTTCTAATCCGAATTGTGTTCAGAATAATTCTGTAAGAACTAGATTGATTCGTTACAGCGGCTACATTTACTTACTCCCAGACAATTTTACGGATCCAGATGGTTATTATTTTGTATGGGAACGATGCTGTAGGAATAATATCATTACTAATATTCAAAACCCAGAAGCGGCTGGTTCTGTATTTTATTTGGCGTTTCCTGCCTTAAAAATTGATGGAAAAACATTCGAAAATTCTTCTCCAATATTTGGTAAACTTACTGGTGATTATATTTGCCGTGGTCGTCCGTTTGTATTTGATTTTGGTGCAACAGATGCCGATAAAGATAGTTTGGTTTATAGTTTAGTGACGCCATTAAATGGTTTTTCTAACACACAAAACCCCAAGCCAGATTTCGCAGTTGGTAGTAGTAACTATCCACTTGTTCGCTGGCAAACAGGTTATGGTATCAATAATGTGATTCCCGGTCCTAAACCTTTAAGTGTAAATCCCCGAACTGGTCAACTTTCAGTAACGACAGACCTTTTAGGCTTGTATGTTTTTTGTGTGTTAACTGAAGAATTTAGAAATGGCAAGAAAATAGGAGAGGTGAGAAGGGATTTTCAATTGAAAGTAATTGATTGCCCAACCAATAATGCACCGCTAAGTTTTTTAAGAGAAAAAGGTAAAACAGACTTTTATGATACCAATCAAACGATAACAATTAAGGCTAATCAACAAAAATGTTTAAGTTTTTTAGTGACTGATTTAGATCCAAATCAAGAACTCAACTTAAAAATTCTTCCCAATAATTTTACAGGTTCTTATACGCTTACTCCAACTTCAACTCGTACAAATACTTATAAAGATACGCTTAGAGCTGAATTATGCTTTGATGCCTGTACAGCTAGTTTTGATGGAAAACCATTAATATTTGATTTGATTGCTTCGGATAATGGTTGTCCGCAGCCGATGGTAAGTACTTTAAGAGTAAAGGTAATTGTTGAACCCGATTTGAATAATCGCCCCAATATTTCAACTGATTTACAAAATAGAAAAGGAGAAGTAATCATTAACCAACAATTGAAATTTAATCTGTTTGGGAAAGATATAGACAATGATAATATCACGATTACAGCCAAAGGTAGAGGATTTAACCTTGCAGATATTGGTATGAACTTTGGCTCTGTAACAGGATTAGGAACAGTCAGTTCGCCTTTTACTTGGACACCGAATTGTAATGCCGTCAGGAGTAATGATTATATCGTAGATTTTTTTATTACTGATACTCGTTGTAATAGAAATTTAAGAGATAGTATTTCGGTTAATTTAAAGGCTTTGCCCATTCCTAGCCTTGCACCGAACGTATTGACTTCTTTGGCGAAGAATGAAATAGAAATCATCTTAGATGGGACGGAGGTTCAACCAATTAATTTTGATGTTACTGCACAAGACCCAGACGCCGACCCAATAAAATTATATGCTTTAGGAAAAGGTTTTGATTTGGCTAAAGTAGGAGCAGTTTGGACAGATAAAAATGGTGTGGCTAAAATCATTAATCCCTTTGCATGGAAAGTAGATTGTAGCTTACTTGATGGAAAAGACCAAGCTACTTATGTAATTGATTTTATTACAGAAGATAATTCTTGTAGTCCGAATAGATTTGATACTGTTTCCGTAAATGTTGTGCTAAAAAGTAAGTTGGTAAGTTATGATGCCTTTAAGCCTGTAAATGTATTTACGCCTAATGGCGATGGAAAGAACGAGTACTTTACGCTAACTGATTTGCCAGAAAATAACTGCTTTGAAAAATTTGAGTTTATCCAAATTTTCGACCGTTGGGGCGGGATGGTCTATGAATCGAAAGATAGGAATTTTAGATGGACTGGTGGCGAGTATGCTTCTGCGGAATATTATTATTTATTGAAATTCACTAAACGGGAGTTCAAAGGTTGGGTCAACTTAATTCGATGAATTAAACTTTGATGTCTCGAATTTTATGCGTTTCGCCTTCAATGGCTAAATAAGAATTCATAAATACTTCACGAGCTTCAGCTAAATGTGTTTCTAACTCTTTGTATCTCGAAGAATAATGCCCAATAATAAGCTTGCCTACCTTTGCTTTTTTGGCAATTAAGGCAGCTTGTTTGGTGGTAGAATGATTTGTCTGCGTAGCTCTTGGTAATAGTTCATCCAGAAAAGTTGCCTCATGATATAGCAAATCGACATTTTTCACAATATCAATAACCGATTCATTAAAAAGCGTATCAGAACAAAAAGCATAACTACAACTTTTTAAAGAAGGAATCGTATAATTTTCGTTTTTATACTTCACAGAACCATCCGCATTAATGATGTCTTCTCCATCTTTTAACATTTTGATTTCTTCAAAAGTCAAATCACTAGGTTTTGTATTTTTTACGATTTTTCTTTTCTTACTTTTTTCTCTGAATAAAAAACCACAACAAGGTACTCTGTGAATCAGTGGAATTGTCGTGATAGTCACATTCTCATTTTCAAAAAGTAGATAGCTCTTTTCGGTTTGTGTTTCTGTAAAATGTATTTTAAAATTCAGCCGAGTATCAGAATATTTTAATTGAATTGTGATAATTTCGGCGAGTCCTTTTGGCGCAAAAATCCATAAATCTTCGATTCTTCGGTGCATATTTAAAGTAGATAAAAGACCGATTAAACCAAAAAAATGGTCGCCGTGAAGGTGTGTAATGAAAATATACTTGAGTTTTGTTGTCCTGATTTTATAATGAAGTAACTGACTTTGTGTGCCTTCTCCACAATCTATCAAATAGCCTTCCTGCTCAATCTGGAGATGATGAGCCGTCGGGTTTCTCGTTAAAACGGGTGTGGCAGAACCCGTACCTAGGATGGTTAGCTGAAAACTCAAGATTGTTTATGGATTGTATAGTTTTAAATCAATATCAGTCTAACAACTAAAAATATTGATTTGTTATAAGAGAGGTCAGTTTTAGAACTGACCTCTCCTTAATATTAATAATCATCATCAGAACCGCCTTCGCTGTATTCGCCGTGGTCGTATTCATCATCTTCGTCTGATTGGAAATCGTTTTCCAATTCATTCAAATAAACAGCATCAATTGCTTCTTGAACGGTTGGCATTACTGTCAATTCTTCAATTTTTGCAGCATCTAACTGGTCGATAATTTCTTGATTTTTGGTAACGATAATTAATAGTCCTAATTCATTCAAACAAATTTTATTGGCTTTACGAATTATCGAAATACCATGTCCGTCTAATTCAGTAATAGTATTAAATTCAATAATAATATTACCATAACCTTCTCTGAAAAGCTGGCGAATTATTTTTTCTAAATCAGCGTGATTTTCCTGCGTTAAGGCAGTTTCTTTAAGTTCGATAAGAGCGTACTGCTCATTTTTTTCTACCTTAAATTCCATAAATTGTTGTAATTTCTTGTTTTACTTCCTACAAAGACTTTAAATAACTGTTTACGTTTTCTTCAACTCTAGCCAGTATGTTTTCTGAATTATCTTTCACAAACTTTTTGCCTGTTACTTGTTCAAAAAGCTCGATATAACGTTCAGAAACTTGATTAACCCACTCGTCTGTCATTTCAGGAATAACTTGTCCGTCTTTACCTTGAAAACCATTTGCAATTAACCATTCACGAACAAATTCTTTTGAAAGTTGCTTTTGTGATTCATTATTATTTTGGCGTTCTTGGTATCCATCCGCATAAAAATAGCGAGAAGAATCTGGCGTATGGATTTCATCAATCAAAGTGATTTGTCCATCTTTATTACCAAATTCATATTTTGTATCTACTAAAATCAAGCCTTGTTCAGCAGCCATTTCAGTACCTTTTGCAAAAAGAGCCAATGTGTATTGCTCAAGTTGAACATATTCTGCTTCAGAGACTAATCCCTTTACAAGAATTTCTTCTCTTGAAATATCTTCATCGTGCCCTTCGTGAGCTTTGGTAGTTGGTGTAATAATTGGCGTAGGCAATTTGTCATTTTCCTTCAAACCTTCTGGTAAAGTTACTCCGCATAAAGTGCGTAAGCCAGATTTATAAGTACGCCAAGCATGACCCGCCAAATAGCCTCTTACAACCATTTCTACAGGATATGTTTCGCATTTTAAACCAACACTTACATTAGGGTCTGGAGTAGCAACAAGCCAGTTAGGAACTACATCTCTGGTTGCATTCAGAAAATGTTCAGCGATTTGATTTAATACTTGTCCTTTAAATGGAATTGCTCTAGGTAAAACTACATCAAATGCTGAAATTCTGTCAGAGGCAACCATCACCAAAAGATTTTCAAAAGAATATACATCACGTACTTTTCCTTTGTAAAAATTTGTTTGGTTGGGAAAATTAAAATTTGTGTTTTTAATTACGTTCATTATGTTGTTTTGCGATTTTAATCACGCTTGTTTAATGCTGTTTAGTGAAATAATTTCTGCAAAATTACCACAAACTTTCAGAGATTACATCCTTTCAATCACAATAGCAGATGCTCCTCCGCCACCATTACAAATACCAGCGGCTCCGTATCTTGCTCCTTTTTGTTTTAAAATATAAATTAAAGAAGTAACAATTCTAGCTCCGGATGCTCCTAGTGGATGCCCTAAAGCTACTGCACCACCGTGTACATTTACTTTTTTATGTGGAATATCCAATATTTTTTCAAAAGCCAAAGGTACAACAGCAAAGGCTTCGTTTACTTCATAATAATCAATTTCTTCTTTGATTAAATTAGCCATTTTGATTGCTTTTGGCAAAGCTACTGTTGGCGTTGTTGTAAAGAATTCTGGTTCTTGTTCAGCATCTGCCATACCAATAATTTTGGCGATTGGCAATAAACCTAATTTATCAGCTTTCTTTTTAGACATTAATACTAAAGCAGATGCACCATCACTTAGGTTTGATGAACTTGCAGCAGTAACAGTTCCTCTTTTTTCAAAAGCTGGTTTTAAATCTGGAATTTTCTCAAATTTTACTTTTTTGAATTCTTCATCTTCAGTAATAAGAATACTTCCTTGTTTGGTTTTTACTTCTACTGGAACAATTTCGCCTGCAAATGAGCCACTTTCTGCTGCTGCGGCAGCACGTTTGTAAGAATCAATGGCATAACTATCTTGTGCTTCACGGCTAATTCCGTATTTACGAGCGGTTCTATCAGCAAAAAAGCCCATTGAACAGTTTTCATAAACATCTGTTAAACCATCTTTTTCTAATCCGTCAACAATAGTTGATGAACCATATTTATAACCGAATCTTGCATTCGGAACATAAAATGGGGCATTCGACATGCTTTCCATTCCGCCTGCTACTACAATATCCGAAATCCCAAGCATGATGCTTTGAGCCGCCAACATAATTGCTTTTGTTCCCGAAGCACAAACTTTATTGATTGTTGTACATTTTGCCTGAGGTGATAAACCAGCACCCAAAGCTGCTTGGCGAGCAGGAGCTTGCCCTAAATTGGCAGAAACAACATTGCCCATTAATACTTCTTCTACACTTTCAGGCTTAATATTTGCCTTTTCAACAGCCGCTTTGATAGCGATACTTCCTAATTGAGTAGCCGATAGGCTAGATAATGCTCCTCCGAAACTTCCAATCGGCGTTCTAACTGCCGAAATGATATAAACTTCCTGTGTATTCATAAATGCGGTTCTTACCAGTTTTGCTTTGTTATTGTTTTATTAGGGTTTTTGGTGACTTTTTGACGTTGCTGGATATATTGGATTTCACTATTTTTCATAGCGTCCAATATGGTTTTGGCTTTGTCAACTGTTAAGCCATAGTTTTTTAATGTTTTAAGTAACTCTTGTTGGTTTTCATTTTTTGCTACTTCAGCATTTTCCTGAGGAGGAGGTTTAGGAGGCGTTTTTTGACTGCTGGGCGGCGGCGGTTTAGGTGGCTCTTGCTTAGGGTTGAATTTCCTTTTCAATAATTCATAATTAAACCTAGCGATATTGTTTTCGGGCATCATCACTAAAGCTTGCTTGAAAAGTGTCAATGCTTTAGCGGTGTCTTGCTGATTACAAAATATTAAACCCAATTGTACTAAAGTAGTTGAAGTTAATTTAGCTTCTTTTAGTCCACTTAATCGAGCATATATTTGGCGGGCAGCAAGCGTGTCTTTAGCCTCAAAAAGAGCATGTGCATAATTTAAAGATACTTCTGGAGGTGTAAAAACAGATTGTTTTGATAAAATAAGATACTGGTTTGCCGCTTCACGATAATTACCTTTCCTGAATGCAATTAATGCCTCGATTTTTGCTCGATTTCTATTGTTTACTTTTGAAAAAGAGCCATTATCAAGTATCCAAAGAAAAATATATAAGACAAATTGATTTAACAAAGTTGATTAATATTTAGTGATTTTTAAAATCCGACAAATTAAAATTTATCAATAATATAAAATTTTTTGTTATTTGATTTTTAAAATACGCTACTCCAACACTATAATTGGAAAGTTCGCACCGTGAAAAAAACATCAATTCCGAGCAAAAATAATGCAATGATTAGAAAATAAAAATATTTATTTACGGCAACATTAATTTGCTGATTACTGGAAATTGTACTTGTAATTTGATTTATTTCGGTTATCAACTCCGTCAAACTATTGGATATATTGCTAATTTCTAAGTATTTACCTTTGGCTTCGTTCGTTACTTTCTTCAATAAAATGTTATCTAATTTGGTGATAACAACATTTCCTTCACTGTCTTTTTTAAAGGTATTTTCTTCTTTGATTGATGAACCTTCAGGCGTTCCGATGCCTACAGCGAAGAAATTGATACCATTTTGCTTGATTTGCCCAACGATATTTCTATCGTATT
Source organism: Arcicella rosea (assembly GCF_040543805.1). Taxonomy (NCBI): domain Bacteria; kingdom Pseudomonadati; phylum Bacteroidota; class Cytophagia; order Cytophagales; family Flectobacillaceae; genus Arcicella; species Arcicella rosea. The sequence continues at coordinate 284,265 of NZ_JBEUMS010000008.1, forward strand.
CATCTGCAAATTCACCATCACTTATCAAGACAATTACTTTTGATTTATTTTTTGATTTAGATTTTTGGAAGCGATTATACGCTAATTCAAGTGCAGGATTGATTTGTGAACCTCCGCCAGTTAACAAATTAGTATTGATTTTCGGAACAAACAAACTGATGGCATTTCTATCAAAAGTAAGTGGCGATAATAAAATAGCTTCGTCTGAAAACACAATAATACCAATTCTATCATTCGGAAATTGATTAATTACTCTGTTAATCTCAAACTTGGCTTTTTCAATTCTACTGGGCTGAATATCTGTAGCGTCCATTGATTTTGAAACATCTACCAGAAAAAATATTTCTCTACTTTCTGCTTTTATGGCTTCGTTCAATTCTCCAAAAGATGGATTTAACAAAGCTAGCAACATTAAACCAAAATAGATGGTTCTTAGAAAGAATTTCAAAATACTTGAGCGTGCTGTGGTTTTTAGTCTTCTTGCTATCCAAAAAACCCGACCCAAATAAATTAAATACAAAATAAAAAATATAGCGATAAACCAATATTCAGTTTTCCCTAACTCCGAGGTTAAATTCATCTTTTGAGGAAATAAAGGTATTACGTTTACTTCACTAGTAATTTTCTGATTAAAATTACAAATAAACCAAAAATACTGTACCAAGCAAAGAAAGGCAATATCATTTCGGTTAATCTTAAGCAAAGTAAACTACAAATGATGAGTAACTGAAAGCCTAGTCCCAAGAAAGAGAGTAAACTCATAAACCATTTTGGGAATTGCTTTACAAAAAGAGCGGGCTTGTCTAATACTAAAACCAAAGCATCGAAGACTACATATAAACACAAAAATGTGGCATGTAAAACATTGGCTATTTTCTGATTTTCGTAATGATAGCTGATTGGCTTCCTAAATTCAAGAATACGACTTGTCTCATCATTGTTCAAGCGTCTCCTCAAAATTACATAATAATAGTTATAAATAGAACATTGAAATTCAATCCCAAAAAAGGCAAGTAAAAAAGTAAGTTTTGACGAACTTTCGATACTGAGAATACTTAGTAGAATAAGCAGATTAATGATAAAATCGAAAATAGAATCTAAATATCGACCAATGATAGAAGGATGTTTGGTGATTCTTGCGATTTCACCATCCACAGCATCTAAAATATTTTTTAACATTAAAAACAAAGCAGCCAACACAAAATGATGTGTAAGAATACAAAAGGAACAAGCAATACCAGCCAAAAAGAAAGTAAAAGTTACTTGGATAGCATTTACTTTTAACCTTGATAAATGAAGTGCAAGAAAACTGGCAATAGGTCGTCCGTAGTCAGAGAAGTCAATAAATTTATCGTCAATAGAAAGTTTTGGCATTATGGAGTTGAAAATACTGAATAGATAATTTAACAAATAGGTAGAAAATAATGGTCTTTGTATAACTCGTTTTCAAGGTCTTTGTTATCGAATTTTTGTATTAAAACAGAAACGGCTCTATTTTGCATGATAAATAGAGCCGTTTCTATGGAAATTTATTTCAATAAACTATTCTACAGTTTTTCATAATAAGCCAAAACATTAGCTACATCACTCCATTCCTTAATTTTAATGTTTTCTTTTTTGAAATACTCTTCTAATTGACTTGATTTATCACTTAAAATGGCAAGAATAGCCTTTTTGTCTTTTTTAACTTTTACCATTGTACCATCAGTTTTATAAAGATAGTAATAAGTATTATGTAAAAATTTCTTGATTTTAGTAGCCGAATTATAAGGCTTTTCTTCATACATCACCGCATTTTTGAAACATAATAATTTTAGTTTTCCATCATATAAAACTTCGTAAAAACTATTGTTGCTTTGTCCGTCGATGGCAGGGAAACCTTTTCTAAACGTAGCGTTGATAAGCGTAAATTCATCAAAAGGATTGGTTAAAATAAAAGCTTGGTCGTTTCTTTGAAATTCAAGTTCGCCCGATGCCATATTATATCTCAAAGCATTATAATTAATTACAGCACCATTTTTTAGCTTAATACTTCCGACTGTCCACTGTTCGGGTAAATATGGATTTCCTTCTATTTCTACATAATTGTTTGAAAGAATAGGTTTTCCGTTGACGTCTTGTAGCATAGTCCCAGCGTTGCTCATTCCCTGAGCATAGCCAGAGATTACTTTAATAGATAGTAAGAGGATAAAAATTGTTTTTTTCATTTCGTTGTTGATTTTTTCTTTTAACGACTAAACTTAACAAAATATTCAATTTGATACAAGTTTTAAAATTAGCTTTCAAGCTGTGCTTGGATGAGATTATTGAAAATAAACTTCTAATTTTTGTACCTTTGCAAAACCAAATGAGATTAACTTTTGGAAAACAGTAAACAGTGTTGAAAGATGAAAGAAACGGATAGAAGAGTTAGTGAACGAAATCCAAAAGATACAAAAAAAGCAGAAGTGCATTTTGAAGTAAGCGAACCTGCTGAATTAATGACTTTTTTATTGGATAAAATGCCACATAAAAGCCGTCATAATATAAAGTCGTATTTAAGAGACAAACAAGTATTAGTTGACAACAAAGCTGAAACCCAATATAATTATAAGTTGAGAGTAGGGCAGAGCGTGAATATTAAAAGCTCTAAAGCTCCAGAAATTCAGAAGTACAAAGGACTGACGATTATTTACGAAGACCAATACCTACTTGTCATTGAAAAACAAGAAGGCTTCCTTTCTATCGCTACAGAAAAACAAAAATTGTACAATGCCTACAGTACTTTGAGCGACCACGTAAAGAAACAAGACCCCGCCAACAGAATTTTTGTAGTGCATCGTCTCGACCGTGAAACTTCAGGTTTGATGATGTTTGCCAAAAGCGAAAGAATTCAAAAACTTTTACAAGAATCTTGGAATGAAACCATTCAACAACGTACATATTTAGCAGTGGTGGAAGGAAATGTCGAATATCCACTTGGAACGGTTCGTTCTTATTTAGTAGAAAGTAAAGCTTTAACAGTGTATTCAACTTCCAATCCAAACTTAGGAAAAGAAGCCATCACGCATTATGATACCATTAATGCGACGGAATTTAATACTTTGCTAAAAGTGAATTTGGAGACAGGACGTAAAAACCAAATCAGAGTACACATGAAAGATATTGGTCATCCGATTGTGGGTGATGAAAAGTACGGTGCTAAAACCGACCCAATTGGTCGTTTGGGGCTACATGCTTGGGTACTTTCTTTTGTTCATCCAATTACTGATGAAGAAATGTATTTTGAAACAACAGTCCCTAAAAAGTTTTTGAGTTTGTTTTAACCATTGACTGTTATCGGTTATCAGAAAGCCATTAACTGTTCAGTATAAAATCTTATCACAATCCCTTTCTCATTCAGAGAAGGGGATTTTTTTGTAAAATAAATAATCCTCTTCTTTCTTTATTACAAGTATTATTTTATGTTTGTGAAAAGCTAAACATGGTTGTGCACCAGAGATATAACACCGAAAAACCACTCCTTAGCTTCCTGATTTGTTACCCTTTTTATTAATTAGATTTTAAACATTCATCACAATTGATGTCATCGGAGAGATATTTTGTGATTCCAGAGGCATATTTTATGTCATTGACGAGATGTATAGTGATTCCCGAGAGATATTTTATGTCATCGGAGAGATAAAAAGTGATTCCTGAGAGATGTTTTGTGTCATCGGAGAGATGTAAAGTGATTCCTGAGAGATGTTTTATGTCATCGGAGAGATGTAAAGTGATTCCTGAGAGATGTTTTGTGTCATTGACGAGATGTAAAGTGATTCTTGAGAGATGTTTTTCGCCTTCGATTTCTATGACAAAAACAAGGGAAATTTATCGGAATTTTCATATTTTTCTTTTCTTTGGACGACCGAAATAACTCGATGCAAAAGTT
>NZ_JBEUMS010000009.1:0-250699 GCF_040543805.1 Arcicella rosea
TCTTGATAGTAATATCAAGAACCTTTTTGCGTTTGAAAGATATTGGGAAACTTGATTTTGTAAAAGAGAAGAATTATCTTTAAAAGTAAAAAATCTCTACAATGAAAAGAAAACTACACTTAATCATGATATACTTCAGCTATATCATCCTCCCCTGCAATGGATTTGCACAAAAACAATTTAGATATATTGATGGATATTCTATTAATACTTCTTTAGGAATAGCTACTACTATTGGAGAATTAGGTCATTTAGGTACGTTCAATCCTGTCATATCTATTGCAGTTGAGAAAGGAATCTCACAAAAAATCAATCTTATGTTTGAAAGTAATTTTGGAAATTTATCTGGTTATGAAAACGAACCATATTTTTCAAGGTTCAAGTGTGAATTTTTTCAATCAAATCTGTTGGTATCTCTCAATTTAAGTAGGCTTTTTGAGGAAAGTAGAAGAACTTCGATTTTTAGACCTTACTTAGGTATAGGAATGATTTGGTTTCACACAGATGTTTATGATTTAAAATCTGGAGCTTTTTTGAGAACTACAGCTGATGGTACGACTAGACATACTTCAATTTTTCAACAGGCTGGTATTGGTGTTGGTAGCAAAGGAATATATTATACCAGAGAATTAGTAGTTCCGTTTGGTTTTATGACAGAACTTTGGCTTAGTAAACGTCTTTCAACCGTTTTTGACTTGCGCTATTCTTGGATTTATAATGATAAATTAGATGCTACAACTGCTTATAATCTGACTACTCCACATAAAATTGGGGGAGTAAACTCTTATAGTGATACTGCAAATGATGCTTGGATTAATCTTTCGGTAGGCTTGAAGTATAAGTTTGTTTCACTCAGAATTATGAAACAGAGAGGTATTTGATAGAATACTTTCCTAAGCCCATTGTTGAACTTAGGAAAGTGTTAATGAGTTTATGAGAATAAATCTATAATATCGTCTTGTGAAAGTTTCTTCAAGAAACCGTCTTCAGTACTGATTATATCTTTCGCAATATCTCGTTTTTTATCTTGAAGCAATAATATTTTCTCTTCGATAGTGTCTTTACAAATCATTCTATAAGCAAAAACACTCTTTTTCTGCCCAATTCTGTGCGTTCTGTCGATTGCTTGTTGTTCTACTGCTGGATTCCACCAAGGATCAACTAGATAGACGTAATCGGCTTCTGTGAGGTTAATACCAACACCACCTGCTTTTAAACTCATTAAAAATACTCTACAAGTTTCATCATCTTGAAAATGATTTACTCTATCAGCTCTGTCAGTCGTTTTGCCGTCTAAATATTCGTATTTGATATGATGTTTTTCGAGATGTTGTTTGATTAAATCTAGCATTTTTAAGAATTGGCTAAAAATCAAAATCTTATGATTGCCTGCATTCTCTTCAATTTCCCGAATGATTTCCTCAAGTTTGGCAGAGTTGGTATCATACTCTGTATCATCGTTTAGTAGCGCTGGACTATCACAAATCTGGCGAAGTTTTAATAAACCTTCCAAAATTAAGAATGCAGCTTTTTCTCTTCCATCTGTGGACATTTTATCAACCAATTTCTGGCGATAAATTTCACGGAAAGTATCATATACTTTTCGCTGTTTTTTGTCCATTTCACAGTAAATAATACTTTCTGTTTTTTCTGGTAAATCTTTCGCTACTTCCTCTTTGGTTCTTTTCAACATAAAAGGATACACAATTTTTCGTAATTGTGCCGCCTTTTCTTTGTCTTGATTTTTATCAATTGGGTTTGAAAACTCTGCTTTGAAAAACTCTCCGCTTCCCAACAAACCTGGATTGATAAATTCCATTTGAGAATACAAATCAAAAGTATTGTTTTCAACAGGTGTTCCTGTCATCACCAAACGATTCCGTGATTGAAGCAGTTTGACAGCTTTAGAAATCAAAGAATCAGGATTTTTGATTGCCTGAGATTCATCAAGAATAATATAATTGAAATTAAAGGCACGGAAAAGCTCAATATCTGAGCGAACCATTCCGTATGTCGTTAAAATAATGTCGTATTCATGCCAATGTTCGTTAATTTTTTGGCGAGTTCCACCACGATGAACGAACAGTTTTAAATCTGGACAAAATTTAGCTGCTTCAGCTTGCCAGTTGAAAATCAAAGTAGTAGGTAAAACAACAAGATTTACTGCATCAGGTTTACGATTTTGTTGTTCTTGTAAGAAAGTAAGCATTTGAAGCGTTTTCCCAAGCCCCATATCGTCAGCAAGAATTCCACCCCACGAAAATTCATCTAAGAAATTCAACCATTTAAACCCTTCCACTTGATAGTCACGCAATTGTGCATTCATATTTTGCGGTAAAGCAATTTCTGCCATTTCTTTGAAATTCAGCAGTTTTTGCTTTTTCTCGAAAAGTTCTTGCTCGAATTCAAAACTATCAATGTCTTTGCTCAATTCGTCAATTAACGAAAAGTGCATTTTAGAAAGTTGTAATTGGTCACCTTTTACTTTCCCGAGTTTCAGTACATTTTCGTAGCGTTTTAGCCATTCTTCAGGCAACATTCCAAGCGAACCATCTTTTAATTCAACATAGTTTTGTTTCTTTAAAACGGCTTTTTGAATTTCCTTAATGCCAATCAATTGGTCACCAAATTGTACTTCAATTTTCATATCAAACCAGTCGATTCCTGAACCAGCTTTGATATTAAATTCTGCTTTGTGCGGGTTATATCTGAATTTCTTTAAATCTTTAAAGCCCAAAATCGTAATATCATGCGCTTTCATGGCTTCAAAAAACTTGTAAAGCCAACCGTCTTTCAATACATTATTGAAGGACAAGTAAAAGAATGGATATTGACTTTGGTTTTCGAAAGAAGGATGTTGTTCTTTTATGATTTGATAAAAGTTCTTCTCTGCTTCCGTGTTACGATGTTGAATGGTAATTTTCTCGTTTTCAAAATTGATTTTATTCGTTTTTTGATCGTGCGAAAATTCTATTTCATTTTCGTACTCATACATTGGCACGAAAAGTAAATTGCCATCGTCTTCTTTTAAGTAAATTTTTATTTGCTGAAAGCTGCTGTGCTGATGTTCAATTTCATGATTGATTTGTAAATCAACCGTAAATTTTTCGGCTAATGGTAAAACGAAATCTTGAAAGAAACCTGCAAAATTGGTTTTCCTTACTTTGATTACGCCATTTTTGGGAAGATAGCTCAACAAATTGGCTACTTCTGGATTTGCCAATTTATATAAAACATTACCAATGCTTCTAACCCAATAACTGTTTGGATTTGCTAAAGAAGCCAGTTTTGTCTTTTTCTGATTGATGGTCGTAAAACCTTCTAATACGATAAAATCGTCTTCTTCAGATAAGGTAAATGAAGGGAAAATACGTTCTTTGCCAATCGTAATTTCCTCAACATCAATTTGGCTACTCACAAAAGAAGTCTTACTTGTGTGTACTTGTTTATCAGATAAGAGATTGAAAATTCTGTCTAATTTCTTATTGATGTACTCTTCTACGATGGGCAAATCGTTGGCAGAAACTTCGTCACGGTTCAAATAATCATAGAAATATGGCAAACGCAAATCTTTTTTCTTACCAAAAGCTTTTAAACCATCGTCTTTAATGCTGTTGATTAAGCCAATTACTTGGCTGTCGGCATCGGTCAAAACAGGAAAACTATCGAAATCGCTGTCTTTCAACGAACGGATATAAGCCATTTTGCCGTTTGCTCCTGCTTTGTACGAATAAGTATCAATCGCTACGTCATTTACAAATTCTGTTCCTTTAAAACGAAGTACGTAAAGAATTTGACGAAGTTCACGTTCTACATCATCGTTATTAATTAAAAATGAATTTTCGGGCGTTCTGAAAATTCTATTATTGATATTTCTCCAGTTTTGAAATTGACTTAATTTCTGAATACTTTGGTCGAGGCGAAGTAACTGAACCGAGCCGTCTGACTTTAGTTTGAAATCAAATTTATCTTGCAAATCATCTTCTAAAGAAAAACCATATTCTGCCAGTAATTTATCTTTTTCAACAGTATAATCACGCATTCTATCGAATGGATTGTTGGGTCCATAAGTATCACGAATGGCGATTAATGCTCCAATTTTATGAATACAAAGCTGATTTTCGATGTCCTGAGCGCAAGAACATGAAGTAGCCACTTCGCTGTTGAAACGAAGCTTTTCGAATTTTAAATGGAAAGTCTCTTTTTTGTATTCTACATCAACAATAGCAGTGCCATCAATCGCTGAAATAATTTGTACATTTTGAACACTTGCACGATTTTTCCAATCATCTAAACTTGAATGACTTTTCAAAGACCAATCATCGAAAGTACTTATTCTAATTATATGATATGAAGTTGGATATGTTTTCTTTAAAGGAAGCGATTGAATGACGCTTGGTTTGCGAGTAAGTAAATCTTGTTCTAAAAAGAGTAAAGCTGCAACACGGTGTTTGCAAATTCCGCCCCAATCGTAGTCGCATGAACAACTAGAACTTACAATAGCTGTATTCCAATTTTTGATAAGTACTGAATAAAATTTAGAACTAGAATCACTTTTTACTTTAATAGTTGCTTCGCCTTTGTCGGTATAAGATATTTTTTCAAATGTAGTTCCACCTTTTTGGTAAATGATTTTTCCACGAGAAACACTCTGTGGTAAAGCATTTGATTTAAGGTATTTTCTTAATTTTTCTGCAAGGATTATTGACATTTTTCTGAATGCTTTGTTTGAAATCGGCTAATCCGCAAAGATACAGATAATTGAACTGGAAAACTTAATTAAAAGAGAAAAGCTGAATAATTATGTTTTCAAAAATATTTCTTAATTTAGAATTCTATACCTTAAATGGCTCAAGATGAACTACTTCTCTCCGTTTCCATTTGTTCGTTTTACAATTGCCCTGATTTTGGGCATTGTGATTTACAATTTTTTTACTCCTTCCCATCTTCAAGCGATTTTTGTTGTTTGGTTGCTAAGTATTAGCATTTATATCGCTCTGTATATTTTCCGACAACGATTTAAAAACCATTTACTTATAGGTTTTGCAGGTTGTATGGTTTTATTATTAACAGGTTTATTGCGGACTTTCTTGGTAACAGAAAGTAATTTTCCACAGCATTATTCACAGTATGTTACAAAGCTTAGTCATTATGAAGTAATTGTGGATAACTTAGTTGAAGAGAAAGAAAATTCATGGAAATGTGTCGCTGAGATTCGTTCGGTCATTATCAATAATCAAATATTACCAAGTTCTGGAAAAATACATCTCTATTTTGATAATCATACTGTGGAAAAACCAAATTATGGAGATGTCTATTTGATTAAAGGAAATCCACAAGAAATTTCTGCTCCTAAAAATCCAGAAGAATTTGATTATCGGCAATACATGGCTTGGCAAAACATAGCTTTTCAGCAGTTTTGTCCTGCTTCAAAGATTGAAAAAATAGCAAATGAAAAACCAAATTTGATAAAAGCCACTGCATTAAGAACTAATACTGTTGCAGATTCTATTTTCACGACTTTTGTAGAAGGCAAACAAGAATATGGCGTAGCAAATGCCATGATTTTGGGACAAAGAGATGATATTGATAGCGAATTGATGCAGGCGTATTCAGCTGCTGGTGCTATTCATGTGTTGTCGGTTTCGGGTTTACATGTCGGAGTAATTTGTGCTGTATTGGTATTTTTACTTAGTTTTTTGAATAAACGGGGTAAATATGGAAAACTTGTAATGCTACTTATTATTTTAACATTACTTTGGTTTTATGCTTTTATCACAGGATTGTCTTCACCAGTACTTCGTTCTACATTTATGTTTTCGGTGATTTTGATTGCCAAAACCTTTCAGCGAAAAGATAACTCTTATAATACTGTCGCCTTTTCTGCATTCAGTTTATTGTTGATAAATCCTTATTTTTTATTCAATGTTGGTTTTCAATTATCTTATTTAGCAGTTTTTGGAATGATTTACTTTCAGCCCAAACTAAACCCATTGGTTGTGATTGATAAATCTAAAAGTTGGTTTCATTGGCTTGCCGACCGCACTTGGAAAGTAACCACAGTAGCGATTGCTGCACAAATTGCCACTTTCCCGATTACCATCTATTATTTTCATCAATTTCCCAATTACTTTCTATTTGCTAATCCGCTAGTAATTTTACTTTCTTCGGTTGTATTAATGTATGGTTTGGGTTTTGTGATACTTGCTAAAATATTGATGTATTTTAATCTTGAGACAATTCTCTATTTGTTAGGTCAAGGTTTGAAGTTTTCTATTTTCGCACTCAATAAAACAGTACTTTGGTTTGAAGCTTTGCCTTTTGCGATTACTAAGTTTTTGTGGATTTCAAAGGAGGAAATGTATTTGATGTATGCGCTAATTTTTACTTTGATGGTACTATGGAAAACGCAACAATATTATTGGGTAAAAGTAAGCAGTGTAATTGTTTGTGTCTTAATTGCCTTGACAATTACTAAAAAAATAAGACAAATGAATCAAGATTTTTTACTGATTCATTCAATTCCAAAGCATAGTGCATTTTCTGTAGTTAAAAATAAACGAGCGATGTTATTGGCAGATGATTCTTTTTTGAGAAGTAGAAAAGATATTGGTTTTCGGCTGAATAATTTTTGGGCGAAAGCTGGAGTAATTGATACTTTGAAAAGTGATTTGAATCAAAATCAAGCCTTAAAATCATTCGGAGTAATTGCACAAAGTAAAGATTCCGTCACCGTAATTGCTTGGAAAAATAAGACATTTTTATGGATTGGTAAAAATCTGAAAAGAAAAGAATTTGATGCTCAAAATCAGTTTTTTGATTATCTAATTTTAGCGAATAAATCAGTAAGCGATTTAGCACAAATTATAGGCAAAGTCCAATTCAAATATTTAATCATTGATGGTTCGTATTCGGATTGGTATGCTGATAAACTAAGTAATCAAGCGAAACTGTTGGGCTTGAATTGTATTAATTTACGAAAAGAAGGAGCTTATCTAATTACTGATTTTGACTAATTGCTGTCTTTAATAGGTAAAAGATTGCCATTCATCAAAAACTTTTCTGAAATAAAGCTTAATACATTAACTTAGACCGTTTATTTTTTCAACAATTTTTAAATCATCATGCTAAAAACTCAGACTAAAATTGCTCTTTTGGCTTTGTCGTGTTTTACTGTTTCTGTAAACGCACAAGATAAAAAAGGAGATACAAAAGCACCTGCAGCGGCAACACCTGCACCAGCGCCTAAACCAGCCGAAGCTCCAAAATCTGGACCACGACCTTACAAAGAAGTAATTACCGATAAAGCGAAAACTTCAAAAGGACTTTTTACGGTTCATAAAATTGATGAAAAGTTTTTCTTTGAAATTCCTGATTCAATCATGGGCAAAGAAATCATGAGTATTACTCGTTTCGCAAAAGTTGCTACGATTCCGGGTACTTATGGTGGCGAAATGTTGAACCGTCAGGTAATTCGTTTTGAAAAAGCACCTGAAAATAAAGTATTCCTTCGTGCAGTACAGTATATCAATGTTTCTCCAGATTCTGCTGCACCAATTTACAAAGCTGTTAAAAATTCAAATGTTGAGCCAATCGCTCAGGCTTTTGATTTAAAGGCTATCAAAAAAGATTCTATCAGTAAAACAAGTTCATCAGTTATTGAAGTAACGGAATTTTTTAAAGGCGATAATCAGATTTTCTCTTTGCCTCCTTACACAAAAACAACGTATAAACTTACTGCAATTGCTCCTGATCGTTCTTATATTCAGTCGATAAAATCGTATCCAATCAATACGGAAATCAGAACGGTTAAAACTTTCAATGCGATTCCGCCAATGCCAAGTTTTGGTGCGCCAACAATGCCTTCGGTTAATATTCCTGGAGCAGCAGCGGCTGGTGCAGTAACCATTGAGCTTAATACTTCAATGATTTTATTGCCAAGTACGCCGATGAAAAAACGTTATTTTGATAACAGAGTCGGATATTTTGCAAGTGGTTATACGGTATTTGAAGAAGGTGGACAGCGTACAGAAGACCAAACTTTTGCTGTTCGTTGGAGATTAGAGCCTAAAAATGCAGAAGATGCTGCTAAACAAAAAAGAGGAGAATTGATTGAGCCGAAAAAACCAATTGTATATTATATCGACCCAGCTACTCCTGAAAAATGGCGTAAATATTTGAAATTAGGTGTTGACGATTGGCAAAAAGCTTTTGAAGCGGCTGGTTGGAAAAATGCTATTCGTGGAGAAATCTTGACAGAAAAAGATACGACTATCAGTTTAGAAGATGCTCGTTATTCAGCAATTCGTTACTTCGCTTCTGATATTGAAAATGCTTATGGTCCAAACGTAAATGACCCACGTTCTGGCGAAATCTTGGAAAGTCACATCGGTTGGTACCACAACGTAATGAAATTATTGAAAAAATGGTATATGACGCAAGGTGCTGCGGTTGACCCACGTGCTAGAAAAAATAAATTTGATGATGAATTAATGGGCGATTTGATTCGTTTTGTATCATCTCACGAAGTTGGTCACACAATCGGTTTACGTCATAATTATGGTTCAAGCAGTACTGTTCCAGTAGAAAAACTTCGTGACCCAAAATGGATTGCAGAACATGGTCATACGCCTTCAATCATGGATTATGCTCGTTTCAATTATGTAGCTCAACCAGAAGATGGCGTGAAAGATTTGTATCCACGCATTGGTGAATATGATATTTGGGCAATTAAATGGGCATACCAAACATTGGATGGTGCTACGCCAGAAGATGACCAAAAAACATTGAGTAAACAGTATATTCAGGAATTTGCTAAAAATCCAAGAATTTGGTTCGGTACAGAAACTAATCCTTACGACCCACGTACACAAAGTGAATGTTTGGGAGACGACAATATGTTGGCAAGTGATTATGGTATCAAAAACTTGAAAAGAATTGTACCAAATTTAACTGAATGGACTAAAGAAGAAGCACAAGATTTTGATATGCTGACGGAGTCTTATAACGAAATTGTTACGCAATATCGTCGTTATATCGGTCATGTTTCAAAAAATATTGGTGGAGTTTATGAAACACCAAAAACAGCTGACCAACAAGGTGCCGTTTATGAACCAACTCCTAAGAGTGTTCAGAAAAGTGCTGTTTTATGGTTGAATCGTCAGGTTTTTGATACGCCATCTTGGTTATTAGACGAAAAAATTATCACTAAAATTCGTCCAGATTATGGTGTTGATGCAATCAGCCGTATTCAAGAAGCTACTTTGAATAATTTATTTACTTCAGACCGTTTACAACGTTTGGTTGAAATGAATGCTAAAAACCCAGCTTCATATAGTTTGGATGAATTATTTACAGATGTTCGTTCTTCAATTTGGTCGGAAGCTCGTACTCGTAAAGTAACAGATGCTACTCGTAGAAATTTACAGAAAGTATATGTAGAAAGAATGCTTACTATTTTAAATGGTACAGCTGTTGGTGGTCAAGGTGGATTTAGTTTTAGAGGAACTGTCGTTCCTGCACCAGTTGACCCACGTAAAACAGATATTACTTCGGTAACTCGTGGACATTTGTTGGCATTGAAAAGCGAGCTTAAAGCTGCTTTACCTTTAACAACTGATAAAATGACAAAATATCATTTTGAAGATGTATTATTCAGAATCGAAAAAGGTCTTGATCCAAAGTAATTTGTAGTCTGAACTTTGTGTAATAAAAATCCTGTCGGTAACGACAGGATTTTTTTATTACCTTTAAAAGATTAAAATCAAGAAAAATGGATTTCGGAAAACTTCCTATACACGAGTTAAGCAAAGTAGATTTTACTTTACAAGCTGATAATGCCTTTAACACGAAAGTATTATCGGGCATTCCTGTGAAAAAACCAAAAGTAAAAGTCGGTTGTCCAGAATGGGCGAATAAAGATTGGAATGGGAAAATTTATCCGCATAAAGTAAACAAGGGAGATTATTTAAGATTGTATTCAAAGCAATTTGAAACGATAGAATTGAATATTACTCATTATAAAATCCCGAACCAAGATGAAATGAAAGCGTGGAAAGAAGATTCGGCAGATGGTTTTACTTTCAATCCAAAATTTCCACAAGTAATTACTCATGATAATTTATTGCAAAAATCTGATGCCGTCACCAAAGTATTTTGTGAGAGAATTTTTGAATTAGAAGAAAAACTAGGCATTCCATTTTTACAATTAGCGCCTTATTTTATGCCGAAGCATTTTCATATTTTAGAAAAGTATCTGAAAACCTTGCCTACAAATTTGAAAATTGCCGTAGAGTTTCGTCATGAAGATTGGTTTAAAAATGAAAAAATCTGGCAACAGGCATTATCACTTTTACAAAGTTTCGGTCACGGAACGGTGATTACTGATGTTTCTGGTAGAAGAGATGTAGCACATCAAAGTTTGAGTAATAGCATCGCCATGATTCGTTGGACTGGCAACGAACATCCCTCAGATTATCCAAGAATTGATGAATGGATTCAGAAATTAAAAAGTTGGTTTGAAAAAGGAGTAGAGGAGGTTTATGTTTTTGTGCATGTTAACGATAAAGATTGTGTACCAGAATTGGCTTTTTATTGGATTCAGCAGTTTAATCTACATTTTGACTTGAATCTAAAAGAACCTAAATTTTTGCCAAAAGTAGAGCAGATGAGTTTGTTTTAGCTGTGAGTTTTTAGCTACGAGCCATGAGCAAATTGCTATGAGCTTTTTTCTTATCATATCAATAAAATCTCATAGCTCATAGCTCAAAGCTTATAGCTAAAACAAATAATTCTCGTTTTCTCACTAAATACCAAATCTTTACAAAGTAAATTTCAAAATAATAACTATTTTTGCATCATGATTTTCAAAGGCACACATCATAACCATCATTTCGTTTCCTAAACAGGAAAGGCTGATGAGTATTGTGCCAATAGCAACGACACAAGTATTCGATATAAATAGAAGCCTGATTCCTGAAAAGAGTCAGGCTTTTTTAATGCTTAATAGGGGGGGTGACGGTGAATTTCAAATTGTTTTTCTCTTAATTCTAAAAAATGAAAACAGTAATAATCAAATATAACGCAGGAAATGTGCAATCGGTAATGTATGCTTTGGACAGAATTGGCGTAAATTATCTTTGGACTGACGATGAGGCTGAAATTCGTTCGGCAGATAAAGTGATTTTTCCAGGCGTTGGCGAGGCAAGTACTGCGATGGCGTATTTGCGTGAAAAGGGTTTGGATAAAGTAATTCCTTCATTGAAACAACCTGTTTTGGGTACTTGTGTTGGAATGCAACTGATGTGTAAGCATTCGGAAGAAAATGATACTACTTGCATGGGTATTTTTGATATTAACGTAAAACGTTTTGATTCAAGCAATTTCAAAGTACCACACGTAGGTTGGAACAACATTTATAATCTTAAAAGCGAATTGACACAAGGCTTGAAAGAAAGTGCTTTTATGTATTTTGTGCATAGTTATTATGCTGAAATCAGTGCATATACAGTCGCCGAATGTGATTATGTACAACCATTTTCAGCGATGCTTCACAAAGAAAATTTCTACGCCGCCCAATTCCACACCGAAATCAGTGGAAAAGAAGGACAGAAGATTATTGAGAATTTTTTGAAAGTATAGATTTTGAGACTTTAGGACTGGAGGACTTTAGGATTTGAAGACTTGCGGACAGAAGGATGATAATTTTAAAACTTCTTTATTTTATGAGAGGACATAATTTTAGAGAATTGAATGTTTGGAAACAAGCTGTTGCTTTTGTGACTGAAATTTATGTTATCACCAAATTATTTCCTCAAGAAGAGCAGTACGGGTTAACTTCTCAGATTAGAAGAGCCTCGGTTTCTATTCCTTCAAACATTGCTGAAGGTTCAGGAAGAAGTGACAACGATTTTGCCCGTTTTATAGATATGAGTCTTTCATCGGCTTATGAAGTAGAAACTCAATTAATAATAGCTAAGAATTTAGGATATATTTCAGAAGAAGATTTTCAGTTTCTGATTGAAAATCTAAGAAGTATAGAAAATCAATTACATGGTTTATCAAAATATTTAAATAAGACTAAATGACTTTAAGATTTTAGGATTTGAAGACTTTAGGACTTGAGGATAAGTATTTTTACATCGTCCTAAAGTCCTAAAGTCCCAAAGTCCTAAAGTCCCAAAAACAATGATTCAAATTATCCCAGCCATAGATTTAATTGACGGAAAATGTGTTCGTCTTACGCAGGGCGATTATGCTCAGAAAAAAATCTATAACGAAAATCCTTTAGAAGTAGCTAAGTCTTTTGAAGATGCAGGTATTCAGCGTTTGCATTTGGTTGATTTAGACGGTGCAAAACAAAAACGCATCGTCAATCATAAAGTATTAGAATTGTTGGCAAGCAAAACTAATCTTCACATTGATTTTGGTGGAGGAGTACAATCAGATGAAATGATTGAAATTGCTTTTAATTCGGGAGCAAAACAAGTAACTGGCGGAAGTGTAGCGGTAAAAAATCCTGATTTATTTGAAGGATGGTTACAAAACTATGGCGGAGAAAAAATCATTCTCGGAGCGGATGCTCGTGATGAAAAAATAGCCATTTCAGGTTGGGAAGAAGCTACAACTACTTCTGTGTATGATTTTGTAGGAAATTATATCGAAAAAGGAGCGAAGTATGCTATTTCAACTGACGTTGCAAAAGACGGATTATTAGAAGGTCCAAGTTTTCAATTGTATAAAAATCTCCAAGACCAATTTCCAAACTTACAAATTATTGCTAGCGGAGGCGTTTCGGTAATGGATGATATTTTGAAATTAGACGAAATGAATATCTTCGGAGTAATCGTCGGCAAAGCGATTTATGAAGGTAGAATTACTTTAAAACAGATTGCAGATTTACATAAATAGGGACATTGGATGTCGGATTTCAGATGTCGGATTTCGGCAGTTTAAGGAAAATTAAAGTCTCAAAATCTTAAAGTATATAATAGTCTTGATTCTTGTATCTAAAACCTTGTGTCTCAAAATCCTAAAGTCTAAAAAATGGCTGAAAGCTCATCGCTGATAGCCGAAAGCTAAATACAATGCTTACAAAAAGAATAATTCCTTGTCTTGATATAAAAGACGGTCGCACAGTGAAAGGCACAAATTTTGTGAACCTTCGTGATGCTGGCGACCCCGTAGAATTAGGTGCAATTTACGCTGAACAAGGAGCAGACGAGTTAGTGTTTTTGGATATTACGGCAACCGTTGACAACCGCAAAACATTAATTGATTTGGTCAGAAACGTTGCTCGAAATGTCAATATTCCTTTTACCGTAGGTGGAGGAATTTCTTCTATTGAAGACGTTTCTGCTTTGCTCAATGCGGGTGCAGATAAAGTATCAATTAATTCCTCTGCTGTTCGCCGACCAGAATTGATTAATGAATTAGCCTTGCAGTTTGGTTCGCAATGTATTATTGTGGCGATTGATACTCGCTTTGTTGTTACCGAAAATGGTATTTCTGAACATATCGTTCACACACATGGCGGTAGAAAACCCACAGCTTTGCGCACTTTGGCTTGGGCAAAAGAAGTAGAAGAGCGTGGAGCAGGAGAAATTTTGCTGACTTCAATGGATACCGACGGCACGAAAGCTGGTTTTGCCAATGAATTAACTGCAGCAATTTCGGGAAATTCATCAATTCCAATCATTGCTTCGGGCGGAGCAGGAACAATGGAACATTTCAATGAAGTATTCACTGTTGGAAAAGCGGATGCAGGTTTGGCAGCAAGTATTTTCCACTTTAAAGAAATAGACATTATTGAATTAAAAGAGTATTTAAGAGAGAAGGGAATCTCTGTTAGACTATAATTTTTGCGAAAAATTAAAATCAAAAATATGCAAGTAGATTTTGAAAAACAGGGAGGACTAATCCCTGCTGTCATCCAAGATGCTAAGACAGAAAAAGTATTAATGCTTGGTTATATGAACCAAGAAGCTTTGGAAAAAACAGAGCGTGAAGGTGTCGTAACTTTTTTCAGCCGTTCTAAGCAACGTCTCTGGACAAAAGGCGAAACGTCTGATAATTTCTTGCACGTTGTAGAAATTTTGAAAGATTGTGATGAAGATACTTTGTTGATAAAAGTAAATCCAGCTGGCCCAACTTGCCATACTGGTGCAGATACTTGTTGGGGTGAAAAAAATGAACCGGGACAAGCTGGTTGGTTGAATCACCTAAAAGCAGTAATCCGTGATCGTAAAAATAACCCTTCAGAGAAGTCCTATACGGCTAGTTTATTTGAAAAAGGAACAAATAAAATTGCTCAAAAAGTAGGAGAGGAAGCGGTGGAATTAGTGATTGAAGCGATGGATTCGAACGATGAACTGTTTAAAGGAGAAGCAGCTGACTTATTATTTCATTATTTAGTCCTATTAGAACAAAGAGGACTTGATTTTGATGAAATTATTGATGTACTTCGCTCAAGACATTCACGCTAAAAATTAATTACAATTATAGAACAATAATTTGCGAAATGACAAACTTCATTATCAAATATTTAATCATTGCCATCGTGGTTATGTTTGGGTCAAAGTATATTAATGGCATTAGTATCGACGGCTTTCAAACGTCTATTTTGGTGGTATTAGCGATGGGCTTTGCCAATACATTTTTGAAACCTATATTAAAGCTCGTTAGCTTTCCAATTACGGTGCTTTCTTTGGGTTTATTCCTCTTGGTTATCAATGTAATCGTAGTATATATTGTAGATTACTTTATTGATGGCTTTCATGTTAATGGCTTTGTTCCTCCTTTGATTTTTAGTTTTGCTTTATCAATTACTTCAACTGTTTTGGGTTGGTTTTTTGATAAAGACTAAGTATTTTATACTAAATTTTAACGTTGCTAAGTGCTTGTTTTTCAATTATGTATAAATATTTTAATAAAAATTTACACATAATTGAAAAACTAAAAAAAACGATTACATTTGTACTTGTAATTTACCACAAGGTAATTTTTTAAATGTGCTATTTTCTACATGAGTTCAAAGTAGTATTTCATTTTGGTCGTTTGTTCATCATTTTTTCTAAGTAATTGATAGGTGTTACCCTGTTTTTGAATTTATAAAGTCCTAAGTAATAAATAATGAAAAATTTTACACTATTTGGCATCGTCCTTCTATTGGGGATGAATGCTAAAGCACAAAAAAGTACCATTTCGACCAATTCTTTTTCAGAAAAAGATAAAAATCTTATTGCAAGTGTTTTGGAAATACAAAGTCCTGTCAGTAAAAAAGACAAGGAGAAAAATTCCTTTTTCAAAGACATGACAATAGATTTGGATTCAACTTATTACGAAGTAGAATCGCCCGCAATGTTTTCGGAAGGACAGGATGGATTGAATAAATTTATCTATCAAAACTTGGTGCGTCCTAATGATACAAAAGGAGAGACTGTTTTGGTGAGGTTCAAAGTAGAACGCTTTGGTGAAATCTCTAAAATACATGTAATAGATAATAGAATTTCGCCCAAACTAAGTGCTGAGGCAATCAATCTTGTTAAGAAAATGAAAACTTGGATTCCTGCCAAGATACAAGGAATCCCCGTTGCTTCTTTTTATGTTTTACCGATAAAATTCTAATTTACTCTTCGGGCATTCCTCTTTGGAAATTTACTTCAGTTGCCATTCCCATGGCACTGAATCTAACTGCCATCATTTGTGCGTTCGATTTCTTTTTAACGTCCTCACAATGATTACCCGGTTCTAAAAAGTAAATGTAATATTCTTGACTTCGGTCGGCTAATTGCTGAATATCTGGCTTGCCTAAATAATCATCCAAATCGTTTGAACTTACTCCTTTGATTTCTTCTTTCAAAGATTTTAGTTTGTCAACCATTTTCAGCCTTTCGCCTTTACAGCCACCGAAATCATTTTTAAATTTTTCTAAATCTAACCCATCTAATTTTGGCTGTTTTGTGCAAGAAGCACAAGTAATCAATAAGAGTAAAATATAAATTGTATGTTTCATGTTTTTGGAATAAATCTAGTATTTAAGCGTGCAAATTTTAATTAAGTAGTGATTAGTAAATAGTAATTTGTGATTAGAATTGTAAGTTTCTAATTGTCAATTTTTTGCAAAAAAACGTCATTAAATTGTATTGACTACTTATTAAAAGGTTTTATTTATCAATCCAATATCCGAAATCAGACATCCAACATCCTAAAGTTTAGATAGTCTTTCTCCAGCTTTCTCTAAGGTTTCATCATCTTTTGCAAAACAAAATCTTAGAATTTTAAAGTCATTTTTTCGATGATAAAATACCGAAACTGGAATACTTGCTACACCAATTTCCTTCGTTAAGCGAATGGCTAAATCATAATCGTTTTCCACTGTAATTTTTTCATAATTTACACATTGAAAGAAACTGCCTTTTGCTGGCGTAAAGGTAAAGCGAGAATCTTGAATACAAGCCAAGAATTTATCTCGTTTTTCCTGATAGAACTTCGGAATGGAAAGATAGTTTTCTGGTTCTTGCAAGAAATCTGCTAAAGCATATTGAATAGGAGTGACCGTCGAGAATGTTAGCCACTGATGTACTTTCCTGAATTCTTCGCTTAATTGTTTTGGAGCGAGACAATAACCAACTTTCCAGCCCGTAACATGAAATGTTTTTCCGAAAGAACCACAAATAAAACTGCGTTCTTTCAAAACAGGGTTTCGAAGTAAAGACCAATGCGATAATCCATCAAAAATAATGTGTTCATATACTTCATCACCAATCAAGAAAATATTGGTGTCTTTCACAATATCAGCCAAGCGATTCAAATCTTCTTCCGAAAGTACAGTTCCAGTTGGATTATGAGGCGTATTAAGTATAATCAGTTTGGTCTTTTCTGTAATTTTTGATTTTACAATTTCCCAATCAATTTTATACTCATTTTCTGGCGTTAATGTTACATACACAGGAATTCCTCCATTTAAAGTAATTGCTGGCGTGTAAGAGTCATAACAAGGCTCTAATAGAATTACTTCATCGCCTTGGTGAACAATTGCTGTAATCGCTGCATAAAGTGCTTCCGTTGCGCCAGAAACAACGGTTACTTCGCTATCTGGATGATAATTTACTTGATATAAATCGCTTACTTTCTGGGCAATGATTTCTCGAAGAGATTGAATCCCTGCCATTGGAGCATATTGGTTCATCCCTTTCTTGAGGTAATGATTAACCAATTCGGACAGTTTAGGAGAACAATCAAAATTTGGAAAACCTTGTGATAAATTTAAAGCTTCGTGTTCAGAAGCTAATTTTGACATTACCGTGAAAATAGTAGTTCCTGTATTGGGTTGTTTAGAAATCAAATTCATTTTTAAATGCTTTCGGTATTCGGCTTTCAGATGTCAGATTTTATATATTGGTTATCTTAGGAATGTTATGCTTGTAAGAACAACTTACTTGAATTAATAACATTTTCCTTAATTCACTAACTCACAACTCACTCAATCACAATTATTCCTAAAACCATTCCTAAAACCATTCCAAACAGCCATTTTCAATTAAGCCTTTTATATTGAGAGAATCGTCGAAAATAAAGAGATTTGCCTGATAATCTTTTTGGATTTTACCCAAAGAATGTTCTAGCCCAAGTACTTCTGCGGGATAAGTTGAAGCCATTCTTAATGCTTCTGGCAAAGGAATATCTACTTTTTCAACACAATTTTTTACGGCTTGAAGCATCGTTAAAGCAGAGCCAGAAAGAGTACCTTTCGTATCTGTATAATGCGTGCCAGCATGGATAAATTTATAATCTCCCGAAACATCATTGGTTACTGCATCAGTAATGATAAATAGCCTTTTTCCCATGATTTTTTTAGAGATTTTTACACTGGTAAAATCCACATGAATACCATCAGGAATAATACTAGCCCAAGCTTCTGAATCATAAGTGGCACCCACTAAGCCGGGTTCACGTCCTTGAAAAGCCGACATGGCATTGAACAAATGAGTTACTCTTTTAATCCCTTTATCGAAAGCATATTTAGCTTGTTGATACGTAGCAGAACTGTGTCCTGCTGCAATTTTTATATCACTTTGTAAAAGTAAATCAAGTTGTTCGTCGGTAAATTCTTCAGGAGCGATGGTCATGTAGGTTGGTAAACCTTTGCATGCTTCAATAATGGTTGTTAATTCATCAATACTTGGTTTACGAATAAATTCAGCGACATGAGCCCCACGCTTAGGAAAACTAAAGAAAGGACCTTCCAAATGCAAACCAACTAAACCTTGTCCGCCGTTTTTAAGATAGCTTTTGGCTACTTCTATCGACTCTAAAATTTTCTCTAAAGGTGTTGATGAAAGCGTGATTTGAAAATGTGTTGTTCCAGCACGGCGAATTTCCAAATAAGTATTATGGATTGTTTCTTCTGTTGTTTTAGAATTGTACAAACTTCCGCCACCGCCATAAATTTGAGCATCAATTAAAGAAGGAGCAATATTATAGCCTTCTAAATCGATGATTTGAATATCAGGAAAAAGATTATCTAAATCTTCAATCTCATCATCATTAAGAATTTTAGCAATTTTAGTGCCTTTAATGACTAAGATTTTATGCGTAAGAATCTCTTCTGAGGTAAATATTTGGCAGTTTTTTAAAGCGTACATAATGCGATATCAGTGATTTGTAAATAGTGATTGGTGATTAGTTTTTTAAGCTGTTCATTATCAATTATTTGTAATAAATAAAATGTCACATCTATTGTATAGATTGAGATTACTTAAGTTAAATACTAACGATTTCGAGCGTGATTTTCCAGACACCTTTTGCTTCTTGTCGCCACATTCTTAAATAATTGCCTGTTTTCCCATTGCCAGAGATTGTGCCATAAACACAAGCTAAATCTCCAGAAGACGAAGCAATTACTTTTAAACCAGTGTAAATCAGTTTTTTATCATACGATTTTTTCAAAAACTGATTGGCGGCTTCTTTTCCAATAATGGGTAATTGTCCATTTCTGAAAATTCTTACATGTTGCGATAAATTAGCTTCAAAAGGATTGGGAGAATTCTTCGCATTTTTCCAATAAAAATGGTCGTTCATAAAAACAAAACGTTCGGCGAAGGTAGCGTTATTTTTTAATTCAGTGGGCTTATAAACTGGATAATTCTTGGTTACAGAGGCATTTTTGTTGGTATTTTCAGCATGATTCACCCCAATATCAACGGCTACTTTCCAATTGCCATCATCTTGTTTTTTCCAAAGCGAAACAAAACTGCCAAAAGCCAATGCTTTCGCTTGTGTTTTTGAATCGTAAATTTGCCAGTTGCCAGCAGTATAACCAAAATCACCAGAACCCGCTATTTCAGCAAAATAAGGCTGCCAATTTAAACTTTGATTGAACGTTATTTTTTGCCAATGTTCAATGCCATTTACGGGCATTCCTTTGTCAAAAACAACGGCATCTGTTCCTAAAAATGTTAGAAAAGCACTTTTGGTACTTTTGTCAACAGAAGTTTGAGCAAAGGCTTTTTCGCTTTCTACCATTTTTTGTAAAGCTTCTTCTTGCTTTACTTCTTGGGAAAAAGTAGCTAAGGGAAAACCCAAAGCTACTGATAATAGCAATTGTTTGAAGTACATATTTTATAATTTAGGATGCTTCAAATGGAAATCTGTGGCATCTTGATAAATTTTAGCTACTTGTAATAATTTGCCTTCGCCAAATAATTTCCCCATAAAAGTAATACTTGTTGGGCGACCTTCCGCACGAAATCCGTTTGGTAAAACCACGCAAGGATGTCCCGTTAAGTTGGTCATTGTTAAATTTCTACTGGCAAAGGCGGGTGATAAGTAAACGTCGATTCCTTTCAACCTATTGTTAAATTCCTGAATCAATAAAGTTCTGTGACGATTCGCCTGTAAATACTCTACTGCTGGAATAAACCTTGCCGCTCTGAAAGCATTTGGCCAAGCATTTTTAATTTGACGCACCATTAAATCATCTTTTCCTGAACGAGTCAATTCATCAAATGCTGCCGCAGATTCTACACTGAGTAAAAAACTAATATCGTTTGAAGGTAAATTAGGCAGTTCTAAAGGAATTAATTCAGCACCCAATTTTTTCATCGTAACTAAAGTGAGTGAATCTTGCGTTTTGTTGGGGTACTTTCCTTCAAAATCTTTTTTCAAATAAGCGATTTTGATTCCTTTTAAATCTTTTTTGTTACCATCGAATTGAAAAGGTGCGTCAATCACACTTGGGTCTTGTCCGTCTTTTCCTAAAATAGCATTAAAAACAATGGCGCAATCTTCAACCGTTCTACAAATTGGACCTAATTTATCCATACTCCAACTTAAAGCCATTGCGCCAGTTCTTGGTACTCGTCCAAAAGTAGGGCGCAAACCTGTATCACCGCATTCGGATGATGGAGAAACGATTGAACCCAAGGTTTCAGAACCAATGGCAAAAGGTAATAATCCAGCCGCTACTGATGAAGCCGAACCCGCCGAAGAACCTGAAGAACCACGTTTTAAATTCCAAGGGTTTTTGGTTGTTCCGCCAAACCAGACATCACCCCAAGCTAACTCTCCTAAAGTAAGTTTGGCACATAAAACAGCACCAGCTTTTTCTAATCGCTGAATTACAACGGCATCGTAATCTAAAACTTGGTCTTTATATGGCACAGAACCCCAAGTAGTTTTGTAGCCTTTTTTCGCTAATAAATCTTTGGCTCCGTAAGGAATTCCGTGTAATAAACCTTTGTATTTGCCTGCTGATATTTCTGCATCAGCTTTTGCGGCTTGTTGTAAGGCTAAATCTTCCGTGAGTGTAACGACGCAAGCCAATTGAGTATCGTATTTTTTCAGTCGTTCTAAAAAGAATTTCGTCAGTTCAAGCGAAGTGATTTTCTTGCTTTGAATTAAAGCCGCTAATTGTCTGACGGAGTAAAAAGCTAAATCATTTTTATCTTTTGGAAGTGAAATCATTGAAATACTTGAAGCTTTAAAGTAAGAAGAGCCCTTTTCAAATTCAAAACCTGTTGGTAATGGATTGAACACTAAAGCTGGTGCAACTTCGTTTTTGAGTTCTACTTTTCTGATTTCTTCAAAGCTTTTACGAGTATCATTAAGTTCAACTAACATAGAGTCTGCCTCTGCTTGCGTAAATTCTAAACCAATTATTTTTTCGGCTTTTTTTACGATGTCAATCGTAATGTTTTCGTTTTCTAGCTTTTTCGTGATAAATGCCCCGAAAGCCATACTTGCCAAACAGAGGGATGTGATGAGTAAAGTTTTTTTCATGATTTTTGTGGATGAAGTGATTGTAAGCTTTGAGAAATCAGCTTTGAGCTTTCAGACTTTTATTGGGATGAGTAAGTTGAAAATACTCATAGCTGGCTTCTCAAAGCTTATATGCTATAATGTTGATGTTTTTATAAAATTACACGATAAACGAAACCTTTGTTTATTATCTTTGAGAAAATATTGACAAATCAAAACCCAAAATTTATGTACGAAATTTTTCAACTAATTCATAAGACACTTTTCTTTGTCGTGATGATTCTAGGGCTTATTGTGATTGTCCGTGCGGCAATGGGTTTAAGTTCAAAAAGCGATTTCACTGAAACTGACCGTAAATTTGGTCTTTTCTTTCTAATTTCTAATCACACACAATTATTGATTGGCTTGGTTTTATACTTGTTCTTAAGTCCATTCGGAATGAAAGCTTTTACAGATTTCGGTTCTGAAGTAATGAAAATTGCAGAGTATCGTAAAATAGCAGTAGAGCATATCCTAACAAACATCATTGCGATTGCTTTGATTACAGTAGGGTATTCAAAGAACAAACGTGCTACAGATGCAATTGTTCGTCATAAAAATGCTTTAATTTTCTTTGGTTTAGGTTTGGTTTTATTATTGAGCCGTATTCCTTGGGATAAATTGTAGTTTGGGGTTGAGCTTTTGGACATCAGACATCAGCTTTCGGCTTTTTTGCTTGAACCTTATTCGGGTTCGTATTTATTTATAAATCAAAAATCTGAAATCCGACATTCAAAATCCAATATCTGAAATCCGTTTCCGAAATTTGATGACCGATAGCCAAAATCACAAATCCAAAGATTTTTAGCGAAAAACGCAGACTTGTCAGAAAGTCTGCGTTTTTTTGTGAAAAATCTGAATACTATTACCGTTAGATAAAAAAACAGAATAAATTGTACAAAAAAATAGCAAAATAGTTATATTGTACTGTGGTTTTAACTTTGAACCAAATTATTTTGCTTTTCAAAGTCGTTTTTTATCTATTGACTAAATTTATAAGTGATGAAGAAATGTATTTTTTTAGACCGTGATGGCGTATTGAACATTGATAGAGTTGATTATGTGTACCGACTTGAGGATTTGATTATTCCAGAAGGAGCGATTGAGGCGTTGAAAAGATTTAAGGCTGCGGGATACTTATTAATTGTAATTACCAATCAGTCGGGAATTGCCAAAGGAATTTATACTCGTGAGGATGTATGGAAATGTCACAACTATTTTCAAGAACAATGTGGGAATTTATTAGATGATATTTACTTTAGTCCACATCACGAAAAATTTAATTCAGCTTCATTGACTCGTAAACCAGATTCTTTGATGATTGAAAAGGCTATCGCCAAATATAAAATAGACCGTGATGCCTCGTGGATGATTGGCGATGCACATCGAGATATTAAAGCAGGAAAAAAGGCAGGTGTGAAAACCATTCATTTAACCGAAAAACCAGAAGAATCACTTTCAGAATTAACCACCAGTAATTTGCTAAAAGCAAGTGAACTGGTTTTACAATAAACAAAAAGAGGTAGCAATTTGCCACCTCTTTTTGTTTTATTATCTATCTCGTTTTTTAGATCTATCTCTACCTTCTGAACCTTTTGAGCGTCTATCGCCTCTTGGTGCTGATTTTGAGCTTTTAGATTTATGTCTCGAATCGCCACGGTGCGAAGGTTTTGTCTTTCTTTTGCCATCGCCATCATTTCCGACCAAAGTCAAATCCATACTTCTACGGCCTAAATTACATTCTTTTACTTTTACTTGTAATTTATCACCAAAAGTAAATACTCGTCCATTTCTTTGTCCGACAATTCTGTAATTATCACGGTCGTAATCATAGAAATCATCTTTCAAATCATTCATTCTGATTAAACCTTCCGAAGCAGTTTCTGTAATTTCTACAAAAATTCCGAATTCGGTAACGCCCGAAATAATTCCTTCCCAAACTTTGCCTTCTTCCATCAAGCTCATGTACTCTACTTGCTTGTATTTGATAGAAGCACGCTCTGCTTCGGCAGCCATTTTCTCCATTTCAGAACTATGCTTGCAACGAGCTTCCCAAGGAGCACGCTCCAAAGGTTGTCCGCCATCTAAATAATGTTGAAGCATTCGGTGTGCCATCATATCTGGATAACGGCGAATCGGACTGGTAAAATGCGAGTAAAATGGAAATGCCAAACCAAAATGACCAACTGGGTCGGTGCTATATTTTGCTTTCGACATTGTTCTTACCGCCAAATTTTCCAAAATGTTTTGCTCTGGTTTTCCTTCTACATCGTGCATTAAAGCATTGAAAGAAGTACTAATCTGCGAAACTTCTGTTTGTACATTATAACCAAAACGCTTGGCAAAAGTCGAGAAGTTTTTCAACTTTTCTGGGTCTGGTGCATCGTGAGTACGATACACCATCGTATTTCTAGGTTCCGTTTTACGTAAATTGAAGACATACTCTGCTACTTTTTTATTGGCAAGTAACATGAATTCTTCAATCAGTTTATGAGAATCTTTTCTGATTTTCTGATAAATTCCAAGTGGTTTTCCGTTTTCGTCTAAATTGAATTTTACTTCAACGGTTTCAAAATTTACGGCACCTTTGGCAAAACGTTCGTCACGAAGTTTGTGAGCTAATTGATTCAAGGTTAAAAGTTCTTTCGAGAAATTTGGAAGTATTGCTACTTCATCTGTTTTCTTTTTACGACCTTTTTTCTTGGGTTCTTCTTCTGCAATTTCAGTTGCTTTTACTTCTTCTGTTTCAGCATTGATGACTTCGCCATCTAATACTTCTTGTGCTTCTTCATAAGAAAATCTTCTATTTGAATGAATAACAGTTCTACCAAACCATTCGCCAATAACTTTGGCTTCTGGTGAGATTTCAAAAACGGCTGAAAAAGTTAGTTTATCTTCATTAGGACGAAGTGAACACAAGCCATTTGATAATTTTTCGGGCAACATCGGTACAACTCTGTCCACCAAATACACCGAAGTAGCTCTTTTGAAAGCTTCAGCTTCTAAATTAGTTTCTGGCAAAACATAATGCGTAACATCGGCAATGTGTACACCGATTTCGTAATTACCATTTTCTAAGAAAGTGAAACTTAAAGCATCGTCAAAATCTTTGGCATCGGCTGGGTCAATCGTGAAGGTCGTCGTTTCTCTGAAATCACGACGCTTTTTGATTTCTGTGGCAGAAATTTTAACTGGAATTGCTTCGGCTTCATCTTCAATCGCTTTTGGAAAATTGATTGGCAAACCAAATTCTGCTAAAATAGCGTGCATTTCGGTATTGTTTTCGCCAGCTTTTCCTAAAACTTCTATGACTTGTCCTTCCATTTTACGCTCTTTTTCTGCCCAACTCATAATCTTGATGATTACTTTGTCGCCATTTTGAGCATCGCCAATATCATATTTTGAGACGAATACATCTTGAAATATTTTCTTGGCATCGGGTGTTACAAAAGCGTAGTTTGGTAAAATTTCAATTGTACCCACTAATTCTTTTCTACCTCTTTCTATAATTTCTACAACTTCGCCTTCGGCTCTGGTTGTGCCTTTTTTACCTTTTGGAAAAACTAATACTTTTACGGTATCGCCGTCAACAGCGCCGTTGAGTTCACGAGTATTTACCCAAATATCGTCTTCTCGGTCTTCTACAACAATAAATGCAAAACGGGCATTTACATGGTCAACTCGTCCAACAACAAATTGTGTTACTGTATCAATAATATAACTTCCGTTTTGTTGACGGATAATTTTTTTGTTTTTGTGGAGGTCTTCAAGAAGTTCTCCGTACAAGGTTTTTGTACTGCGGTCACGAACGGCAAAAGCTTTATGTACTTGGTTGAGCGACCAAGCTGTATCTTCATTTAAGCGAAAAAATTCAAGTATTTCACCTTTAATTCTATCACGAAAAGTTTGTTCTTTGATTTGTTTTGGGTTAATCATTTAGGAATTAATATGTTATTTCTCAAATATAGGTAAAAAGCAACTGATTTCTTAGCTATTTAGTGAATGAGTGATTTAGAAATGAGTGAGGAATTAACAATTTAATACCAATATTCATTGTTGCTAAAGCAATGGAATTACATCTACCGAAACCGATAAAGTATGTTTTCCTGAACTAAAAATGATTCCTTTTAGTGGAGGAACATCGCTATAATCTCGTCCATAAGCCGTAATGATATGTCTTTCTTGGGGAACTAAATCATTGGTCGGGTCAAATTCGCACCAGCCAATGTTGGGTATAAATACTGAAATCCAAGCATGAGATGCGTCTGAACCTTGCAATTTTTTCTTTCCGGGAGGAGGTAGTGTTTCTAAATAACCGCTTACATAACGAGCCGCAAAACCTAAACTTCGCAAGCAAGCAATGGCTAAATGCGAAAAATCCTGACAAACTCCTTTTCGTTCTTTCAATACAGTTTTGATAGGTGTATTGATATTGGTAAAATTAGAAACGAAAGAAAACTGAGTGAAAATTTTATGACAAAGTGCTTTTACACTTTCATATAAAGAGCGTTCGTCTGGAAAGCAATCTTGTGCAAAAGCCTGAATTTCTTCATCCCAATAAATGAATGGACTAGGAAGTAAATATTGTAAAAGTTCTATTTTTAAGCTACTTGTATTCTTTACTTTTTCTCTGGCTTCTTTACAAGAAACAGAAGCCTCTGTATTAATTATTTTGGCAAAAGTTTCTACTTTACTTTCTGTTTTTACAATCAATTCTTGATGGGCTGACTGTATAGAAAAGTAATGAATATTATTCCCGAAAAAATCAGTCCTTTCTACAATTTCAGCAGGTTTGGGACTAATTTTAAGCGAAAAACTATGACATAGCTGTGAAGGTATCGTCTGTGGTTTCAGGCATACCAAGCTATGATAGCTATTGACAGGGTCAAGGTATTTATATGTTGTTTGGTGTGTGAGGTTATATTTCATTGGTATCACTATTTTCTGGATTTTCCATTAATGAGTGCTGTATGACGGTATGCGTAAAGTACAAATCTGTTAAACTTACTGTTACCGATGAAATTAAATCAAAAATATGGGCTAATAAGCTATCTAAATTTTCTCGGTATAAAGTTTCAGCGTCATAAGTACTCAAGGTTGAAATATCCGTTAATTTGATTTTCGTCGATGCTTCCAAAACCGCTTTCTCTGCTTTGGTTAATCTTTCATCTTGTGACGTTTTTGGTAATTTTGAAAGACATTCAGCCAAGGCATCTAATTGATAACTTAAAGAATATGGTAAATTTTCTTCAAGCAATACCATATCTAACATCGCTTCCAAACTTAAGTGCGATTTATATAATAAACGATAATGAACCAATAAATGATGATTAATTAATACGGCTTCAATTAAATCGTTTTCAACATTCAAATCATTTTTGAAACTAAAAGTAGAGCGAATAATGCTAATTCTTGAAAGAATTCTTTCT
Source organism: Arcicella rosea (assembly GCF_040543805.1). Taxonomy (NCBI): domain Bacteria; kingdom Pseudomonadati; phylum Bacteroidota; class Cytophagia; order Cytophagales; family Flectobacillaceae; genus Arcicella; species Arcicella rosea. The sequence continues at coordinate 26,727 of NZ_JBEUMS010000009.1, forward strand.
ATCCATTTCCCTGATTCAAACAAATAGAAACCCTTATCTCTCGGCATTGATTCTGAAATAATTCCATAAAAAGTAAATAAACGAGTATGTAGTTTATCCAGTACTTTCTGGATGACATTCGGGTTGTTTACTTCTGGGTCAGAGCTTTTAATTTTCTTTAAGCTGTTTTCTATCAGGTTAATAATCCGCCAAGTATCATGGCTCCATTTATCGCTTACAGTAATTACGCCTCTTAAAAAAGATTCTACACTACAAGCAACAGTACCGCCTCTTTTAGAATTAAAAACTAAATCGTGAATTTCTTGATAAGGGTTTTTCAGAAGCACTGAATTTTCTTCATCAATAAAACCCGGATAAGTAAGCGTAAGATGCGTAAGTGATTTTAATAAAACATGGATATGCTCAGACTTTACCGAACCACCAAAGTTTACGTTTTCTTGTAAAGCATTAATCGTAATTTTCAAAAACTTGGTGGTTGCCATAGTTCTTTCGCAATAACGACCAACCCAAAAGAGGTTTTCGGCACTTCTACTTGGTAGCGAAGTGTGGTGGATTACTGAAGCCGTTTGCTGAACTACAATTTTCTGTGGAGTATCCAATACTTTATCAGAAACAATCCAAGTATCTTTTGAAAAACCACCATATTGATGCGAAATCTCAAAGCGATCTCTCACAGCTGAACTTCGGGTAAGTCCGCCTTCCATTACTTGATAATTCTTTCCGTCCGAAACCAAGTAAGCACGCAAAGCAGCAAAGCGAGGTTCTATTTTACCATTCACCAAAGCGGGTGTGGTAGAAAGACTTACTTCTTCTTGAGCAACAAATTCAGATGGGTTTCTGAGAATATCTTTTCGAAGCTCGTCTAATTCTTGATTTGATAAAGATTTACCATAAACAGACCTCAACTTTTGTTTACGATTGGTACTTTTGATTATCAGTTTTGGAAGATTCGCCAAAACATGATTCATCTCTTTGGCTTGTCCACACCACCAAGTAGCTACTGATGGCATAATTAGGGTTTCGCCTAAAAAGAAACGACAAGCGGCATTCATAAATGGCAATAAACCATTGCTTTCAAGTACGCTTGAGCCAGGAGGATTAATCACAGAAACATTTCCTAAGCGAATAGCATGCAATAAGCCTGGAATTCCTAAACGAGAATCCTGACGAAGTTCTAGTGGGTCGCACCAATCATCATCAATTCTTCGGATAATGACATCTACTTTTTCTAAACCATCTATTGATTTCAACCAAACGAAGCCATCACGTACCAGTAAATCATCACCTTGTACTAAAGTGTAACCCAAATAAGTTGCTAAATAGGCATGTTCAAAATAAGTTTCATTATTTGAACCCGGTGTTAAATAAACAATATTGGGATGGTCTTTGGCTTTGGAGGCTAAAGCAGAAACCGTTTGTTGAAAATTATTAAAGAAAGGAGAAAGCCTGCTTACAAACATACCATTGGTAAGTTCGGGCAAGATTTTACTCATCACACTTCTGTTTTCGAGGGCATAACCCATCCCAGAAGGTGCTTGTGTTCTATTGTCAAGTACCCACATTCTGCCGTCGGGACCACGAGCGATGTCGGCAGCATAAAGTGTTAATTGATTTTCCGAAGGGAGTTTTACATCATTACAAACCCTGAAAAAACCCGTATTGCCATAGACTAATTCGGGCGGAAGGATATTTTCTTTAATTAAACGCTGAGGTCCATAAATATCTCTGAGCATTAAATCTAATACTAAAGCCCTTTGTTTAAGTCCTTTAGCAATATTATTCCATTCTTGTTGTTCAATCAGAAAAGGGATAGGGTCTAATTGCCAAGGGCGATTTAAACTTCCTGAATTTTCATAAACATTATAAGTAACCCCATTTTCACGAAGCTTATTGATGATTTCAACATTGCGAGAATGGAGTTCCTTCATGCCAATTTTTTCTAAAGTATCAAAAAGGGCTTTCCAATGAGGCTTTACTTGACCGTTTGCTCCCAAGATTTCATCATAAGAATTGATTTCCTTTTGATAGGACTGAAGTAAATTAGGAGATATATCTGTAATCATCGCTCATTGATTGTAAATGAAGTATTTTAAAATTTATTAAAATTAAGGTTTTTGTCGCTAAACCTTATACTGTTGGCTATAAATTTCGATTGGGAGGTGGACGATAATTACTCCAAAGCCTTATAAATCTTAAGAGCGAAATAGCCCTGAAATCTATAAATATTTTAACTATGGGATTAAAATGTATGAAATAGGGTAATTGAGGCAATAAGGTTAAACTCTCTGCACTTTAGAATAAAGTGTATATTTGTATCATTATAAAAACAGAACATAATGGTAAATAAAATAACGTTTACAAATTATAAAATCTTCAACAGTGAACAATGTATTGAGCTTGCCCCAATGACTATTTTAATAGGGAAGAATAGTTCAGGTAAAAGTGCTTTTGCAAAGTTACCAACATTGATTGCAGGAAGTTTGAGTGGGAGTTTTAATGAACCTTTTCGTTGGGAAAATGAAGGAATTTTGTTGGGAAATAGCTATTTAGATTTAAACCATGAAAAAGATACTACTGGAGATTTTGAATTTAAGTTAGAACTAGAGAACAAAATATTTTTACATATCTATATCATATTTGGAGAAAACCAGCTGACTGTTCGCTCGTGGAATTATAATAATGAATTTAAAGCTCAATATCATTTTAAAGAAAAGCTCTATTCCATTAATGACAGCACACGGCTATATGACTGTAAGTTTAAAGGGTTTTTACTAGAAAGTATTGTTGATTTTGAAGGGGAAATTCCTAGTTTAACAGATTTCAGTTTTGAATTTGATTATGTATGTTCATACAGAGTAGAACCGAAAGATATTAAGGAAGACCAACCAAAAGAAAAAAATATCAAGAAAATTGGAATAGATGGTAAACATGCCTATGAAATATTAATCAATGATTATATTTATTCAGATGGTCAATTACTTAATAAGGTAAGTAATTGGTACAAAGAGGTATTTGAAAACTGGGAGGTTAATATAGACAGAGATACACAGCGTAATAAATTTTATTTTGAACTAAAACGTGAATTAAAACGAGAAACACCTCGTCTATTTACTACATCTTTAGACAATGTTGGACAAGGGATGAGTCAAATTTTACCTTTAATAACAAAGTCATTTATAGAGGAAGAAAAACCTTCCTTGACAATTATTGAAGAACCAGAATTACATTTACATCCATCTGCTCATGGTAATTTAGCAGAACGATTTGCTGAATCTTTAATAGATGCGAATAAAAGATATTTGATAGAAACGCATTCTGAAAACTTTATTCTAAGACTAAGACGTTTAATCGCTGAAAGTAAATACCCTTATTTTACAGAGCAAAATTTAAAGATTTATTATGTTGATTATGAGGAAGATTTAAATGAAAGTTTCTTGAGAGACATTAAAATTGACTCATTCGGTGAGGTATATGATTGGCCCGATGGTATTTTTAGTGATAGTTTTGATGAAGTTTTTGCAATAAGGAAAGCTCAAAAATTAAAGAAAGATGTTAGTTGAAATTCTACAAGATATTTTCAGAGACGAAGCTAATAATGAGCTATTAGACCAAATATATTTTCTGTTAGGAGAAAAACACAAACTGTTGATAAGAGAAGATGACGATATTGAAGCCTTAATGGAATCAAGTTGGTATAGCGGTTTGAAACCATCTTATCAGAAGACACTTGAGGAGACTATTGTATGGTCAATACATAACTCTACAAGAATACCTCAATGTATAATTTCTGGACAACCAAACGCAGAATATTTTGGATTGGCAGAAGCAATAAAATATTTAGAACAACCTTTTACTATTCTTATTGAAAATCGTTTGAATGATGCTCCATTTATTGATTGCTTGATAGAGCATTTTCCAAAAGAAAGTAAAAAGATAAGATTATTTAAAGATGAACGGTGGTTAAAATATGGAATGGGTGGAGGCAGCACTATTTTGCAAGAAATAGAAGCAGAGTTAAAAACATTTGATAACCCAGTTTTCATTAAACATAAGCATAAGTATCTACGGTATTTTGTACTTATTGATAGTGATAAAAAATATCCAGAAATGGATTTAAGTACTGGAAAATTGAATCATATAGCAGAACTTGATAAGTATCAAATTCCATATCACATTTTAGAAAAACGGGAAATGGAAAACTATTTACCCGATGAAGCTTTTGAGGAAATAACAGATAACCAAGATTTCATTAGAGCATATCTGGCTTTAACTCCGATGCAGAAAGATTATTTTGATATTGAGAATGGATTTAACAATAAAAAATTTGATAAACTTTTACCCGAAGAAAGGACATTTTATAAAGCATTGGATGATTCTCAAAAAAACATATTCCGAAATAGTAATCTAAAAAAAATAAATGGATCCGAGGTTGTGAACTTTAAAACAAGCTTTCCTAAGTTATTTTCTTCTTCAAAGGTCACTAAAATTAATTTGCTTAAAAGGTGTGAACACCATTCTGAGACTAATCACCCAAAAGACAAAAGAGAATTACCAAATTTGTTAAGTAAAATCAATCAATTACTATGAGTTCATTAATTAGCTTAAAACCATCAAATAATAACTTTGATACATATCTGGATGATATTAATTCGGGGTTATTGCTAATCCCAGAGTTTCAACGTGATTTTGTATGGGAACTTGACAATGTACTCAACCTATTAAATAGTATCAAAAAAAATTTCCCCATAGGGTCGTTTTTATTTTGGACACCAGAAACAGAATTTAGAATAGCGAAACAAGTAGGACCTTATACTATTAATGAATCTGTTTTTGAAGCTTTTGAAAAAAAGCAACGTAAATATATTCTAGATGGTTATCAGAGAATGTCTGCTTTGTTTGGCGTACTTTCTAATCCAGAAAAAATTAAGAACTTTGAGTTTAATGAGAAAGCATTTAACTCTACTTTTAATATCTACTATAATCTTGATAATGAAGTATTTGAGGTGTTTGGTCGTAATCTTGAACTGTATTGTGTACCAGCATATACCTTATTGGATTATGAATCTTTTTTAACTTACTCAGAAAAAATACAGCGAGAATACACTCCTGAAATATCAAAAAAATATACTGATAGACTAAAAAAAATAGTTACTACTTTTAGTAGATACCAAATGCCAGTAATTGAGATAGCTGGTGGAACTTTGGATGAAGCGATAGACATATTTACATTACTAAATAAAGAAGGTAAGCCAATAACGCCCGATTGGATATTGTCGGCTAAAACTTATACCGATAATTTTAGATTAGGACACAAAATAGATATAACACTTGATAAAATAGAGAAATATAATTTTGTTGATAAAAAACCAAGAGAAGTAGCGGTAAGAGATTTGGTTTTTAGAAGTATTCAAAGCTCGTTTGGCGATTTATATTTAGACAATAAAAAAACAGATATTATCTCCCTTTCTAAAAACCCAAACTTTCAAAGTCAAATAGAAATTACCGTAAAAAGTATAGAGTTTGTGGCTAAATTTTTATTTGAGGAACTATTAATTGTCGATAATAAACTGTTACCAGCTAATATCCAGTTTATCTTTTTGGTAGAGTTTTTTAACCACATTCCTGAACCTAATAATCAACAAATAAAAAAGCTAAAACAATGGTTTTGGGTTACTACGTATGCAAACTATTTTACCATTTTTAGCCCAAGTAAAAGAAAAACAGCATTTCAGCATTTTCAAAAATTTATAAAAAATGTCGAACTTAATCCTGTGTATAATGATAGGCTTGACCAACCATTTGTAGTGCCAGCATTGTCTGATAAAGTAAACTTGGGTTCAGTGCGTTCAAAAGCTCATATTTTGTTTATGTTGAATTACTCGAATAATTTTCAACCTGTAAATACAGAGTATATTGAAGACTATAAGGTTTTAAAACTCTTTGCAGAAACTAAATTTTCATCTGATTTAGGAGAAAGTGCAAATATGGTAGTATGTCTAAATAAAACTACTGACAATGTATTTATTCAGTCGGGTAAAAAAACTAACGACTTATCCTTCATGCTTGCTCAGGAAAATAAAGGTGAATATTCAGAGTATTTTATAACAGATGAAATGAGAGATGAATATTCAAAAGGTGATATTGAAAGGGTGCTTGAATTAAGAAAGAAATTAATTATTGATGAAGAACATACCTTTGCAGGGAATTTAGGGTTAGACTATTTTGGGTACTCTCAATTTTCTTTTTAGATAATAATAAGGAAGCGTTCGATTTGAAAAATCGAAAGACACTAAAACCAAATTAGGGAAAATCACCTGATTTAACCAGATAATTTTCCCTAATTTATCATTCATAACTCTTGCTTAATCTATCGTTTTCTGCCGTTGTTCGTGTCTCCACGAACAAAAAAAGTTTATGAATTAACGCAAAAATATATTAGAGAAAAACAAGCCGTTTAATTGTTCGTGAAGACACAAACAATGGCAAAAGAAGAAATTGAAAATGAACTAAAATCTAATTGATAAATATACAATTTGCGGTTTTCTTCGGTTTTTAAAAGCTGAATCTCTCTAAAAGATAGCTTTTTGATACTTTGAGTATATCGATTCCATCTAAATCACGCAATTTCCCGCAAAAAAGATAGATTTTTGATGCTTTTTACCGCAAAATCCCGCAAAAAAGATCCATCAACCTATCAAAAAGATAGGATTTTCCATCTTTTTGATAGGTTGATGGGTTTCAGAGATAGGTTTTTGATTCTTTGCAAACCTATAAGGATTTGCATAATTGAGAATAATAAGAGATTTACCCCCAAATCTTTATAGCTTTAATTAAATACTTACTTTCATCAAATATTACTTTTACTTCATCATTTCCACAGGGAAATCATTCCCAAAACCATAGCTTGCTGGATATTGTGGCGTTCCGCTGTATTTTTTCATGAGTTCAGGTACTTGTACTTGAATAAAGTTTTTGAGCCCGTTTACTGTAATCATTTTATTATTGGCTGCCTGTCCTTTCAGTGCTTGAAGCAATACATAAGTAAAAGCACCATGTCCGAGTGTAGCAAATTCATTGGCGAATTGCTTAGAACCCGATGCCGCCATCCAATGTGTTCCTGTACTTCTTGCTACCACGGCTAAACTTTTTTGTTGTTTCGCATCTGACGTCATTAATTGTTCAAATGCTCCTGCACTTTGGCACGCATCCAAAATAAATACCTGTTTTTGTGCCTGTATATTAACGGCATAAGCTTGTAATTGCTTCGAAGGAATTCCCTTTTGTAAAAGTATTTCATCTACATTTTTCAGGTCTGCTACATCGGTAGGCACTAAGTAAAATTCTTTGTTTTTATCAGAAATTACCCCGTGTCCTGCATAATAAAATACAAAGACATCTTGTGCTTTAGCTGTTTTTTGTACTTCTGTCAAAGCATTTACAATTCCATTTTTATCGGCTTTAGTATCGGTAACGAAATATGTTTTTACGTTAGAAATAACCGTTTTTGCATCTTTTTCGATTTCATCTTTAAAGGCAGTAGCATCTGCTAGGGCGTAGTTGAGCGATAATTTCTCATTCTGATATTTATTGATGCCAACTACCACCAAGTGGAGCGTTGCATTTTTATCAACGGGGTCGATAATGCCACCATCTTTAGCAATATTTGGTTTGTTAGTCGGTTGGTTTCCAGCTTTATAATTGACAATAATTTCATCGGGCTGACTTTCTGTTCTTTGGCTATTCAGGGCGATGGCTCTGAAAATATTCTGTCCTGCCAATAAATTGATGGTGTATTTCTTGGTATCTGTTCCTGTAGTATTATCGGTTACGAACAAGCCACGAGTGGCCAAATTCACAATTTTTCCGTTATGAAATAACCTGATTTCATCAATTTTATCATTTTCGGCAGTAGCATTTACTGTTATTTCTGCGAGTCCCGTTGTGTTTTCATAGCTTGGTTTTGTATCATCTTCCACGGTTAGGTTTCTTGTTTTTTGTTCATACGAAATCTTACAAATGGGCGCTTTGTGCAAATCATCAAAATCTGCATCTATGCTAGGAAAACGTTCGCCAGCTAAGAGACGAGCCAATAATTTGGGAGTATAATATTTTTCGTAGAGTATTTCTAAAGGGAAAGTATTAATGCCTTTTACGAAATAAAGGTCTTTTTGAGCATTCGCTGAAGCATCGAACTGACCATTTGGCGTGACAACCGCCCAATCGCTTGTGGATGGATTTGGATATAAAGTAGCTAATAATTCACCTGTTTGTAAATCCCAAAGTTTTACGTTGTTTTCTCTGGCATTTGTAAATAAATAACGGTTGTTTTTACTAACTGTTACGCCTGCTACGGGGTCGTTATAGGCTTTTATGGTTTTGGAAGAATCCCATCTTTGTTGTTGAATATTGTAAAAATGTAATCGACCTTCAAAATCGCTTGCGATTAAATATTGCTCATCCGCCGTGAAGGCGACTGAATAATATAGTTTTTTCCCATCTGGAAGTATCTCTGGGATTTCTATCGTTTTTTCTGTGCTGATTTCAACGATTAGATGTCCATTTCCTGATTGAAAAGCAAGGTATTTGTCATTAACAGAGAATTTTAAACTTTCGCCACTAACGTATTTTTTAGGTAAAGTAACTTTCTTGATTAAGTTTCCTGTTGCACCGTCCAATATATCAATACTGGTAAAACCTTTGAAGGAATTGATGGCTGCTAATTGTCGAGATGTATGTGCAAAAACTGCTTTGTCAATACCTTTTTTTCGCCAAATGATTTTCTTCGTTGTGACGTCAGCCACCACCAATTTATCTTGATTGATGCTGTATTTATCTTCAACATTAGGGTCTAAGTAATAACCAATATGGAAAAGATATTTATCATCAAAAGACAGACCCATGAATGATGGAGTACGATTGACATTACTAATTGAACCTTCATAAGGAAAATCTTTATGAGCATTGTTTGCTAAATCTATTTCAGTCCAAAAGTCATATAGCTTATTCCCTTTTTGGTTAAGTTGCAAATGATAGTCGAATGCAGGTTGAGTTGTCTGAATTACTTTACGCATTGCACCAGAAGATAAATCCCAGTTGACGGCTTTTTTATCTAATTCGATTAATAATTGATTAGATGATTCTGAGAGATGATGATAGAATACTTCTTCATTGGTTACTCCAAATAGCTTAGTGATGGTTTGTCCATTTTCAGCATTGAGGAGGCTTAGGTTTTTTAATGTTCCGAATAATATCTTTTTTCCATCATCAGAAAAACGGATTACTCCTTTTCGGCTACCGTATTCACTGATATAAAAACCACCTTGTTTAATTCGCCAAATATCTTTCTTGGTTTCAAGGTTGATTAAAATTATTTCATTTGTAGTATGGGCAAAGATTTTTTTACTATCAGGAGAAAAACCAGCAAGGTTTAACAATTTAGTTTTGTAGTCATTGGGATGAGTATATGAATAAATACTTTGACCAGTATTAATATCCAATACTTCTAATGAATTGTTGTTTCCTGCCATCAAGTAGCGTCCATCTGGAGAAAATCTGGTGAATTTAATATCAAGAATTGGAGCACTTGCATAATCGCTTTTAGCCAAATTGAAATTTAATACTTTTATGATTTCTCCACTTGGTACTTTACACAATGTTACATCGTTTTTGTTCGGAATTGAAATAATATTGCGTTCTTCCGAATAGTCTTGCTCAATTCCAAATTTATTGATTCTAATCGTTCCTCTGTATCCATTTTCACGAGTATAAATACTGGCATTATTTAATAACAAAGCTGATTTTCGGTAATACGACCAATTGAAACGATTGTTTTTATCGTTTCCAGTATTATTAATCGGGCTTTGGCTTATTACTTTTCCTGCATAGTCTATCGTTTGAAATTTATATTGATTCGTTACAACATCAATCGTTTTGTTGTCTAATCTAAAATCAGCCGCCATAATATTCGGAAAACTTTGTAGTTGTTTGCCTGTACTTAGTTCCCAAAGAATGAGTGTTTCGTTGACCTCAACCGTTAAACCAATTTTATTATCTGGCGAAATAGAAGCCATGATAAGCTCACTTTGTAAACCCGATTTGATGACTAATTGTGGTTTTTGAGCGAAAAATATGAATGGGAATAAGAGTAAAAAGATTAAGAACTTTTTCATGATGTTTTTGAGAATAAAATTTATAGAAATCAGCTATTTTAATTATGTTTTATTTCAACCATTAATGGTACAACACTGCCAGTAGTTGGCGTAGGAGGGGCATCATCCGCAACTGTTAAATTTCTGGTTGAATGTCCTTTTGTACTAAAAGCAACACGGCTTGAATCATAAGTAATTTTAGTTTTGTCAATCAATTTATTTCCTAACACAGCTTTGATTTTGGTACTCAAAGCACCTGTCATTCCATTCATTTTTTCGGCGATGGCTTTAGCATCTAGTTTTTCGGCAGCGTATAAAATCAAGAGATAATCAGTGCCTTTTTGGTTATCTAACTTTATAACTTTAGTATCCGAAGGAAAAGCGATGATACTGTTTGCGCCAACATGGGTTGAAGTATTATCATTAAAAGGTAAAATTCTATTTACTTGTCCAGTTAAATCTGTGGCAAAAGCATATACATAAGCTTCGGCGTCAACATTCATATAAAAGCGAAAAGCCGTTCCACTTGTGTAGGCATTTGCCATTGAGTAAGCTACTAAATCTTCTTTTGGACCTTGAAATTCTTCTTCAACGGTTAAGTTTCTGGTAGAAGTTTTTCCAACAGCCATATTTTCGCCAGTATTAAGTTTGAACTCAATATTGCCACTTAAACTAAAAGTCTGTTCGGGCTTAGGCTGTGGTTTGGGGTCTGGACTTGGTTGGGGTTTTGGTGGTGTAGGTTGTACTTCAACAGGTACTGGCGTATCAGTTCCTCCAAAAACCTGAATTGCCATTACACACCATTTGGCATAATCTTGGTATTTTATCCAAACATAACCGTGGTCTGCCCAGTCGGTTCCCCAGCTATTGAGTACTCTGAATGCTCCGCCAGCTTTGTTATCGTCGTAACCTACAATTGCCATGGCGTGTCCATTGTGTTTCCAATCATTCAACGCTTCGTTGGGAGAAGGCTCCCAAACATCAGACTTTATCTTGAAAAAGGTTTCAGGCAAATTAAAACCAGTAGAAACAGGCGAACCTTCCAAGAGTGCTTTCTTGGTTAAATCAATTCTGGCTTGTTCGGGTTTGTCATACTCTTTAATACCAGTAGCATAGAGAATCGCAGCATCGGCAATGCGATATTTAATGGCTTCTTTAGATACTTCTGGCGTGATAGGCAAACCACATTTGTAGGGAACATTCTTCATCAATGCTTCGCCTTTTTCAATCATCGTAAGAATAGCAGTGATTGGATCTGCTCCATTTTGGCAGTCAGCATCATCTGCTTTCTTGATTTGTTCATACAAGAAAGTAGGAGAGAAGGCATATTTATTAATCAGTGCTTTATCGGTAAGATTATGAGCTTTGGCATATAAAATAGTAGCAATGCCATAACCATTAGCAAATGCCACACAAGTACCATGATTACCTTGGTCGCCAGGCGTGGGACAATATTTTTCCAGCGAATGAGCTGTTGGCATCCCTCTAAAACTGCGTAAAGAAAGTTCTACTTTTTGCGGAGTAGCAGCAATTGTAGAAAGGTCGAAATTAGCACCAGTACCTTTTTTTTGCGAAAAGGCGTGATTGATTGTTGATGAGCAGAATGCTAAGAATACGATGAAGAAGTATCTCTTTTTCATGAAATGGAATGATTTGTTTTAAAAATAGAAGGCGATTAAATGCCAAGTTAAAGATGGGGAAAGGGAGAAGAGGAGGCAAATGGAATGAGTCCAGACTTATAAGTTTAGACATAAATAGCCTTTAAAGGTGTTTTAAAGGCATATTTACTTTTAATAAAGATATGATTTACAAACAAAAAATCCCTTCCAGCGACTGAAAGGGATTTTTATGTATGAGTATTTTTACAAATCTTAGCAATTGCAAGATTTTACTTTTGCTTTCCAATTGATATAATATGCTGAAGCAATTAATAAAGCACCTAAGCTACCAGTGATAAATTCAAAACTTTCTCCTAACCAAAGTACTTCAATAAGTTTAATAAGTAAACTTCCATTCAAGAGTAAAAGGGGAATCGCATTGACGTGTTTTCTATAGTCTATCCACAAAATGATTCCTGCTAACAAAATACTTCCACCAATAAACCATAATTCCCAAGAATGGTCAGCGATTAAGCTTCCACCCAAAAATGGAATAAGCGTAATTAATACTGGAGTAGCTATGCAATGTATCGCACAAAGAATAGAAAGGTAAAAACCAACCTTCTCTATTTTTAACGTATGACGATGTGTATGTTCCATTGTTGTAATCATGTTGCAAAAATAATACAATGCAACGTCATTGCAAATAAAAGTTTTGTTTTTATTTTTAGGGAGAATCATTCAAATTAATCTCTTACTTTTCGTAAAAGCAAAACGGTAACCCGAAAGAGTTACCGTTATATAATTTTCTGTATGACTTGGAAAGCCTTAGTTCAATTTTATTCCGCTATCAATTTATCATAAACTTCTTTTGATACTTCAAATACAGTTCCGTGACGAAGTCCTTTTGGAAAAACAGCTTTGTCAGAAACATCTTCCCAAGTTTTGTAGTCTTTAGAACGAATAGCACCATACTTATGCTCGGTATATTTATCGAAATACACATAAGTATATTCGCCAATTTTCACACTTGTTGGTCCTTCAGCCCAATATTTTCCAGTGATTGGAGCAGATACTTCAGTTGGATATGGCCCTTCTGCTTTTTTAGAACGAGTAATTCTAATATTTTTTTCTGCTGGTTTTGGGTTTTCATTTTTCACAAACATATAAAACCATTTTCCATCTTTCAAAATCGTAGCATCAATCGCACTAAAAGTAGGATTGAAAAACATTTTAGTTTCACTGAAAGTCTTAAAATCACGAGTTTTTACATAATAAATTCGGTGATTTAAACCTTTTTCACGCTCTGTTTCTCCAATTGCAGAGTGTCTTCCAGGAATGGTTGTAGCCCAAAAAATCAGGTAGTTTTTTGTCTTTTTATCATAGAATACTTCTGGAGCCCAAGAGTTTTTGGCAGTGGGTTCATGTTCCATTACAGGAATGGCTTGCTGTTCCGACCAATTGATTAGGTCTTTAGACGACGCATAACCAATAATTCTATCATTCCAACCACTTGTCCAAACCATTTTAAATTCGCCATCTGCTCCTTGAATAATACATGGGTCACGCATTAATTTATCTTTACCAACAGCAGGTTTCAAGAACGATTTTCCATTTTTTACTATATTCCAAGTTAAACCATCTGTACTTGAAGCAAAATGTAAACCGTCTTGTCCGTTATCAACGAAGTAAGAAAACAACAAAACTTTATCTTGAGCCTGTGTTTTAGAATAAACTATTGTAAAAAGGAGTACTAAACAAAAGATACTTTTTTTCATATTAGGTAATAATGCTAAAGGTTGTTAAAAAAGATTTTTTACTTGTTCAATCGTGAGGTGTTGGTAATCACTCAAAAATAATTTAATGTTCGAAAAAGCTTCAAATTCAGTTTTATCGTGCGTAGTTGTTAAGATAATTGTTTGACAACCCGCATTTACAGAAGTTTTAGCACCTGTTGGTGAATCTTCAAAAACGAGGCTTTTGTTCAATGAAACACCTAATTCTTTTGCTACTTTTTCAAATACTTCTGGATCAGGCTTGCCTTTATCGACTAAACCAGAATGTACGACTGACGAGAAGTAATGACGAATCCCTAAATTATCCAATACGAAATCTACATTTTCGGCGGGTGCTGCACTACCAATTCCTAATGGAATATTAGCGGCTTTTGCTTCGTCTAAAAATATTTGAAGTCCATCAATTAAACGAAGTTCATCTTTAAATACTTCTCTATATTGCTCTTCTTTCTCGAAAGAAACTTGGTAGCGTTCTTCTGGAGTAAAACGATTTGGAAATAATCTTTCAATGATTTCCTCATTTTTTCCGTGACAACGTTCTTTTACTTCTTCAAGGGTTAAATCAAGTCCTAATTCTTTTAATTTTAATTGCCAAGCACGGTGATGAACCATCATATTATCCACCATTGTGCCATCCATATCGAAAATAAATGCCTGCATAATTGTCTTTTTACTGTAAATGATTAATATTTTTTGAGGAGAATTGAATGAAAATATAAATCGTGTAAACTTAACACGATTTATTGAGTTCCGCAAAACCTTGTATGTTTTTCAGAAAATGAAAAAGCAACAACGAAGGAGAATTTCCTCTGTTGTTGCTTTTTTCAATGTGTTAGCGGAAAGTATTAATTTCTACCTTTATAGGTTGGTTTGTCAATACTTGTGCTTCCATAAGCAGGGCAATTATTTTTTCTTGCACAAGATGCTAAAGACAAAACTGCCAAAAAACCAATGATGATGCTAGCTTTTTTCATGATTAAAATTTGTATGTAAGTAGTCGTAAAGCGTTACTCTTACGTTAAATTACGAAAAAAAGAAATAAATATTGTTTCGCAATTGATTAATTTCCAAAGATTTACGAGTAAGTCTATCGGGTTTCGGTCATCAGATTTCGGATTTGAACAAAAAGCTAATCTGTGAAATGTATAGAGATTATCCTCTTTCATTTATAACGAGGGAATTAGCTCCCTCGTTAAAGATTTAGTATTTGTCTTTATGAATTCGAAATTAGTATTAACAAAATACTCCGCATTCCTCACTCAAAACTCCTCATTCAGAAAATCATTGTTCTACCATCGAAAGGTTTTCTGCCAAAGTCAATTCATCTTGGCTTAGGATAAATACTTTTTCTTCTTTGTCCTCTTTTTCTCCGTAGCCCAAAATCGTCATCATTCCTTCTTTGCCTTGTTCGTCTGCAAAAAGGCGAGTTGTGATTGTGCCATTTTCTAATCTGTCCACAATTACGTGTTTTGGAGCAGGAATTAAACAGTGTTGAATACCACCATAACCACCTAAAGATTCTTGATAAGCACCCGTATGGAAAAACCCTACAAACTGGCGTTCTTGTCCTTCTTCAAAAATTGGTAAGTACAAATCTGAACTGTGTGCTTCGGTATTATAAAAATCCATCGAGTCGCAAGTAAGTCCGCCTAAATTCACTTTTTGGTATGGACTTCCCCAGTTATTCACTGGCAACATGATGTATTTTTGGTTCATTCCCCAAGAATCTGGCAATTGTGTAATGAAAGAACCATTAATCATGTACCATAATTCTTTATCGTTTTGTAACTTCTGGTCGATGATTTCGTATAAAACAGCACCACTTTCACCAACGGTATATGAACCAAATTCCGTAAACAAATTCGGAACAGGTACGTTACTTTTATTACAAATCCATGAGATTGATTCAACGATTTCGTCAATCATAGCCTGATAATCATAATTGAATTGCAATGAAGTTTGGATTGGCAAACCACCACCTAAGTCGATAGAATCTAACTCTGGACAAACCTTTTTTAGCTCACAATATTTATAAATAAAACGGCTCAATTCCGACCAATAATAGGCACTATCTTTAATACCTGTATTGATGAAAAAGTGTAACATTTTTAATTTATAACGTTCGCTGTTTTGAATTTTGTTTTTGTACAAATCCATTACGTCTGAATAACGTAAGCCCAAACGAGAAGTATAAAAAGCAAAGTCAGGTTCTTCGTCTGTGGCGATTCTGATACCTAAATTTACGGTTTCAGTCGTTACAAATTTATCATAAAAGTCAATCTCTTTTAAGTTATCTAAAATTGGAATACAATTAAAGCCTTCGTTGATTAACTCGCTGATATACTGTGTATAAAGTGGTAATTTATAGCCGTTGCAAAGAATGTAATTCGACTTAGAAATCTTATTTTCTCGATACAAATCACGAATTAATGAAATATCGAAAGCAGAAGATGTTTCAAGGTGCACATTGTGACTAAGAACCTCCTCAACAATAAACTTAAAATGGGAAGATTTTGTACAATAACAATAAGTATAATTCCCCTTATAGTTGTACTTTTTGATGGCGTTCTTAAACATCCTTTTGGCATTCTCGATATGCTCGCCAACTTTGGGTAAGTACGTAATTTTCAAGGGTGTACCATATTGCTGGATAATGTCCATAAGTGGAACATTATTGAACAAAAGTTCATTGTCTTGGTCAATGTTGAATTCCAAGGTTGGGAACTCAATGGTTTGGTCAATTAGGTCAATGTAATTTTTCATCCTACTGCGAAAAGCATAAATGCGGGGTTTTGATTAAAAATACTTATATCTTCGTGAAACTTAATCTCAGAAGTTTTATTTAGTAAAGATAAGTTTTCGTTGTTTACTATTAACGAAAAGCTACAATAAAAAGCGTGCAAAAGTGCAATAAAAGTATGACCTTTGCAAGCATAAAAATTGGATTTATTCTATATTTAACGTTCCGTTTTTAGAATTAGTTTCTACGGGGATTACTTTCCGTAAACAGGTTTCATGAAAAAAATACATTTTATTGCTATTGGAGGTGCTGCCATGCACAATTTAGCCATCGATTTACATAATAAAGGCTATCAAATAACAGGTTCGGATGATGAAATCTATGAGCCTTCAAGAACTTTGTTAGGCGAAAAAGGTTTACTTCCTGCCGAAATCGGTTGGTTTCCATCGAAAATTACTAGCGATTTAGATTGTGTAATTCTAGGAATGCACGCTCGTGTGGATAATCCAGAATTAGCCCAAGCCCAAGCATTAGGCGTGAAAATCTATTCATATCCAGAATTTATTTACAGCCAAAGCTTGCACAAGCAGAGAGTTGTCATTGCTGGAAGTCATGGAAAAACCACCATTACTTCTATGATTTTGCACGTGTTGAAGTATCACAAACGCAAGTTTGATTATATGGTTGGTGCCAGAATTGAAGGTTTTGATACGATGGCAAGTTTGTCGGATGCTCCTGTAATTGTGATTGAAGGCGATGAGTACTTGTCGTCACCAATCGACCGCCAGCCTAAATTTTTGCATTATCATCCGCATGTAGTACTGATGTCTGGCATTGCTTGGGACCATATCAACGTTTATCCAGATTTCAACGATTATGTGCATCAATTTGAATTATTGGCTGATACTTTGCCCAAAGCAGGTAGTTTTATTTATGATGAAACGGATAAATTAGTCAATAAAATAGGAGAGAGGAACTTCGAGAGCGTTCGTAAGTTTCCATACAAAGCACACCCACATAAAGTAAAAAATGGTAAAACATTCTTGATTTTACCTGATAAAAAAGAATTAGAAATTGAAGTATTTGGAGAACATAATCTGAAGAATTTGAACGGGGCAAAATTGGTGCTTTCTCAAATTGGTATTGAGGAAGATGAATTCTACCAAGCCATTCCGTCTTTCAAAGGTGCAGCAAAACGGTTGGAATTAGTGGCAGAAAATGATGAAACAATCATTTATAAAGACTTTGCTCATGCTCCTTCTAAAGTAGAGGCAACGACAAAAGCGGTAAAAGCGCAATTCCCTAATCGTAAATTAGTGGCTTGCTTAGAATTGCATACTTTCAGTAGTTTGAATAAAGATTTCTTAGGAGAATATTCCAACAAATTGAATACTGCTGATGTTGCTATTGTATATTTCAGCCCGAAAACCTTGGCACATAAAAAGTTGCCAGCCATTTCGCCCGAAGACATTAAAAGCCATTTCAATAATCCGAATTTATTAGTCTTTACCGAAAGCGATTCACTTAAAACCTTTTTATTAGCAGAGCGATGGCGTGGCTGTAATTTATTAATGATGTCGTCAGGTACTTTTGATGGACTTGATTTTAAAGAATTATCTCAAGGAATTTTACAATAAAAAATAAAACCTCACCCCCAGCCCCCTCTCCTGTTGAGAGGAGGAGATACTCCCAAGTTTAATCTCCTCCTCTCAACAGGAGAGGGGGCTGGGGGGTGAGTTTCAACCATACAATGAATCGTATTACAGCACTTTTTTCAGAGAAAAAGAATAATAATCTAAACGTTTATTTTACAGCAGGTTTCCCAAAAATCAATGATACAACATTGATTTTGAAATCTTTACAAGAAGGAGGAGCAGATTTAGTCGAAATCGGAATGCCTTATTCAGACCCTGTGGCGGATGGTGAAACCATTCAACAAGCTAACCAAGTAGCTTTGGACAATGGCATGACGGTAAAGCTTTTGTTTGAACAATTAGCAGGTATTCGTGAGCAAGGAATTACTGTTCCCATTTTATTGATGGGTTATGTGAATCCAGTTTTACAATTTGGAGTTGAGGCTTTTTGTCAGAAATGTCAAGAAGTAGGGATTGATGGTTTGATTTTGCCCGATATGCCAGCAAGCGTTTATGAAGAAGAATACAAAGCAACTTTCGATAAATACGGTATTCTGAATATTTTCTTGATTACGCCACAAACTAGTGAAAGTAGAATCAAGCACATTGATGAAATATCGCATGGTTTTATTTACATGGTTTCGTCGGCAAGTACTACTGGGGCAAAATCTGGGATTTCAGATGTACAAGAAGAATATTTTGAAAGAGTAAATGCCATGAATTTGAAAAACCCAAGACTCATCGGTTTTGGTATTTCGGATAATGAAACTTTCAAAAAAGCATCATCTCATGCCGCAGGAGCAATTATCGGTAGTGCCTTTATCAAAATGCTAAGTACTTCCACCGATTTAGATGGCGATACAAAAGCCTTCGTAAAAATGGTAAAAGGACAGTAGTTCGGGTTTCCAACCCGAAAATAAAAAGCGTTGAAAACTTCAAATGGTTTTCAACGCTTTTTTATTTATCAAGCCTCACAATTCAAGCCCTTTATCAGTTTATACTTCTATGCCATTGCTCGTGCCTTCACGAGCATTTTGCAAGTACAGGCAGGTGAACAAAATATTGTTCGTGATGGCATGGGCAATGGAGTAAGATAAGTATATATTTTTAAAAGTTAAAAGTAGGTTTTAAAAAACTTAAAACTTATTTAGTTTCTCTTTCCATTTCTCTAAAATTGGATATGGATTATATAAATCAAAAGCTCCACCAAAATATTGAATCTTTTTATTGGAATTAATATATTCGAGAGCTTTCCCTTCCATTTTATATTTTTGAGCAAGTGTAATAACATCTCTTCTTTGTTTAGCTTTTAGGCTTTCAAAGAAATCTATAGCTTTGAGAAGAATTTCGTACTCTTGCTCTTTCCATTTTAGCTTTTTGTAAATAATTAAAAGTCTTTCAAATGGCTCTTTGCCTTCATAATCTTCAGCAATTAGTTCCAGATAAAATTCAATTGCTGTTTTTAAATCTCCACTATTTTCTGCAAGCTGAGCATTTGTAAGAATTAAATCAAACTTTTCTTTTAAAACCTTAAGCTCTTTTGATTTATTTAAAGATACAGGTCTATGAATTGCAATGTATTCAAATGTTTGCATATCACTAGGCATATCAAAATAAAAATTAAACTCTGGAAGTGATTTTTTTAAGTTATTAAGTTCTTTACCTATTGTTATATTTTTATTTATCGGTCTAATAATCTCATTATATTTTAAATCATAACTTGTTTGATTAGATAAATTATTGGTCAGTTTAGATAATCTTACTCTCCATAAACCTAAATCTTGAGAATTGGGGTATGTGTATATCACATTGTTTAAGAATTCTATTTCCTTTTCAACTTGCTTTGTCTTACTGTACAAAATAATTACTCTTTCTATATCATGCCCATAATTAGCAAAATTAAGTATGTCAGATTTTTTTCCAAAATCAATTGATTCAAGATATATCTCAATTGCTTTTTGATATTGTTGAGTTTGTTCAAATTGTTTTGCTTTTTCTCGAAGTGTAATTATGTGTTTAAAACTTTCTTCCCAAGCTTTATTTTTTTGTTTGAGTTCTTCTAATTCTTCATCAAATTTATTATTGTGAAGTTTATAAACCGTTGTTGCACTATTTACTTTATTGAGTTTTAAAAAATCGAATATTCCCATAGTTGTACTATTGTTATTTATTTTCTCTGTGCCGTTGTTCGTATCTCCACGAGTATTTTACCAGTTTAATATGCAAAGCAATGAAATATTGCCCGTGATGACACGGGCAACGGCGTAAGGTTGTCGTTTTTCTACGCTTACCGCTAACGTTTTGCAGCTACCCGAAGGGCGGGACTTTTACTACAAAACTTGATTTGAAATACTAATCATTGATTTACCACAAGACAGCATCTATAACTCTAAAACCCGCCTTTTGGGTAGGTGCTGTTATGCGTTGCCATTCTTTCCATTTAGATAATTATCAAAGTTAAACTGTCCATTATTAACATCGTCAATAAATTGTCTAACTGATTTATTAATTAGTTCAATTTTGTATGGGTCATGTAATAGTCCGAATACTTGTCCTTTGTTGTCAATTGCTATGTAGTTACCGTCTTCAAGGTCTTTTATTTGGTAGTAAGTCTTACCGTCAATATCAAACTCTCCAAGGTTTGTCAAATCAAGTTGTTCACAAGTCAGACCGCCAACGAGCTTTTTAATTTTTGTGTCTGCGGCAAACTTGCTTTTACTTTTTTTAAATGATGATAAGTCAATCTGAAAATTGTTGAAGTCCAAAATGTTTTTTTCAATTTCAAAACCTATCCAAAGTCCTTCGTGAATCGTAACGTTCAATGGGTATGCTTGTCCGTCCTGCTTAATAATGATATTTTCCAACTCAAACTGTTTACCCTTAGTAATAGACTTGTCGGATTGCGATGGGTCAAAGCCGATTGAATAAAAGTGCCCTTTCATTGCGTGGTTTACTGAAAACCTTCTGTAAAGTCCTTTGTCAAGTCCGTCAGATAGAAATTGAAAGTCAGACGGCAACTGCTTAAAAACTTGTCGGAAAAAGTCGAGTGCTTTTCCGTCAATTTTCCAACTTGTCTTTTTAAATAGTCCGAACATGTTTTTCTGTCGTTTTATGATTACACATAACGAATATATAACCGCCATAAACTATAAAAAAACATAACCTTATGGCGGTTATAATGTATGTATCTGAACTCGTTAGTTAGTCCACACTTTTTTAAAACTAAGTATTTATTTCTAAATATCCAATCTGTTTTTATTTGGTTGAAATGCCTCAAGTTTTTGTGCCATTGCTCATGTCTCCACGAGTATTTTGCCAGTTTAATATGCAAATCAACGAAATATTGCCCGTGATGACACGGGCAACGGCGTAGTGAATAGCTATCATCATTTAGATATATGTCAATTTCATTTAGTGAATAGCCATCATCATTTAGATATATGTCAATTTCATTTAGTGAATAGTCATCATCATTTAGATATATGTCCATTTCATTTAGTGAATAGCCATTATCATTTAGATATATGTCCATTACATTTAGTGAATAGTCATCATCATTTAGATATATGTCCATTACATTTAGTGAATAGCCATCATCATTTAGATATATGTCCATTACATTTAGTGAATAGCCATTAATATTTAGATATATGTTGTTTCGTTCCTCTTGTCTCCACGAGCTTAATAGGCAAATCAACGAAATATTTCCCTTGATGACACGGGCAACGGCGTAAGTTGTTTAATATAAGGCTTTCATCTGGCGTTATGTGGATTTTTTACTCATGGCATGACTTACAGTAATTTGTCAAACAATCCCATAGTCATGCCATGAGTTGTTTATCTAAAAACAAAAAAGCGTTGAAAACTTCAAATGGTTTTCAACGCTTTTCATTTACCAAGCTATCGTAACAGCACCTTGTTTTTTGAGCCTTCCTCTATCTGGGAAATATTCAGCCGTATAAGTAATTTCCCAAACGAATGAATCTGGTTTCAATAAAACGCCTTTATATTTGCCATCCCAAGGTTCATCTGTGCGTTTTGAAGTATATAGCAATTCGCCCCAACGGTTATAAATTTTTAAATCAAAATCCCTGATATGTGCCGTGAATACTTGAAACGAATCATTTTGGAAGTCGCCATTTGGCGTAAAAATATCAGGTACTAAAATACTTGGTTCGCATCTATCTACCACATTCGTACTTGCACGACTCGTACAGCCTAAAGTATTGGTTACTTCTACCGTATAAATTCCAATATTTGATACTGAAATTATTTGGCTATTTTGTCCACCTGGAAACCACTGATAAGTTAATCCTTCGCCAGCGCCAGCATCGAGTTTAATAGGTAAAGCATCTGGCACGCACAATGGTACTTCAGATTTTAATGGAATAAATGGTGAAGGCAATAAACGAATCACAATATCATCCGTCGTTCTACAATTACCCAAATTGGCATTTAGTGTAAATCGTCCTTGTTGAGTTGGATAAATAATATTGGTTGTTTGTCCAGTATTCCAGCGATAAGTAACACCAGTTTCAAGATTTGTACCGATGAAATCTATGCCATTTCTACAAACATCTCTATCCGCACCTAAATCTACTTTTGGTGATGGCGAAATTGTAATTGTTCTAGCAACTTTGCCTACACAACCATTTGCGCCTGTTAATTCATAACGAACATTATCATTTTGTGCTAATGACGGAGGAGTATAAAGCCCATTTGAACTAATATTTGAACCAAACCAAGTACCAGTTGCTGGACTAGCCGTAAATTGTACAGGACGAGTTCCAGTACAAATTTCGTTTGGAACATTTACATTAATCACTGGAAGTGGCTTGAACGAAACCAAAGAATTAGCCTTACTGATACATTTTCCTGTAAAATCAATTACTGTAACTGAATAAATACCTGCCTGTGTTACATTAATGCTAGGCGTTGTTGCGCCAGTATTCCATAAAATTGAACCAGCAGTATTAACGGCTTGGAGGACAATTGTTTCTCCCAGACATTCAATTGGTGGTCTTGAAATAGTGGTTACTGTTCTTGGTCTTACTGCAATAATCAGTGGGCTTTCAATGTGTTTACAACCCGAAGCATCTTCTAATTCCAAAGTATATGTTCCAGCACCCAATCCATTTATTAAGTAATTTCTTGATGAAACCAATATTGAACCAACCGAACCACTTTTAATAGTTACATCAGGATTACCATTGATTTTTAAATCAAAAGTAATTGGCTGAATACCACTATTTGCATTTACTGTAAAAGCTATTGAGCCATCGTTCAGTACATCACAATAAGTATCTGTTGGTCTTACTACGATATTAGGTTTGGTATTACCCAATGCTAATAATGGAATATTGAAAGTAGTATCACAAGCAATTCTACTTTGGATGGTTACACGATAATTGCCAGCATCTAAACCTCTAATGGAGTTTCTAGTTTGTCCAGCGATAAGTACGCCATCTTTATACCAAACAAATGTGTAATTATCTGTTGGCGATAAACTCTGAATGGCAATTTGTCCGTCTCTGATATTACAATTACTTGGCAGCGTTTTATTGACCACAAAAGTTGGTTTGGGCAATGCACTAACCACAACTTGGTCCCTTACTTCACAATTGGTTGTACTTTCTTTAACGATTACAGAATAAGTACCCGGACGAACTACTACAATACTTGGTGTCGTTTGTCCTGTATTCCATAAATATGTACTTGTGGGGCTACTACCCGCATTGAGTGCGGATAAAGTAAAAGAAGAATTCTGACAGATAGTTGTATCTGCTGGAAGATTAAATGGTTTTGCCGAAAAGAGATTTACTTTAACAGAGTCTTCTGCGATACAACCATTTTTTTCTACAAACACCGTGTATTTTCCAGACCTTGTTGCTGTTAAAGTTCTCAGCGTATCTCTTGGTAAATAGCTACCGTCAATCAACCAAAAGTAATGGCTATCAGGAAGTGTATTTCCCGAATTTAAAGTAGTTGTATTCTGGCAAAGATTAATATCATTGCCTAAATCTGCATTGGGAATGGCAAATATTTCAAACTCTTGCGGAGGAAGTAAAGAATCAGGTTTACATTTATTGCCCATGTTTACAAAAACATGGTATTTGCCCGGCGCAAGGAAAGTATAGGAAACTTGTAAGCCAGCATCTCCATCACCACCATTGACGGAATGAACGGGTGTTCCGACAGGGACGTATTCTCCCTTTGCGTTAGGTTGTGGTGCTGGTCCAGCATAAAATCGCCAATCAGTATGAGTATTTTTAAAAGTCTCTCCTTCACAAAGATGATTCGTCTGGAAATTTGAGGGAGAACCAAAACAAGTATCCGACGCCATAATACCTACTCCAGAACCTCTTGTAATTACTACCGTTGTAGTAGTTGGTAAACCCAATTGACTGGTTTTTCCATTTAAACTAAAAGCATCTCTTTGATAGTAAGCCGTATCTATTGCTACTTTAGTGGCATTGGTATAAGAAACAGTATCATTCGGTAATTTTATCACACCCAAAGTATCACTTCCTTGTACGGCTAAATAAATTCTTCCATCTGGACCTAGTTGTACAGAACCGTAATATTCTTTTTTTGATGAATCTAGCGTGATTTTAGATTTTGCCAAAGACACTTCATCTCCTTGTGTTAAGTCATAACGCAACAAAGAAGAATATGTACCCGGTTTTTTAATGGTATCAGCTTTCATCGTAACAAAGAGCGTTTTGCTATCTGGCGAAAACTCAACACCATAAACGGTTGGTGGGGCTGGTCCTAAATCAATTGTCTTTTTATTCGTAATCGCTCCTGTTGAATCTGCAAAATCATATAATTCCACAAGATTTCTTGTTCCACCGGGAATAGCAATGGCTAATTTTGTCGCATCTTGCGAAACCTTTAAATAGCCTTCTGCTTTTTCTGGAGAATCTATCGTTGAACCAATATTAATGGTTTTTGAAATAGAAATTCCATTTTTAGTAACACGATACATTCTATAAGTATTGTTACTATAATCATGAGAAATTACCCAATAAGTTGAGTCTTTTTTAACAAAAGTTGAGATTAGACTTTCGGTAGAAGAAACGTCATCTAAAGGTAAATTTTTGGCAATTACTTTCCCTTTCCCTTCATTCATTCGAATATCAACAATTGAATAGGTTAGTTTTTTTTGTCCATTAATTTCTGTCGTCGTAAAAATATAATAATAAGACTGGCAACCCTGACAACTAGGCTGTGGCACAATTACGGCAGATTGTGTTGAAAAGGAGCTTCCCTTCAAGGTATCAGTAGGAAATACGGCTTGCATTTCCGTCCCATCTTTATCATATACTTTTCGTCCATCTGTATAAAAAAGTAAATTACCATTTTGGTCAGCTATGGATGAAACTCCTTCTACCGTATTTAATTTTCCTTCAGTATCAGCCGTAGCCGAGCCATTTGAAAATTTAATACCAGCATTATTACCGAAGTACCAAGAGGTTTCGGCAGGTTTTGGCGGTGGTGGAATACAAAGCTGCACATTGATTTTATTTTGAGCAGAACAGCCCGTAATAGGGTCGGTTACTTGTACAGAATAACAGCTTGTAGTATCAGCGATTAGTGTTTGAGTAGTTTGACCTTTAGGAAACCAGATGTATTCATATTGTGGTTGAGCTCCTCCATTAGGGTAAGGGTTCAATGTAAGAACATCTCCGTTACAAATAGTGG
Organism: Arcicella rosea; assembly: GCF_040543805.1. Lineage (NCBI taxonomy): Bacteria > Pseudomonadati > Bacteroidota > Cytophagia > Cytophagales > Flectobacillaceae > Arcicella > Arcicella rosea. The sequence goes on from NZ_JBEUMS010000009.1 coordinate 52,347, forward strand.
TATCTTGCTGCGAAGGGTTTTTTCCCAAATAGAAAGCTTGCGGTGGCGCAAAAATTTCAAATGTTTTGGTATAAGTAACTGGCACACCACTTTCTGTACGAACAAGCGTTACGGTTTTTATGCCTGGAGTAGTGTATAAGTGTGCTGGATTCCTTAAAGTGGAAGTATTTTTTAGGGTACTGGCAGGGTCACCAAAATCCCATTGCCAAGCTGTAGCTGGAGTAGCAACCAAATCTTTAAAAACGGTTGCAGCGGTCGTATCTGAACATTCTGATAAACAAGTTTTTGCTACACTGAATTGAGCATGAGCCGTATTTGACCAAGCCCATGTTAAAAAAACAAAGGTGATGAGCAAAAAAAATCGTTGTATGCTACTAATTCTAAACATTCTTTCGTTATAAAAAATGAAAATACTCTTTGCTTCCGATATAGACAGCTATTATACCTAAAAGGTTGGATGTTAAAATACTTATTAAAAATATTGATTTTAATGACAAAATCTTCTTTAAATTTAGGCTCTTCTACATTAACATAAACAAAACCATTTGCTTCGTCCATGAGTTTTTAAAAATGATTTTACAATAGAGGTATTGATTATATCAACGTAATTTAGGGGAATGTAGCGCTTTTTTTAACGAAATTTACTGTTTAAAATTATAGAAAACATTAAATAGTACAGATTCGTGTTGGGAAAGTACATTTTGTAGGCTAATTGTTTTTTGGATAAAAATATTTTACTAATATTTAACAGTATGATTAATCGCTGATGAAGATACTCATAACCATTCCTAATTCCATGTTAAAAAGAAGTTTTCTGTTGATATTGTTCATTATTTTATCTTGGTCTTTTGCAAAGGCTCAAGATCCACAATATTCACAGTTTTATGCAGCGCCCATGTTTTTAAACCCTGCTTTTGCGGGTTCTGCAAAAGCTCCTAGAGTGAGTTTGAATCATAGAAATCAATGGCCATCATTAAGCGCTAATTTTGTTACTTCATCGCTTTCTGCTGATTTGTATTTGGAGAAATTGAAAAGTGGAGTTGGCTTATTACTTACTTCCGACCGTCAGTTTACTAATTTAACCACGACTGATATTGGAGCTTTTTACTCTTATCACCTCAAAATAAGTGATGGTCTAAGAGCCAATTTAGGGGTTCAAGGTTCGTATGTAACCCGTGGAGTAAACTTTGCAGATTATACTTTTGGCGACCAAATTAATACTTATCTGACTACTGGGGCTTATCCTCGTTACTCTTCCGACCAAATTTTACAAGGTGGAAATAATCTTACTCCACAATTGAAATACTGGGATTTTTCATCAGGAGCAATTGTTTATGGAGAACAATTTTGGGTTGGCGCATCTGTTCATCATATCAATCAGCCAAATCAATCTTTTTCAAATCAAAATGCAGTTTTACCTGTCAGAATTGGTATTCAAGCAGGTTTTAATATTCCTTTAGATGATTATATGTTAGGAAATAATTTAGGAGATGCCGTTGACAGAGAGAAAAGTATTACGCCCGTTGTTCATTATAGACGTCAGGGACAATCTGACCAATTAGATGTGGGAGCATACTTAACTTACTCGCCAATTGTCATTGGAGCTTGGTACAGAGGAATTCCGATTAAAACATATAAGAAAGATAACACAAGTATCATTAGTCACGATGCTTTAGTGTTTTTGGTCGGTTATCGACAAGATAATTTTTCGATTGGTTATAGCTACGATGCTACGATTTCAAGATTAAGTTCGACTGGTGGAGCGCATGAATTATCGATTTCATATACTTTCAGCGATTTAATTCAACCGAAGAGAAATGTCCGCCCAAGAAAAGGCGAATTGAAATGTCCGAAGTTTTAACATAAAAAAGCCATCAAAAATTGATTTTAAACAATTTTGATGGCTTTTTTGCTGAGAATAATGTTGAATTACTCTCCCAACTTCTTATAACGAATACGTTTTGGTGTTGCATCGTTACCTAAACGTTTTTTGCGGTTTTCTTCATAATCAGAGAAGTTCCCTTCAAACCAATATACTTGTGAATTCCCTTCAAAAGCTAAGATATGCGTTGCAATTCTATCTAAGAACCAACGGTCGTGAGAGATGACTACTGCACAACCTCCAAAGTTTTCAAGGGCTTCTTCTAAGGCACGCAAAGTATTTACGTCCAAATCGTTGGTAGGCTCATCTAGCAAAAGTAAGTTAGCACCTTCTTTCAACATCATCGCTAAGTGAACACGGTTACGTTCTCCACCCGAAAGATTACCAATTTTCTTTTCTTGATCAGCTCCGTTAAAGTTAAACTTACTTACATAAGCTCTAGCATTTACTTGTTTCCCTCCTAATAAAGTATGTTCTGTCCCACCAGAAATGGTTTCAAAAACAGATTTTTCACCTTTTAATTGGTTATGTTCTTGGTCAACATAAGCCATTTGTACGGTTTCACCTACTTCAAATGTCCCTGCATCTGGCTGTGCTTGTCCAGTAATCAATTTAAACAATGTTGTTTTACCCGCACCATTTGGCCCGATTACTCCAACAATACCCGCAGGCGGTAAAGAGAAAGTAAGATTATCAAACAATAACTTATCGCCATAAGCTTTCGTTACATTGTTTACTTCAATTACTTTATTTCCTAATCTTGGCCCAGCAGGAATGAATAATTCTAATTTATCTTCTTTCTGACGGTTTTCTTCCGACATCAATTTATCGTAAGCTTCCAAACGTGCTTTAGATTTTGCCTGACGTGCTTTCGGTGCCATGCGTACCCATTCTAATTCACGCTGTAAAGTTTTCTGACGACGAGACTCTGTCTTTTCTTCTTGTGCTAAACGATTTTGTTTTTGCTCTAACCAAGAAGAGTAATTTCCTTTCCAAGGAATACCTTCGCCACGGTCTAATTCTAAAATCCATCCCGCTACGTTATCCAAGAAGTAACGGTCGTGAGTTACGGCAATTACCGTTCCTTTATATTGACGAAGATGTTCTTCTAACCATAATACAGATTCAGCATCTAAGTGGTTGGTAGGTTCATCTAATAACAATACGTCTGGCTCTTGTAACAACAAACGACATAAAGCCACACGACGTTTTTCACCACCAGAAAGGTTGGCAACATTGGCATCAGAAGGAGGACAACGCAAAGCGTCCATCGCTCTTTCTAAACGAGTATCCAATTCCCAAGCATTGAAGTGGTCAAGTTTTTCTTGTACTTCGCCTTGGCGTTCTAATAATTTATCAAAATCAGCATCTGGGTCGCCAAAAGCTTCGTTGATTTCATCAAATTCTTTCAATAAAGCTACAATTTCAGCAACGCCTTCTTCTACTACTTCTTTTACAGTTTTTGTTGGGTCGAGTTCAGGTTCTTGTTCCAACATTCCTACAGAATAACCAGCCGAAAATACAATGTCGCCAGTGTAGCTTTTGTCTTTACCAGCAATGATTCTTAAAAGAGAAGATTTCCCTGAGCCATTTAGCCCTAATACGCCAATTTTTGCTCCGTAGAAAAATGATAAGTAAATATTTTTAAGTATTTGTTTTTGGGGTGGAACCGTTTTAGAAACACGTTCCATAGAAAAAATAATTGTTTCCTGACTCATTGGGTTAATTTATCGTTTAATATAATTAGTTGTCGTTTTATAAAAATTAATAGAATGATTTTGTTCTGAAAATAAAACCTTAATCATTCATTCAAAGATAGTATTTTTAATTAAAGCCTCCTTACCTTTCTTGTCAGGTAGTTTAATTATGAGGCTAAAATTCAATGAATTTTGGGCTGTAATGCTCTTAAAGATTTTTTTAATAAATAATTTAATGGTTTTGAGTGCAATTAATATTCAATTATCCTTTATTTTGGGCTTGATTTATGCGCTAAAATAAAAATTTACAGAATACATGGATTATGTGGATAAATCATTAGATTTTTTGCTGAAAATCAGTAAATTGCGGAAAATTTAGGTGTTAGAAGAGTTTTCATTTTCAAAATTTGTTAATTTTAGAATTTTGAAATTATTTTCAATCAGAATCGTTTCATAACAAATAAGTAAAATAGAATTTTAAACAATCACAAAACTACTAAAATAAATTCAACCTAAACCATGAATCTCTTAGAGTTATGAGCCTTGCCAGACACTCTAATCATGTAATGTAAACCAATGGAAAATACAGTTAAGAACTCCGCCGACTATGGCTATTGTAAAGATGGTAAGGTCTATTTAAAAGGATATTCAGAATATCCAGAACGTCAGATTGGTGTTGTTAGAAACACAGAAGAGGAGGCCCTACAATATTTTGTGAATCGTTTTACGATTGCCGAAAATAAAGTATCCTTACTTTTTGAACAAGTAGAAGAAGCTCAGAACAAAGGCTCTTATCTTACCAAACTACTTCAACTTCGCAAAAATCTCGTAGAATTTGATGGCTTAGGAAATTTTATGCCCTTGCTTGAACGCTTGGATGGCTTAGAATTGGAACTAAGAGAGCTTATTTTGCACAACCAAATCAAAAATCTTGAAATTAAAAGAGCTTTGATTGAAGAGTTGAGAGAAGCAAGCAAGAATGAAGATTGGGCAGTAACTACGGAAACCATTATGGAAATTAAAACCAAATGGTTGAAAACAGGACCTGTTGATAAATCTTTGCAAGATGGCGTTGAAGAAGAATTCAACGGTATTGTAGATGATTTCTTCGTAAGACGTCGTGAATATTATGCTGAGAAAAACCGCATCATCGACGAAAAACTTGCTACGCTTCAACGTATTGTTGACGAAGCTCGTAATTTACGTTATGAAAAAGATGTAGATGCTGGTTTCCTTAAAATCAAGGATTTGCAACGTGAATGGAAAACCATTAGTCAGGTGCCGCCTAAAAAGCAAAGCCAACTTTGGAAACAATTCAAACGTTCAAGCGATTTCTTCTTTGAGCGCTACAACCGTGAAAAAGGAATTGTATCAACACCAAGAGTTGATCCTAGAGTACAACAAATGAAGGATATGACTACCGAATTAGAAGGTTTGTTCAAACAACAAGATTTGATTCCACAAACTTCTGAAAAGGCAAAAGGATATTTAGTTAAATGGAAAGAGTTATCGGCTCTTGCCAAAAATGTTGATAGAAGTATTGCTGAACGTTTCAGAAATATCTGTGATAAGATTTTCGAAATGAATTACTTGTTGAGAGTAATTAGCTATCGTCATCCAGCTTTACATGAAAAGCCAAGAATTGAGCAATTGAAAATCATGATTAATCAAATGGATTACATGACTAAAAAAGAGAAAAATGAATTGGATTCATTCATCTCTGATGCCAATTATAATGGTCAAATGGGAGACAAATTGGTGATGAATAAAATCAACACTCAAAAACGTAAAATCTCGATGAAAGAAACATTATTGATTGAATTCAAGAAAGAACTTGAAATTTTGTTAGATCAATAGTTTTTTAGACTGAAAGATAAATGAAGCAAGAAATAAGACTTGTTTCTGAATTGTATAAAATGAAAAAGCCTTCTGATGTGAATCGGAAGGCTTTTTTCGTAGTACGAGTTTCCAACTCGTGAGTGGTTATTCTATTTTTTTACGAGTTGAAAAACGTATTACTGTTGTTTTTCAATTGATTTATAAACAACATCCATTACTTTTCGTCTGATTTTCAGTGCATTAATTTTATTATTACTTGCCGAAGGATGTACTCTGTTTGAAAGAAAAATAAAAACCAATTCCTTTTCTGGATCTACCCAAACCAAAGTGCCCGTATAACCTGAATGCCCATAAGAACTTGGCGAAACCGAAGCCGAAATATAATTACTTTCGCCATCCGCTGGAAGTTTATCCCAGCCCAAAGCTCTGTCACTTTTTGAAGAAATACTGTTGGTAAATGCGTTGATAGTTTCTTCACTAAAGAATTTTAGCTGATGAATACTTCCTTTTTCAAGATTCATCTCAAATAATTTTACTAAATCTGAGGCTGAACTAAACAAGCCTGCATGCCCTGACACGCCTCCCAACATGGCGGCGGTTTGGTCTTGAACGGTTCCTTGTAATTCTTTTCCTCGAAAAAGTCTATCATTTTCGGTGGGTGCAATTTTGGCTTTTTCTATTTTTTTCAAAGGATTAAATCCTGTTGTTTTCATGCCCAAAGGTTCATACAAGTATGAATTTGTGAAAACATCCAAACTTTGTCCAAGCATTCTTTCTACAAGATGTTGCATTATCATCAAGCCTAAGTCGCTATAAACATAGCTAAAGCTTCCGTCTTTATCTCGTTTATTGATTAATGGAGATTTGATGACCCACTTCCAAACAGAATCTCGAATAGCAGTTTTGGCAAACATGCCTTCGGCTACTTCTAATGGATATTCCAAAGACTGCGTATCGCTATAATATTCTTTTTTCCAGCCTAAAGGAATGCGTGTTTTTTCCCAAAAAGGAATATAAGCAACCAATCCTGCTTGGTGCCAGAGAACATCACGAATCGTCATGTTTTCCTTGTTTGTTCCTCTGAGTTCTGGAAGATAAGTAACGATTTTTTCGTCTAAAGCAATCTTCTTTTGGTCATAAAGGTACATTACAGCTTGGAGTGTTGCCGATACTTTGGTAACAGAAGCTAAATCATAAACCGTCTGATTCGTTACTGGTGGGCTTGTTAATTCATACGCAAGCTGTCCATAGTTTTTATTCAGAATGATTTTTCCTTTTCTGGCAACTAATACTTGGCAACCCGGAAATACTTTCTGACTAATTGATGAAGCAATAATTGGGTCGATGCCTTTGAGTACTTCTGGATTCATTCCAACGCTTTCAGGCGTGGCTTTTTCTAATTGGCCTTGTCTTTTAAGCGTAATTCCATCGCCAGCTTTGTACAGGTTTTCTACCGAAACTGGCAATTTACCAACGGCAGGAATTTGTCCAAAAAGTACTTTTGCCATGGCAGAATAAGCGGCATCGTCGTCTTCGTAACCACAAACTAGATTAGATACTTCAGGAAAGTATTTTAAACTATAAGGATTCCCAAATACGCAGACTACTACGTTGGCAGTTTTTTTCTCAAGTCTTTTGATAAAATCTTGTACGCCAAAAGTCAAATCTAATCTGCTAGCAGATTTTTTATTGATGTTATGAACACTTAGAATAACGGTTTGAGTTGAATCTACATTTTTTAATACTTCATTGAAAAAGCTTTCATCGTTTTTATTTACATTCGAATACTGTGGCATCGACGTAAAAGAAGCCAATGCTTGTTGAAAACGATTGTTTGAAGCAATATCCAAACTGACCGAAACCAATTTGTTATTTTCAGTTGAAAGCGGTAAAAGCTTTCTTGTATCTTTCACAACGGTAATCGCATTCTCAAATAATTCTTGCTTGATTTGCTGTGCCTCAGGCGTATGTAATTCTTGATATAAATTATTGGTTTCAATGTATTTGAAGCGATTCAAACCGACCCAATATTTAGCATGAAGTATTTTTTTGACACGGTTATCAATTTCGGTTTGTAGAATTACACCCGATTGAATGGCATCTTTAATCTTACTGATGCCCTCTGGAATATTTTCGGAGTACAATAAAATGTCATTTCCAGCGATAAATGCCTGTAAATCAATTTCTCCAGATGAAACTCCTTTGCCACTACGCACGCCTTTCATATTCAAGGCATCGGTAATGACCAAGCCTTTGAAACCCATTTCTTTTTTCAATAAATTGGTAATGATACTTTGTGAAAGCGTAGCTGGACGCCAGTCATAGAAAGGAATTTGTAAATGACCAACGATAACACTTTTGATAGAATCTTCAATGAGTTGTTTAAAAGGCACTAGCTCAATATCGTGCATACGTTCGAAACCATACGATACTTGTGGTAAAGTAAAATGCGAATCGCTATGCGTATCGCCATGACCTGGAAAATGTTTTGCACAAGCCAAAAGTTGATTGTTCTGCATGCCTTTCATATAGGCACTACTTTTGGCGGCAACATTTTCGGCAATTTCACCAAAAGAGCGGAAGCCAATTACTGGATTTTGAGGATTAGAATTAATATCAACGACAGGAGCAAAGTTTAGGTGAATCCCCAACCGTTTGCATTGACGGGCAATTTCTGTACCCATGTCGTAAATTAATGAATTATCCTGAATCGCCCCCAAAGTAATTTGTTTAGGGAAAGCCATTGTAGCGTTTACACGCATTGCCAAACCCCATTCTCCATCAATACCCACCAACAAAGGAATTTTTGTAGTTGATTGAAAACGGTTATTCAGGTTGGCATAAGAAGTGGGTTCGCCTTGAAAAAATATCAAGCCACCGATATAATTATGTTGAATTAGATTTTCGAGTTTTTTAAAATGTGCTTCTCCATGCGTTGGATTGACCGCCACCATGAAAAATTGACCAATTTTTTGGTCATTATCCATTGAAGTGAAAATACTATCAACCCATTGATTTTCTAATAACTGACTATGATTGATGAATTTAGGAGCTTGAAGTACACGAGTTTTTTTGACAATTTTCTTGTCATTCAACACCTTCTTTTCCGTTTTTGAAAAAGGCAAAAACGTATTATTTAAAGCTCCTATGGGTGAACTTTTGATGGCAAACCAAAGGAGTATAAGTGTGAGCAAAAACAATGAAAATTGCTTATACATTTGATGAATTAATGGTTGATATACAAGTAAAAAAGATACAAACTTACAATAAATTTAACGCTTATTAAACAGGAAGAGGAAATTTGGATTATATAAAAATCGCTTACATAAATAGTAAAAGAAGTTTGAGGAAGATGGGAAATTATAAATTGAAAATGTTTTATCATTTAAGATAATAACGAAGAATCGCTGTGTTTATTCGGAAAGATAATCTATTTAAGTTTGAGGGATAATAAAGAAGCTAAACCTTAATTATTTGATAAAAAGAATCAATAGGTATTTTAAGGAGAATTGTAAAAATTGAGGGTTCAAAAAATATCACATTAGGCCTCAAAGGATAATTATTATCAACCCGAAAAACAAACAAAATGTCAATTTTTACTTGTCTAGTACTGAGTCTCTCAATCGCTACGGATTCAACGATAAAAAAACAAAACTTCTTATTGGATGAAGTAACGATAATTGCTCAAAGAAGTGAGCAGAAGGTATTTAATACGATGGGTTCTGTAGCGGTACTAAATGCTAAAAACCTAAAGAATTATCAATACAGAAGTACTCCAGAAACTCTATTTGGTGCCAACGGCGTGTTTGTACAAAAAACAAATCATGGTGGAGGTTCTCCTTTTCTAAGAGGTTTGACTGGAAACCAAACGCTGATTTTAATTGATGGCATTCGTCTAAATAACAGCACTTTTCGTTATGGACCAAACCAATACTTAAATACGATAGACCCATTTCTAATTCAAAATGTCGAAATATACAAAGGCGGAGGTTCTGTACAATATGGTTCTGATGCCTTGGGCGGAACTTTGCAAATCAATACTGCCAGTCCTGTTTTTGCGATTGATAAACCAATGCTTAATGGAAATGCAGTATTGCGTTATGGTACATCATCCCTTGAAAAAACGGCTAGAACAGAACTCTCTTTCGCTACTCAGAAAATGGCAGTGAAAGCGGGTTTGAGTATCAGAAAGTTTGGTGACTTAATCGGTGGCGATACTACTGGAGTACAATCTCCTTCGGGTTATGATGAATTAGCGTTTGATGTAAAAGCTAAATTCCAGCTTTCAAAAAATATTTATTTAACAGCCACTCATCAAAATTTAAAGCAAAGTAATGTACCTGTTTATCATAAAGTAAAGCTTGAAAACTTTAAGATTAATGAAATGTCTCCACAGAAAAGAGCGCTTTCATATCTACAATTTGATATTAAAAGCGAAAACCGTTTACTGAAAAATTTGGCTTTCAATATTTCTTATCAAAGTACTGAGGAAGGGCGAAATTCTCAGAAAAATGGTTCGAATGTATATCGAATAGAAAACGATCAAGTAAAAACCTTTGGTTCTTTTATCAATGTACGTTCTGAAATTTTAGCTAATTGGGATGCTAGTTCTGGAATAGAGTTTTATGCTGATAAAGTAAACAGTACGAAACAAGATACAGATTTACAAAGCAATAAAACTACTTATAGCAGAGGTTTATATCCTGATGCTTCAAGCTTCAATAGTTATGGGCTTTATTCTCTTCACCACATTAATTTGAATAAATGGGATGTAAATTTTGGCGCTCGCTTCAATGCTTATTCTATCCATGTAAATGACCAAACTTTAGGAGAAGTAAATGTTTCGCCACAGGCTTTGGTGGGAAATTTAGCATTAGGTTATCATCTGGAAAATCATTCTATGACTTACTTATCGTTTAATACGGGTTTCAGAGCACCTAATATTGATGATATGGGAACTTTAGGGATTGTAGATTTTCGTTATGAATTACCAACAGCCAATTTAAAACCTGAAAATTCTTATAATGTTGAATGGGGCTATAAATTCAGAACGACTAACTTTTCTTCAAGTGTTGCTTTGTATCATAATCAGTTAAGAAATTTGATTGCTAGAGTAAAAGTAGAAGGACAAAAGATAAATGATTATCAGGTTTACCGAAAAGAGAATGTTGAAAAAGCCTATATACAAGGTTTTGAATGGGCAACGGAATGGATGGTTTTACCTGAAATTAAAATTTATACAGACTTAGCTTATACTTATGGACAAAATGAAACCAAGAACGAACCTGTAAGAAGAATTCCTCCGTTGTCGGGTAGAGTAGGAGTACATTATCAAGCCAATACTTCTTTTTTTGTAAAAGTAGAAGACATCTTTGCTGGAAAACAAGACCGATTGGCACAAGGCGATAAAGATGACAATAGAATTCCAAAAGGGGGAACAAATGGCTGGAATGTACTAAATATTTATACGGGTTACGAATATAAAAATGTTACTTTGATAGGTTCATTTCAAAATATTTTTAATGTTGATTACCGCACACATGGTTCAGGAATTAATGGCGTTGGTAGAAGTTTGATTGCGACTTTAATGTATCGTTTTTAAGAAGAGTTAAACAAAAATTATGAGATATGAAGTATGAGTTATGAATTTAAAATATTGATATATCTTACTTATTTTACAAACATGAGTCATCCCGAATTTTAAAATCACAAAAAAGCGGTCTAAAAACTAATTTAGACCGCTTTTTTATGATTGATGAGCAACGAATTCCTACTGTTTGAGCGAAGCGAGTTTAGGAATTCTTGATTTTTTTGTTACTTTTTGCATCAAGGCAAAAAGTAAGGACGAGAATAAATCCAAAAGATATTAAAACCTTTTAAACTTGCTTTTTTCAAGAGAAAATTCAGAAGTATCCAAGTTTAACAAAGTCAATTAATCATCATCATCTTCGTCTTCCTTTTCTGCTTTAGCAGGGATTTTCACAAAAGCACTTCTTTTTGGAGGAGGCATTTTGCTATTTTCTCCTCTCATTACTTTCCAAATGTCTTCGTTAAAAGCTAAATCTGGAGCAGCATCTTCGTGACTAAAATCAAAATTAGTTTTGCGTTTTCCTGTGTTGATAGCAAGATTTCTTTGGTTAATATCAACATTCGCTGGCAAAGCTTTAAAAGGTGTTAAGTCAATATTTTTGGTAAAACATCTAAACAATGGCGTTGCTCCTGCATCGTATTGACTCATTGGCGGTAAACCTAAAATCAATTCCATCGTTCTCAACATCCCCGAAGTAGAGTACATCGTATGATCTACAAATTTTCTTTTGGTATAAGGACTCACCACATAAGCCGTAGAACGGTGAGCATCAACGTGGTCTGAACCATTTTGTGCATCATCTTCCAAAATAAACACGACCGATTCTTTCCAGATTTTAGATTTTGAAAGATGTTCTATGAAATTTCCAACTGCTAAATCGTTATCGGCAATGGCTGCTTCTACACTAAATGCCCCTTTTCTTGAACCAGATGTATGGTCATTTCCCATTCTTAAACTGCTGAAACGAGGAACAGCATTGATGGCCAACAAAGAATCAAAATCTGCTTCCCATTGCTTTTCACGGTCAGAATCTTTGAAGTTCATGTCCCAACCTTTATAATTTCTACAAACATTTCCTTTTACACCTGCATAATTTCCTTCTGGGCCATCGGCAAATTCTCCATAAGTTCTAAAAGGAATATTGGCTCTTTTACAGAAATCCCAAATAAAACCATTTTTAGGATAAGCAATTTCTCGCTGACCTTCAAAATCGTAAGAACCACCTCTTCCTCCATAACTTGTTACCCAGTTTTTCTCTACATAGTCATTGGCATAGGCTGCGGTTGACCAGTTATGTCCGTCGGCGGACACTTCCGCATCCACATAAAAATTATCCAACAACACATAATCTCTTACAATTTTATGTTGATTAGGCGTTAATTTTTCAGGAAAAATACAAAGCGAAGGGTCGCCATTTCCTTCTTTTACATCACCCAAAACTTGGTCATAAGTACGATTTTCTTTGATGATATAGAATACATATTTAATTGGAGATTTTCCTCCGACTTTCATTGGAATTGGATTATCGCTTTCGCCCATCGCTAATTTTTCTACTGCTTTGCTATAAGGAGTATTTTGAAAAACTACTTGCGAATAACTCGCCAAAGTTTGCTCATTAGGAACATCAATGATTGACATCGTTCCTTTCAACAAACCCGCAATATATTCTACTACTTCTTTGTTGGCTTCTGGGTTTGCACCTACTTCTTGTGGTTTCTTTTTGGCTAATGGATTGGGCCCTTTTGGATTTGGTTTTGAACTAAAGCCTTTACCGTTAGTTACATAAATTTTATCTCCGATGGTTTTTACTGCGGTTGGATACCAGCCTGTTGGAATAAAACCTTTCGATAAACTTTTTCCTTTCTGACTAACATCAAAAACGGCTAAACAGTTATTATCAGCATTGGCGATGTAAAGTGTATTTTCGTCTGGCGAAAGTGCCACAGCATTGGGTGTTGAGCCAATCGGAGCGTTTGGATATAATGAGGCAGAAATGTGTTCAATCAATCTTTTGGTGGAAGTTTCAATCACCGAAACAGTATTATCATTTCCGTTAGGAACGAATAAATACTTGCCATCTTTTGTAAAAACCATATCGTTTGGATGACTATTCGTTGCAATTTCAGCCGTGATTTTCGACTGAGCTGGATTATAAACGATTACTTTTGCTCCTCCCCAAAGCGTAATGTATAACTCATTGCTGTTGGGTGCTAACATACAAGTATATGGTTCGGCACTTAGTTTTTCTTCTTTGATAACTTTTCTGGTAGCCAAATCACAGATAAACAAAGACTTTGAATCTTTAGCAACTACATACAAACGATTTGCATCCACACAAATGCCAGCAGGTGAAATTTTAGCTTTTGGAAAAGCTTCTCCTAAAGTAATTTCTCCGTCTTGAATCAGTTTTTGGTTTTCTATTTTATAAATCACCACTACGTTATCGTTGCCACCAGAAGCATACAAGTATTTTTCATCTTGACTGAACGCTAAACCTACCCAAGATTTTTTGATGATGACATCATCCAATACTTTTTCGGTAGCAGCATCAATCAAAGTAATACTCTGAGTACTTTGTCCGTTGTTGGTAACAGCCAATAGTTTTTGCGAAGGCGAAACCACTAAATTTAAAGGTAAATCATTTAATTGAATACTTTTGCCTACGGGCGTTAGTGACCAACCATTAGGAAGTGTAACTCTTTTTGCGACCAGACTTTCAAGAATGGGGTCTTTGCGATTTTGATTGGAGCTTTGTTTTGGATTACAAGCCAAACAGCATAAAATTATGCCGATGAAAAAGCTTACATGTTTCATTTGTTGAAATGGTTTGTTCAGAAAGTATGTGGAAATATGAGACTTTAATAACTATATTTTAGGAATTTGAATCGTGATAAGTAATTTTTAAATGACAAAAAACGGTTACATAAGTAACCGTTTTTTGAAAGGATAGTAAGTGATGGTTACAATTTAACTAACATTTTTTATCGTAATTTCTTGATAATTAGAGTCTTGGAATGCCAATCACCAATCACTATTTACTAATCACTATGAATAAAGAGATTTCTTAAAATGAATATCTTAAACCTAATTGGATTCTCCAAGGAGTACCGCCAGCAGTTGATAATTTTCTTCCTGCTCCAGTTTCTACATTGTAAGCATAATTTTTAGTAGCTTGGTCGAAGCCCGTCATCGAGACTAAGTTAACATTTCCGTGGTTATAACTTACGCCTAAATCTTTATTTAATAAATTCATAAAGTTGAAGCAATCAGCCGAAAGAGAAATGTTGTGTTTGTTCAAGAATCTAACATCTTTCGTCAAACGTAAATCTACAGTATAATAAAATGGATTTACACCACCATTTCTTTCAGCTACTTTACCGATATTTTCACGAATATAAGTTTTTACACTTGGAGTAACGTCTGGATTATCCAACAAACCTTGAATTCCTTTTCTGATGGCTTCTGGAACATTAGCACCATTTGGGTCAAAAACATAAGCCAAGTCGTTTGTTAATACAAAGTCGCCATTAATACTCTTGTTTCCACCTACTAAGAATGAGTAACGAGTACCGCCAACACCATTAAAAATTGCACCTAACTGAAAACCTTTTACCGTTGGAGTAGCCGCTGAAACGACTAATTTATCAGAGAATTGGTCGTCAGAATAAGAAACTGTTTGGTCACGTGGGTCATCAACAACTGGTCTGAAAGTAGAAGTATTGGCTACACAGCAGTTGAACGAGCTATTATCTTTGGTATCGTTTTTAGTATAGCTAATGGTAAAATATCCATCTCTACCAATTTTCATACTTGCATCAATGACTACCGCAATTTGGTCTAATTTTCCAGAAGATTCTAATTCTAATACTCTTCCTAATTCATCTGATTTTCTACCTTTTGTCCAGTCGGTAGAACCATTCGCTGGAATAGTATTGGCAGGAACATACACACCACGATTCGCTTCGTTGCTCAATGTAAAGTAAGGTTGGTCAACAATGTTTCTGTCGTAATAAACATAGTTATTAACTGTTTTAGACCATAACAAGTTGATACCCGCACGGAATCTTGCATTAAAGAAACGGTTGTAAGAGAAGTTGATTTTATAAATTGAAGGTACTTGGAAATCTTTACTTACGGCATTGATGGTAGAAATATAGCTTGAACCCGCTGGAATACCCGGAGTAGAAGCAGGATTATTACGATAAGCCGCAAAATCTGGACTTGGTACTCCTGTACCCGAAACGTCGATTGAACCTACAATTGTACCAGCGTTTTGGATGTTGTTCAATTGTAAATACGAAACTGGCTGCGCTGAGAAAATACCTCCACCAAATTTAATAATATCTTTCTGGCGACCATCCACATCCCAAGTCAATTGTAATCTTGGTTGAATATTGTTATAATCAGCTAAAGTATTATTGGTTTTAATGCCTAATTTGCTTTCTGTAAGTGGGTTAGCATCTCCTTGTTTAAAGAAAATTGTAGCATCATAACGCAAACCCGCCATTGCCGTTACGTTTTTGAAAGGTTCAAATTCTACTTGTGCAAAAAGGGCTAAATCTAACAAAGATTGTTTCACTGCTGGATTCACCAAAGGTACTTCACGAGCATATCTGCTTGGCTTTTTGTCAATAAAATCTTGTAAACTTGAAAAGAAGAAACGTCCATTCATTTCGTTTACGATTTTAGAATCCAAGAAAGTCAACATATTATCTGTTCCGAATTTGAAATTCAAATTACCTCTTCTTAAATAAGTTGTATTGGCTAATTGAATGGTTTTGTCTTTAGCGTATTCTGTACCAAATCTTTGTCCACCAAATTGTACTGTTCTAGTTTGTGTAGCATTCGGATTACTTTCTGTAGGAATTACCGACCTTACTGTGATAATGGCTCTTGGAATGTTTTCCGTTGGTAAATCTGAACTAACGATGTAATTACGAGAAACTGTTTGAAATTGGAATTTCAATTCGTTGGTTAAATCTGGCGCTAAATCAGAGCGTAAAGAAAGTAATGAGCTGTTTTCTGTAGATTTAAAGCCAATCCAGCTTTCTAATAAATTGATGTTAGAGTTATCACTTGTTGACATTGGGCTGTTCCAAGTAGTCAAGTTATTACGGAAAGTCAGTTTATTTTTTTCATTAATCTGCCAATCTAAACGAGCAAAAATAGCATTAGCCACCGTCTCTCTCGAAAAATCTCCATATTGTTGTGTATTTTTCATGCCATACTTTTCTCTAGCCACAGCAATTAACTGATCTAAATTAGCTTTAGTAATTCCGAAGTTTTGTTCTTGTAAAGCATTGTAAACAGGCGCAATTTGGAAAGGAATTGTTTCATTCTGGCGGTCGAAAGCAACGAAGTAATGAAGTTTATCTTTGATTAAAGCACCACCTAATGAGAAACCATACTGTTTTTGGTCGATATTAGTTGTTCTTGGTGTTCCGTTGGCATTGTATTCGCTATTTAATGGGAATAATTTGTTGCCAAATAACGAAGCCTGACTAGCACGCTGATAGAAAAAGGCTGAACCTTCCGTTGTATTTGTACCATTTTTAGTTACCGCATTAACAGAACCCCCACCTTGGCGACCTTGCGTAACATCATAATTGTTGGTAGAAACCTGAAATTCACGAATGGCTTCTTGCGAAATGGTATAAGGTCCATTTCCTACAGTACCGTTAGTGTACATGCTACGGGCATTTACACCATCCATTGTAACATTGGTAGATGAAGAACGCTGACCGCTAAAACTACCATTTTTACCTTGTAATGGAGATAAAGCCGTTAAAGCTGAAAAGTTTCTACCTTCCATTGGCAACTGTTTCATTTGTAAAGAAGTAACCGCAATAGCAGCACCAGCACGCTCAGTTTCTTTATTCACAAAAGAATTTGCACTAACAGTTACTTCTGATAATTGGGTACTTCCCTGAACAAGTTTGGTATCAATTTTCAATTTATCTCCTTGGTTCAAGGCATAATTTGAAAACTTTTGTGTTTGATAACCCACGAAAGAAAAGGTGATAGAATAGGGCTTTCCGAGGGGTAATTGTTGTAGATGATATTCGCCTTGCGTATTGGTAACTGTTCCTGTTTGAAAACCTGTAGATTCATTTTTAACACGGATAGAAACACCAGGCACAACTTCGCCTTTTTCGTCTAGCACTTTTCCAGAAATGGTAGCATCAGTACCTTGTCCGAAAGATATATTACCCAAAAGAGTAATAAAAAATAGTAAAAAGAGCTTTTTAAAGGGACTCTTTTTTGTGAAGTAAAGAGTAAGGATTTGCATGTTGAAGATGGATTAAGTGAATTGTTGAACACAAAATTATCTTCACTATTTTGCTCGAAACGGTTTTAAATATTACCAAATTATAACCAGCCTAAAAGTTAAAATAGGCATAATGTTAACTTTACACAAGTAGGAGAGAATAGCAGTTTTGATAATTGTTTATTATTATTTGATTAGCAATTTCTTTGAGGAGGAGGATAACTAAAAACAGAATGTCGCCATTTCTTTTAAGAAGTAAGGTGTGG
The DNA here is from genome assembly GCF_040543805.1 of Arcicella rosea. NCBI lineage: Bacteria > Pseudomonadati > Bacteroidota > Cytophagia > Cytophagales > Flectobacillaceae > Arcicella > Arcicella rosea. Next base: position 69,889 of record NZ_JBEUMS010000009.1, read on the forward strand.
TTTTGTATCTTTGACTATAGTAAAAACAGAATTTTACACAGTTCAAACTTTACCAGTGTAAATATTGATAACGCCATATCTTCATGACCAATAAAGAGAAAACAAAAGGGGTATCCTCTATATTAAGAGTAATTTTTAAAATAACGATAGGCTTGGTTGTAATAGGAATATTATTGTTTTTTATACCAACTACCTCAGATAAATTTGCAGTATTCAATATCAATGATATTTCAAAGCCAATTTCCTTTATTGATTCCGTTTCTGCTCCGCATCAGAAATACAATAATTTTATACTTATTAAAATTACGGGAGAAATTGATGCTGATGCTAAAGTTGCGTATGGAGCTAAAGAGGTTGTTTTAATAAAAGGAAAGAAAACGCCCAAATTTCAAATGCACACTTCTTTCCCTTTATCGAAAGGAAAGATTAATATTGATGTAAGACATGATTATTATAGTGGAGATACTTTACAAGTATTTTTCACCCCTAAGGGTAGTAACAAGGGTTGGTTGAAAATACAAACACAAATTAATTGAAGGCATTGAGGCTTGCTTTATGGTGTTTTTGCGGTTCTCTTCGGTTTTTAAAGTAAAAAAGATACTAAAAGTATCTCAATACATACTTCAAGTATATCAAGAGATACTTTTTACCGCAAAATACCGCAAAAAAGTATCTCGATATATTCTTTTAGTATGTCGAGAGATACTAAATCCCGCAAAATACCGCAAAAAAGTATGTCGGGAGATACTTTGAGAATGATTCGAGATGTTTTTAGATGAAAATTAGGATAAGCAGAGGTGTAAACAAAAAACGGTAACCGCAAGGGTTACCGCTCAATATGATGCTTAATATCTAATCTTTTTTCTCTACAGAAAGCAAAAAAATCTAAAGTCTTCAAGTCTAAAATCCTTCAGTTCTAATTAAGCTTCCATCAAATAAGCCTTGATAAACTCATTGATTTCACCATTTAGTACGGCATCAGTATTAGAAGTTTGATAATTCGTTCGGTGGTCTTTCACTCGTCTATCATCCAACACATAACTTCTGATTTGTGAACCCCACTCAATTTTCTTTTTACCTGCTTCTACTTCTGCTCTGGCAGCATTGCGTTTGTCAATTTCTATCTGATACAATTTCGATTTCAAAAGTCGTAAAGCTACCTCTTTGTTCATCAATTGTGAGCGTTCTTGCTGACAAGCAATGATAATTCCCGAAGGTCTGTGGGTTAAACGAACAGCCGTTTCTACCTTGTTGACGTTTTGTCCACCTGCTCCGCCCGAACGGAAAGTATCCCAATCAATATCTGCTGGATTTACCTCGATTTCGATAGAATCATCCGCCAAAGGATACACATAAACCGAAGCAAATGAAGTATGACGACGAGCGTTTGAATCAAAAGGAGAAATTCTTACTAAACGATGCACACCATTTTCAGATTTCAGGTTTCCGTAAGCATATTCACCGTCGATTTCCAAAGTAACTGATTTAATGCCCGCTACATCGCCATCGTTATGGTCGGCTTCTTTTACTTTGAAACCATTTTTTTCAGCCCACATAATGTACATACGCATCAGCATACTTGCCCAGTCTTGCGATTCTGTTCCGCCAGCACCTGCGTTGATTTCAAGTACTGCCGACATACTATCGCCTTCGTCAGACATCATTTTGCGGAATTCTAATTCAGCTAATTTCTCCTCTAATTTTGCTCCTTCGGCATCTACTTCAGCTTCGGTAGCTTCGCCCATTTCGTAAAACTCCCAAATGGTGTCAAGGTCGTCAACAAAAGTATTGAGTTGGTCGAAACCGATTGTCCAAAACTTCAAAGCTCTAATCTTTTGCATCGTCGATTCTGCTTTTTTAGAATCCGACCAAAACTCAGGGTCGAGCGTAATTACTTCTAATTCCTCAATCTGGAATTTCTTATTATCGTAGTCAAAGATACCCCCTCAAAGCCTCTACTTTGGCTTTCAGGTCATTGAACCTGTCTTTTGTCATGCGTTAAAGTATTTTAATTTCGTAAATGTCAGTTCTGAAGAGTAATTAAATCGAAGATGATTCATACAAAAACCATTTAGAAACTTCCATTGACAAAGATAGTTAGAAAAAACAAAGCCTTCTAAATTTTTGGATTAGAAGGCTTTGTCATGAAATGTTTCTTGCTTTTATAAATAAGGATTTTTAGGAAACTCGTAATACAAATATCCTTCATTTTTCAATTTTGTGATGGTTTCCTGAGTCGGTAAGGTTTTGAAAATAACTGCACTCAACACTTGGTAAGGCAAAATGCCGAGTTTACAAAGTAAATTATCTCTACGAAGTTTCGACTGGATTTTACGAAAAGCCGCCGAAGTATTATTGGCAATTTCGGTATCGAGACCAGCTTTCCAATAAGAATTATTAATTCCCTTGAAGGCGATAGCGGGTAAATTCATACCCATCGCTATTTTTTCCATTTCCCTGTCCGAAAGTTTAAAGACATAATTGCCAACTTCTTCAAAAGAGTAACGGTTTTTCCAGTACTTCTGTAAAATGGTGGGGTCGAAACGGTCGAGGATATTTTTAACCGCAAGCATCAAAGGCATTTTGGTCAATGGGTCTTGTGGTTCAGCCAAAATGATGGCTTTTTTGGCTACTCTAATCATTTCATAAACACCCAAATAAGCTCTTGGAAAATGGTGATAAGCTTCTTTACAAAAAACATAATCGAAGGAATTGTCGTCAAAAGAGAGTTTTTCAACGTTTTCTACCGAAAAATCATCAATCAATTTTTGTGCTTTTACTAAAGGCAAAAATGCTCCGCCGATATCTGTAGCCATTACTTTACATCCATTTCTAGCAAAATAATTTGCATCAAAACCGTAGCCATCGCCCACGGTTAGCCAATGGTCATTTGAATTAATTAAAGGATTGGCAAGGTCAAATAAACGTTGATGAAGCCAGTAATCTATCGTATTATCTTCAATACTTTTTTGCCATTTACGAATGGTATTCAAACGTTTTTCTTGATCGGGATACTGTTTGGCAAACCAAGATTCATGAGAGAGGTAACTGGTTTCTTCAAAAGAGCTTTTTGAAATATTTTCCATTGTTTCAATAGGGAATCAAAAAATAGTGTTTATCGTTAGACTAATGTAAGGAAAAATCTTGTTGGAGAGCATTTTTTTAAGACAAAACTTAGAGAGATAAAGTAGATGTACTGATACTTCGGCTAAAAACTTCTTGCTAAGCTCCTTTCAATTCCCCGCTTATCCTTATCTTTGTAGCATAAAATTTGAAATTACCCTTAAAAAATAAAAATTAAATGGCACAAGTTTATGATTTAATCGTGATTGGCTCAGGTCCTGGTGGATATGTAGCGGCAATCCGTGCTTCGCAATTGGGTTTGAAATGTGCGGTAGTGGAGCGTGAGTCTTTAGGTGGTATCTGTCTGAACTGGGGTTGTATTCCTACTAAGGCATTACTAAAATCTGCACAAGTATTTGAATACATCAAACACGCTGCCGATTACGGAATCACGGTTTCTGAATCTCATGCCGATTTTGGAGCAGTCATTAAGCGTTCTCGTGGTGTTGCCGATTCAATGTCAAAAGGTGTTCAATTCTTAATGAAAAAGAACAAAATTGACGTAATCATGGGTAACGGAAAAGCCTTGAAAAACAAAAAAGTTGAAGTAACGGCTGCTGACGGAAAAGTAACAGTTTATGATGCAAAAAACATCATGATTGCTACTGGAGCAAGAGCAAGAGCTTTACCAAATATTCCAATTGATGGCGTAAAAGTAATTGACTACCGCAAAGCGATGTCATTAGAAACACAACCTAAATCATTGGTTGTAATTGGTTCTGGTGCAATCGGCGTTGAATTTGCTTATGTATATGCCGCAATGGGAACGAAAGTAACGATTGTAGAATTTTTACCAAACGTTGTTCCTGTTGAAGACGAAGACGTTTCAAAAGAATTAGCAAAACAATATAAAAAATTAGGAATTGATATTCATACAAACTCTTCAGTTGAATCTGTTGATACTACTGGCGAAGGTTGTAAAGTATCAGTAAAAACACCAAATGGTAATATTACGATTGATTCAGACATCGTATTATCAGCAGCAGGTGTTATTTCAAACCTTGAAAATATTGGTTTAGAAGAAGTTGGTATTATTACAGATAAAGGTAAAATCTTAGTAAACCAATGGTATGAAACCAACATTCCAGGCTATTTTGCAATTGGTGATGTTACTCCTGGACCAGCTTTAGCACACGTTGCTTCGGCAGAAGGTATCATTTGTGTTGAGAAAATTTCAGGACATAAAGTTGAACCTTTAGATTATTCAAACATTCCGGGTTGTACTTATTGTACTCCAGAAATTGCTTCAGTAGGTTTAACTGAAAAGAAAGCGAAAGAAGCAGGTTACGAAATCAAAGTTGGGAAATTCCCATTTGTAGCATCTGGTAAAGCTACTGCGGCAGGTGCGAGAGACGGTTTCGTAAAAGTAATTTTTGATGCTAAATATGGCGAATTCTTAGGAGCGCACATGATTGGCTACAACGTAACTGAAATGATTGCAGAAGTAGTGGTAGCTCGTAAATTAGAAACGACTGCTCACGAAATCATGACAGCTATTCACCCACACCCAACCATTTCAGAAGCTATCAAAGGAGCAACTGAAGCAGCTTATGGTTGTGCAGTGGATTTATAAGAAAAATAAGTATAAATCAGATAGTCGAATCCCTTTTCTTTTGGAGAAGGGATTTTTTTGTAACACGAGTTTCCAACTCGTTATTATTCACGCACGAGTTGGAAACTCGTGTTACAGGGTTCAAATGCTAACATCTTACATTAAAATTTTAAAATCATGAAAAAACAATTTTTTTATCTAATTTTCTTATTCTTCACAATGTGGAATGTATCCAAAGTACAAGCACAATGTGATATTGCTCAATTAGCAATTACAGACTCAACAACGACAAAATCATTGAGAGGGTTTATCCAAAAGGTATATTCCCTTAATCCACAGATTATAGACAACCTTACCAATAAAAAAACTGCGATAGTTTTGCTTCATGAGTCCAGACGTGGAGTTGCTAAAGGACTAGAAGAAAAGATTTTTGAGGCGGCAATTTGTGAAAATAATTATTTTAAACATTACAAGATGTCTATAAATGGTTATTTTCAATTAGATAATGTTTTGTATTTGGTAACATCTCCACTTTTCGGTTCTTTCAAAACTGATAACTACGATTATGACAACCCTTGTCTTAGCAAAATTTTATCAAAACATTCTTTAAGAGAATTTAAAGCTTCAAAATGGGTAAAAAAGCAAAGAAATAATGTTGAAATAGAAGTGTTAGAGCAAGGAGATAAATTAAATATTTATGGATGTATAATAATACCAAACCTAAAAGGTAAGGGTAATGAGGGGGATTATAGTTTACTTTTCACTCTGGATTAATTATAGTTGTTTTTTCTCAAGCATCAAAAAAGGTCGTTGATATTGTATTCAACGACCTTTTTTGATGAATATTGATGAGTAGTTTTTGTGATTTATAAAGTATTAAAACAAAGAATTCCATTTATCTTGCTTTGAAAATGGAATTTAGGTATGTTTTTATGTAAAAGCGTAATTTTAAAGAAGTTTTTCAAGCGAAACCATAAGTGCTGAAAATGCGTTGATTAATCTTAGTGTGGATGATAAATTAGAAGAAAGTGATTCAGAATAAAAATGTAATTTTCCAGAATCTGGGATTAATAGATTACCAAACTGCATGGGATTATCAAGAGAAACTCCATGCAGAAATTGTTGCCATAAAACTAAACAATAAACATTTAGAGGTTGATAAACAGGAATTAACGCCCAATTACTTACTTTTCTGTGAACACCCACATGTTTATACTTTAGGCAAAAGTGGTAAGCCTGAACATCTTTTGTTAGATGAAAATACTTTGGAACAATACGAAGCCAAGTATTATAAAATCAATCGTGGGGGCGATATTACTTATCACGGGAAAGGACAATTGGTCGGTTATCCGATTTTTGATTTAGAGAATTTCTTTACAGATATTCATAAATACATGCGTTTTTTGGAAGAAGCCGTGATTCGTACTTGTTCGGATTTTGGTATTGATGCTGGAAGAATCCAAGGTTTAACAGGCGTTTGGGTTGACCATCTCGAACAGAAAAATCCAAGAAAAATTTGCGCAATGGGCGTAAAAGCTAGTCGCTGGGTAACGATGCACGGTTTTGCTTTGAACGTAAATACAGATTTGAATTATTTCAAACACATTGTTCCTTGTGGCATTGAAGACAAAGCCGTTACATCTATTGAACAAGAATTAGGAAAACCCCAAGATTTCCAAGCCGTTTCAGATAGAATGTCGAAACATTTAAAAGATATTTTTGAGATAGAAGCTTTGAGCTTGAGCGATGAGCTGTCAGCTTTTTGATTTTAAAATGAATACTGTATAGTAAAAAACTCATCGCTCATAGCTCAAGGCTCACAGCAAAATTAAAGAATGAAAAAAGATATAGAATTTCCCAATGTTGAAGGCGTAAAAATTGCCATTGCCCGTAAGATTAATGAATTGAATGAAGTAGAATGGGACGTATATTTAATCAATCGTTTATCTGTTCATTTAGAAACCGTTTTTGTGAATTCTCGTGGTTATGGAATTAATCCAGATGGAAAAGAAACAAAAACATCTCAACTTAGACATTTTTATAAAGAAGTACCTGCAAGAGAAATTATCAAAGTAGAAATTATCACGCCAGATGTATTTCATTTGAATAATGAATATTGGGTGAGTTATTATATTGGTAATCAGATATTTGATAAAAAATTCATTTTTGTGCCTGAATCTATCCGTGAGGAAAATTTAATGCTTATTAATCAATTGAATTTAGAAGGTGTTTTGCATGAGTAGTTTTTTTGGGGATTTGTTGACTTGAAGACTTTAGGACTTTAAGATTGAAGATACAAGAAGCAAGAGACAAGATATTTTTGATTTTTTGATTTTAAGACTAAAATACAAGTAATTGATAATTATAAATACTCAAAGCTGATAGCTCGTTGCTCACAGCTAAATTATTAACATCTACATTGCTCAAAGCTGATAGCTCATTGCTGACGGCTTAAGCTTATAACTCAAAGCTTATATGGACTTTCAGAAGTTTGCTAAAAACCTATTATTTATCGATATAGAAACGGTTTCTGCCGAAAGTAATTTTAATTTACTTTCCGACAGAATAAAAACTTTGTGGCAACATAAAGCCAGTTTTCTGATGAATCCAAATCAATTAAATGAAGAGGAATTTTACTTTGACCGTGCAGGAATTTATGCAGAGTTTGGTAAAATTGTGTCGATTGGTTTGGGTTTTTTCCATTGGAATGATGAGCAGGAAATTTGTCTGAAAGTAAAATCTATCAGCGGAGACGATGAAACGCAAATTTTGAACGAATTCAAAAATTTGATTGAAAAAAAATACAAACCCACTTTGGCTTTTTGTGCGCACAATGGTAAAGAATTTGATTATCCCTACTTGTGTAGAAGAATGTTAGTAAATGGTGTTGAGATTCCTAAAGCGTTACAAATTTCAGGAAAAAAACCTTGGGAGATTGCCCATTTCGATACTTTAGAAATGTGGAAATTTGGCGATAAAAAACACTACATTTCACTAGAATTACTGGCGTGTTTGTTCAATATTCCAAGTAGCAAAAGTGAATTGTCAGGAGATAAAGTGAACTTTACTTATCACAAAGAAAACGATTTGCCCAAAATTGCATCTTATTGTCGTGAAGACATTATCGTTTTAGCTCAAGTGTTTTTGAAGTACCAAAATATGGATTTGGTAAAAGAAGAAAATATCGAAAGAATTTAAGGTTTAACTTTAGTGTCTTCGTACTTTTTGGGAGCATACAAAAAACCAAACGCTTCAGCGCCTTCTCGCTCATGTACTTTGTGGTGAACGTAATGCGCTTTCATAATCCGTTTCATATAAGGATGTTTTGCCACAAATTTGATTTTGATTCTGCGATGAACAATTACATCATGGAAAATAAAGTAGAAAATTCCATATAAAGTAACACCCAGACCAATCCAAAATAAATACCAAAAATCTGGATTAAAATTCCCCAAGGCAATCGTAGCGATTGAAACCGCAGAAAAGACAACAGCAAACAAATCATTTTTTTCTAACACTTCATTATGATGCACATGGTGCGAACGATGCCAACGCCACATAAAACCGTGCATGATGTACTTGTGCGTAAACCAAGCCGTGCCTTCCATCAACAAAAAAGTACCGAATAATAGAGTAAGTTTGATAAGCATTTTGATTAAGTTTATGAGATGAATGCAGTATCCAATTCAATTATAGTCTTAACCAAAAGTACTAGAATTTTGTTTGCGATGTGCCTTATTTGAGAGATGATTACGAACAAAAGTAATTAATACTTAACTTTCACTAAATCGTTTCCTGCAGTTTTAGGAACTGATTTTACTTAAAATCCATTATCTGTTTAGTGAAAAAGAAAACACAAAAACTATGTTTATCCCTTTTGAAAAAATGCCAGATTATGCCCGTGTTTGGGTGTATCAAACTGATAAAAATTTAAGCGATGCTGAATTTATATATGTGCAAGAAACCCTTGAAGCACAAGTAAATCAATGGGCTGCGCATGGTGTGCCTTTGGTGGGTTCGGTAAAGATATTTCATAATCGCTTTATCGTTGTAGCGGTGGATGAAGTACAGAATCAAGCTTCTGGCTGTTCGATAGATGCTTCTACTCGTTGGTTAAAAGAACTTGGTGCTGAAATGAATATTAATTTCTTCGATCGTTCTATCGCTTTTATTCATGAAGATGCTATTCAAAGCGTAGAAATGTTGAAAATTAAAGCACTTGTAGCAGAAGGAATTATTCATCCTGAAACCTTAATTTTCAATAATTTAGTTGCCAATATTGGCGAGTTTAAAAATAATTGGCAAGTAAGTGCAGCTCAAAGCTGGATGAAACGTTACTTCTTAACAACGAGTGTTTAATACCATGTCTGAAAATTTATATCTTCCATCAACAACGAACCGTCAAGAAATTTATGAAAGCTTATTGCCACAAATCAAAGCTCTTACTTCTGGAGAAAGCGATTTGACGGCAAATCTTGCTAATATTTCAGCGGCTTTAAAAGAAGCTTTTAATTTCTTTTGGGTTGGATTTTATCTTAAAAAAGAAAATCAATTGGTGTTAGGGCCTTTCCAAGGTTCAATTGCTTGTACTCGTATTCATTTTAATAAAGGAGTTTGCGGACATGCTTATACGACCAAGGAAATTGTAATTGTGCCAGATGTAGAAGCTTTTCCTGGTCACATTGCTTGTTCTTCTGCATCAAAATCTGAAATTGTGTTGCCTGCTAAAGATAAAAACGGAGAAGTATTTTTAGTACTTGATGTGGATTCTGATGAGCTAAATGATTTTTCGGAAGTGGATGCAGAAGGTCTATCACAAATTATTCAATTGATTGAAGAAATGGCGATTTAGATTTCCAATCAATAAAAAGCATCTTCAAAATGTGATACTTCAACGGTGTTGTTTTTGAAAACGACTGCCACAATATCAAAACGAATTTGTTGATGCCAATTGTTTTTAAACACATAAAAGTCTGCGGCTTTGGTTACCATTGCTACTTTGTGTCTGTTTACTCCAATTTCGGGCATTCCGAATTTTAAATTGGTAAGAGATTTTACTTCGACGAATACTAAGAAGATTCCTTTGCGTACAATCAAGTCAATTTCTGCTCGACCGTAGCGATAATTTCTGTGGAGAATTTGATAGCCTTTTTCAATGAGGAAATTGGCTGCGATGTCTTCGGCTTTTTTGCCTGTTTCTAGGTGTTCTGCCATTGGTTTGTAGAGTTTTAAGCTATGAGCTATGAGCCGTGAGCTATGAGAAAAACTCAAGGCTCACTGCTCATAGCTCAAAGCTAAATTAATATCCAAATACGTCTTCTAAAGTCAATTTCTTCACTTCTCCGTATTTTTTCAAATCTTCTAAATTTACTTTTTTCTCAGAAGCTACGATACACATCGAATATGGTTTTTTCGCCAATAAAGTATCTTGAAATTTCTTTAAATCAGCCAAAGTTAGTTTATCCAATGCTTGGAAAATCGCCTGACGCTCATCTACTTTTACGCCTTTGTCAAGACCAGTCAGATAAGTATAAATGATATTGTCTTGCGTAATTCTTTCTGTCTGATAATTCTTTTTCATACTTGCAATGGCCGTTTCCAAATTCTTTTCAGACGAAGGGAATTCATTCAATAATTCATCCATTCCAGCAATTGACTCATGAATTTTATCTGCTTGTGTACCGATGTAAGCAATCATGCGATACTTCTCATCTTTAGTATTTGGCGTTTGATAAAAAGCATAAGTCGAATAAGCCAAAGCTTTAGATTCACGAATAGTTTGGAATACAATTGACGACATACCACCACCGAAGTAATTATTGTATAATTCTACAATTGGGGTTTCTGATGGACTAAACTGAATTGTTGGACGAACCCAGTTGATTTCAGCCTGAACCATATCGTAATCTGTAAATAATACTGCTGGTTTAGTTGGCGATTCCATTTTGAAATCAGCTACCAAAGGTAAATCAGCTTTGAAAGTAGTATTGATTTGGTGAACGCCTTTTAATGCTACTGCCAATTCTTCAACAGATTTTGGTCCATAATAAATTACAGAATGTTTGTACGAGAATAAATCGTGCAAGAAACTAATCAAGTCTTCTGATTTCAACGCTTTCAATTCAGCATCTGTGAATTGTAAAGTGTTTCTTGGGTTTTTAGCGCCATAAGATGCGTAAGTTGCTAAACCTTGTAAAATTGCTCCTTTGTTTAATTTAGCATCGCTTCTTTGCTTCAATAATCTGCCTTTAAGTAATTCTAAAGCGGCATCATCTTTTTTGCATTTAGTTAATAAATCTTCAAAAAGACTTACTGTTTTTGCAAAGTTTTCATTCAGACCCGACATCGCTAAAGTAATGTGATGGTCGGTATAAGAAGTATTAAAACTGCTTGCCAAACGATAAAATGCCGTACTGATTTGTTCTGCGTTCATTTTATCAGTACCTACAAACTGTAAATATTGTAAAGCAATTGGTAATACTTTACTATTCCAAGAACCCATATCAAAACGGTAGCTCAAACGGAAAAGGTCGTTATCAGTGTTTTTCACAGTAAGAGCCTCCAAAGTACCAACTTTACCTTTTTTGATGTCTTTATTGAAATCTAACCATTTTGGTTGGATGTTTGTCATCGGAGTTTCATTCACATCTTTTAAGAAATCTGACTGAGCTTCACGATTTACTTCTACTGGAGTGATGGCAGGTTTGTCAACTTTGGTGATATTTGGGTCTGTACCTTTGCGTTTGTAAACAATTACGTAACCATCGCCACAGTATTTTTTAGCGAAATCCATTACTTCTTGTTTGGTTACTTTACCCAAAGCGTCATTAATCGCTACATAATCAGTCCAATTATTAGATTTATCAGCCACAAAACTTTCAAGTAAACTATAAGCACGAGAAGAATTGTTTTCTAAACCTTGAATGGCATTCATTTTATAATTGGCGGCAATCGCTTTGATGATAGATTCATCAAAATTTCCAGATTTCAATTTATCTAATTCGCCTAATAATAATGTTTTTACTTCATCCAGTGTTTGGTCTTTTTTAGGCGAACCTGTCATTTGCCAAACAGCATAATCTTTGTTCCATTCTGGGCTACAGCTTGCTCTTAACACTTTTTGAGCTTTCACTAAGTTTAAGTCAATTAAACCTGCTTTTGAATTCGACATCAATTCATCTACAATTGTACCAATGATTTTCTCTTTGGCATTCAAAGAACCAGACCAACGCCAAGCAATAGTCAGGGCATCTGGAGTAGGACCAAATACTTCACGAACCAATGGTGCAGTAATCGGTGCTTCTGGTGCTGGCTTGTATTCTTGAACTGGTTTTGCAACCATGTATTTGAAAGAAGCCTCAATCTTTTTGATTAAAATATCTGAATTGAAATCGCCCACCATGATGATTGCCATGTTGTTTGGCACATAGTATTTTTTGAAGTAATTGCGAATTTCAACCAAAGAAGGGTTTTTCAAATGTTCAATCGTTCCGATGGTTGTTTGTTGTCCGTAATTATGTGTTGGGAACAATGCAGCGTTGCGAGATTCATAAACTTTCCAGCCATCGTTGTCAAGACTACGGTTTTTTTCTTCGTAAACTGCTTCTAATTCAGTGTGGAAAATACGAAGAATTGGATTGCGGAAACGCTCTCCTTGTAATTTTAAAAAGCGGTCGATAGCATTTGCAGGAATATCTTCTGTATAAACAGTTTGTTCATACGAAGTAAAAGCATTCGTGCCTTGTCCGCCCATCGAAGCCATCATTTTATCATACTCATTAGCAATAGCGAATTTGGCAGCTTCACCAGATACTCGGTCGATTTCCTTGTAAATAGCTTTACGGCGTGCTGAATCAGTAGTTTGGTTGTACTTTTCGTAAAGTGCATCAACTTGGTCAAGTAATGGTTTTTCTTTTGACCAATCCAATGAACCAAATTTGTCAGTTCCTTTGAACAACATGTGTTCTAAATAATGGGCAAGACCCGTATTGGTTCTTGGGTCGGTATTTGAACCTGCACGAGTAGGAATCAAAGCGGCGATTCGTGGTTCTTTGTGGTTTTCACTAAGGATAACGGTTAGTCCGTTAGCTAATGTGTAAAAACGAGCTTTCATTGGGTCGTTACTTACGTATTTGTAAGTATAGCCAGCAGCAGAAGCTGTTTTCCAATCAAAAGTTTTTTGAGCAAATGCTAGAGTGTTTAGAAGTAGCGATAACACAACTCCCAGCAGAGATAACCTAAGGTTTTTCATGCGAAGTATGGTGGATTTTAGAAAAAGAAACAATTAATAGATTTATTGACAAAGTAACTATTGTTTTTTGATAAACGGTATTGTTAGTTGAATGTTTTGAGCATTACGTTCAAAGATGTTGTTTCAGCGACAAAAGTTGCATGAGTATGAAGTGATGAGTTACTAAAAGCCTTTGGTTAATTATGCTTTTAAAAATGTTTTTACAAGAAATCTGTACCTTTTTGTATAATTTGTCGTACTTCACTTACGTAAACATTTCGTTCATTCGTTTATTTATTATCAAGCATGTTTATTCATGTCAAATCAGAAATTTTAGTGAAATCCAATACAAGCCGACTATGAAAAAGTACTTTTATTATAACATTATCTTATTGTCATTGAGCTGTTTAATGATGGCATCGTGTTCTAAAAATGCGGTAGATGATAAACAACCCGCCAACGAAACTTCAAGCTTTTCTTTACTTCAAGATAGAATTATTACGCCTACTTGCGCTACGGCAGGCTGTCATGCTTCTACTTCAGACGCCACTTATGCACAACATGGTTTAGTGTTAGAAAAATCGGTAGCCTATGCCAATTTGGTTGGAGTCGTGCCTAAAAATGAGCTTTCGAAAGCGGATGGACATCTCAGAGTAAAAGCCTTTAAATCTTTAGAGAGTTTGTTTTACCATAAATTGAATTGGGATGCCTCTCATCATGGAGGTAAGCAGTATGCTTCACCAATGCCTTTGGGTGGAAAGGCTCTTTCGGTTGGACAAATAGAATTTGTACGTCGTTGGATAGAAGCAGGTGCGCCCAAAACTGGCGATGTGGTGGATAAAACTTTATTGGACGATACAACGCCAAGTACTTCTACAAGCGATGATTTCAAAACCATGCAAACTCCACAAGAAGAAGGAGTAGCTGGTTACCAAATGAAGGTTGAAAAATTTACGATTCAACCCAATTTTGAAAGAGAACTTTTTATCAGAAAAACAATAGGTAATACTGTTGATGTATATGTGAATAAACTTAAATTTCAGTCTCGCCCCAATAGCCATCACATGGTTTTGTATGATTTTAGAGATAAAACGGCAAGTACTTTGCCAACCATTAATACCATCAGAGATTTGCGTAATGCAGATAATACATTGAATTTGGTGACTGCAATTCAAATGTCAAATCATGTTTTTTTAGGCGGAGGAACGAATGCTAGTCAGGAATATACTTTTCCAGAAGGAACAGCTTTAATGTTACCAGCAGGTATGACAATTGATTTGAATCCACATTATTTTAACAAAACTACAGATATTCATTATGGCGAGAATAATGTAAATCTTTATACGGTCGATAAATCAAAAGTAAAATATGTGGTAAAAACCATAGACTTTAATAATACCAATTTCAATTTACCTGCTAAAACGATTACAACAATCACGAAAGATTTTAAATTTAATACAGATGTAAAAGTGGTTTCATTGACTTCGCACAATCATAAATATGGACAGAAATTTGTGATTAAAATTCTGGGAGGTGCTAGAAATGGCGAAGTAGTTTATGAAAGTACCGACTGGGAACATCCAGCCATGATTAATTATTCAACACCCATTTCATTGAAAAAAGGAGAAGGACTTACATCCATCGTTACTTATAATAATACTTCAGATAAAACCATTTCGTTTGGATTAACTTCCGAAGATGAAATGGACATTATTTTTGGTTATTATTATGAAGAATAACGTAAAAAAGTAGAAAAAGGGGAACTAAAAAATGGAAAAGACTTCTAAGAAATTAGAGGTCTTTTTTTGAATGATGGAATAAATCCAGAAGAGGTATTATATTTGCTTGCAATACAGACAATAATCTGCCTTTTTTTGAATAAAATTTTACTTAACCAATAAAAAATTGTAACCATCGGTGTTATAATTGCTTCCTCTTTATGGAACATAAAAGTATGGACAAAGCCACTGCAGCGGGTCTGCTGGTAGCGATGGGAATTATTTATGGTGATATTGGTACTTCGCCACTCTACGTAATGCAGTCGATTATTGGTAGTGTGCCAATAGATGAGAGAACAGTTCTCGGCGGACTATCATGTATTTTTTGGACATTGACGCTGCAAACCACCTTCAAGTATGTAATCCTAATTCTTCGAGCAGACAACCGTGGTGAAGGTGGTATCTTAGCCCTTTTCGCATTGGTAAGACGTCATGCTAAATGGCTTACTTTTCCTGCTGTAATTGGTGCATCAACCCTTTTGGCAGATGGAGTAATTACTCCGCCAATCTCGGTAGCTTCTGCCATTGAAGGGCTTCTGAAAATTTATCCTGACCTTCAAACAGTTCCGATTGTACTCGCTATTATTACGGGCTTATTTATGTTCCAAATCTTTGGTACTAAAGTAGTTGGTAGAGCATTTGGTCCAATTATGTTGATTTGGTTTTCGATGTTGGCTTTCTTTGGAATTATTTGGATTGCACAAGACTGGACAGTTTTAAAAGCACTATCTCCATATTATGCTTACGATTTGTTGACGAATTCTCATGGAGGAGAAAGCGGTTTCTGGCTTTTAGGAGCAGTTTTCTTATGTACTACAGGAGCTGAAGCTTTGTATTCTGATTTAGGACATTGTGGTCGTGGGAATATTAGAATCAGTTGGATTTTTGTAAAAATTGCCTTGTTACTTCAATACTTCGGACAAGGAGCGTGGTTGATTTCACAAAATGGACAATTACTAAACGGACGTAAACCTATTTTTGAATTAATGCCAGAATGGTTCTTGATTTGGGGAATTGCCATTGCTACAGCGGCAGCAGTAATTGCCAGCCAAGCCTTAATTTCGGGTTCTTTTACTTTGGTTTCAGAAGCTATCCGTTTGAATTTTTGGCCCAAGGTTCGTTTGCATTATCCTTCAGACCAAAAAGGACAATTGTATGTGCCAAGCATGAATGTTTTCTTATGGTTGGGCTGTGTAGGTGTAGTTTTATGGTTTAAAGAATCAGCCAATATGGAAGCTGCCTACGGTTTAGCGATTACCATGACGATGTTGATGACTACTGCTTTAATGGCATATTACCTCCATACTCGGAAAATTGATATGTGGTGGGTTGTAGGATTCATCGTTTTGTATGTAGCGATTGAAGGCGCATTCTTGGTAGCAAACCTTCGTAAATTTGTTCATGGTGGTTATGTTTCATTGTTTATTGCAGCAGCAATTATTGCTTTAATGGTAATTTGGTTTAGAGCCAATATCATTAAAATGCGATTGACTGAATACGTAAAACTTGCCGATTATATTGAACCTTTGAAAGAACTAAGCCGAGACATGAGTATTCCTAAGTACGCAACGCACTTAGTATTTATGTCGAATGCGGCTAGAACTAGTGAAATAGAATCTAAAATTATTTACTCTATCTTCCAAAAACGTCCAAAAAGAGCAGACATTTATTGGTTTGTCCACGTTGATACCATGGATGATCCATATACAATGGAATATAAAGTAAGCGTTATAGAGCCTGACGATGTTATTAAAGTAAATTTCAGATTGGGTTTTAGAGTTGAACAAAGAATAAATCTTTACTTCCGAAAAGTAGTTGAAGACATGGTGAAAAAAGGAGAAGTAGATATTACCTCTCGCTATGAATCTTTGAATAAGCAAAATGTAATTGGTGATTTCCGTTTTGTGGTGTTAGAGAAATTTTTATCGTTCGATAATAAATTATCGCTTATTGAAGGTTTAATCATGAAGGCTTACTTCTTTATCAAAGATTTTACTCCTTCAGAAGATAAATGGTTTGGACTTGATACCAGTGCAGTAAAAGTAGAAAAAGTACCATTGATTATTCGTCCAGTAGAAAATGTAGTATTAAAAAGAGTAGATTAAACCTTAATTTATACATAAACATCTTGAAAATTCTTATCACAGGTGGAGCAGGTTTTGTAGGTTCTTCGCTCGCCATTAACATTAAAACTAATTATCCTTCTTACGAAGTAATTTGTCTGGATAATTTAAAACGTAAAGGCTCAGAATTGAATCTTCCTCGTTTAGCAAAAGCTGGTGCTATTTTCGTTCACGGGGATATTCGTAATAAAGAAGATTTTGATGCCTTGCCTGTAGTTGATTTCGTCATAGAATCTTCTGCTGAACCTTCCGTTTTAGCAGGCTTAGAAGGCACTCCAGATTATTTGATTAACACCAATTTAGTCGGTACAATCAATTGTTTGAACTATACTAAAAAGTGCGGAGCTGCTTTTATATTTCTATCTACCAGTAGAATTTACCCAATTAAAGCCATTGAAAAATTGAATTTTGAAGAAGCCGAAACTCGTTTTGTGCTTTCAGATGAACAATCAATTCCGGGTGTTTCTTCAAAAGGTATTGCAGAAAATTTCCCATTGGATGGAGCAAGGTCTTTATATGGTGCCACAAAATTGGCTTCTGAATTAATGATTCATGAATACAATGAATTTTATGGCATGAAAACCGTTATCAACCGCTGTGGAGTATTGACTGGTCCTTGGCAAATGGGTAAAATAGACCAAGGAGTAATGGTACTTTGGGTGGCAAAACATTATTGGCAACAGCAATTAGCCTACATTGGTTATGGTGGTTCAGGTCGCCAAACTCGTGATATGTTACATGTAAAAGATTTATATCGTTTGATTGATTTCCAATTACATAATATTGACAAAGTAAACGGAGAAATCTTGAATGCTGGTGGAGGAGTAGAAGTAAGTGCTTCTTTGCAAGAACTTACGCAGATTTGCCAAGAAGTAACAGGTAAAACCATTCCAATTAGCAAAGTAGCAGAAAACCGTGCGGCGGATATTCGTTTGTATGTAACAGATAATACAAAAGTAACGGCATTAACGGGCTGGAAACCTGAAATTTCAATGAAGCAAATCGTAACAGAAATCACAGAATGGATTGCAGAAAATGAAGAAGCCTTGGCTTATGTATTGAAGTAAAGGATTAACAGGTTTGTTGATAAGAAAAGCGTAAAAGGATTAAAAAACTTTTGCGCTTTTTTGTTTTTATAAATGTTCATCGAAAAACGCTTCAAATAATTGACTGTCAGAAAACTAGCAATATAAAAAAGTTGTATATTCGTTGATTATAAATAAACCGAACTGAATATGAAAAGACTGATACTTATTTTGATATTCTTCCCTTTTTTATTGCAAGCTCAAATTCAAGTAAGCACTAGTTTGAGCTATGTAACAGAACCAAGTTTTGGTGAAGACGGTGCTTATACGGGTTCGGGTATAGACATCAGTTTGCGTAAACATCTCACAGAAAAATGGAAACTCACAGCTTACTCTGGTATTAACAAAATGAGAGTAACCTTAGCTGTGCAATCTAGGTTTGATTATAGCACAAAAATTTATGGATATTATTACAAAGATGTTGTTCCTGTATCGTTCGGGGCGGAATATTACATCTGGAACAAAAAGTTTATTAAACCTTTTGTTGGATTAGAAACAGGGACATATTTTACGAGTTATCAAACACAAATAGACCCTAATTATCTTTCTTTTGCCAAAAATATACCAGCTGGAAGTTCTATCAATTGGGGGTTTTCTCCAAGTTTAGGAATTCAGTTTCAAGAAAATGCAGATAGATTGGGTTTATTTTTAAAAGTAAAGCACACAGGAATTGTATATGGCAATACAGGGCTGTCGAATATGTTAAGTTTTAGTGCAGGCTTTACTTTTAAATTTGGAAGAAAAATTATGTGGAGACCGCCCGTTATTGAAGTGCCAACGCAAGCACCATATTATGAAACAAAAGACTTATACTAAGCTACTGAGTAGTAATCAGCTGTTTCATGTGCTTGAATTTTCAGGACATTCGCTAGTACCAGTAAAACGAGTGTTCTTGACGCTAACCAAAGAGGAATATTGGCAATTTTAGCAAATTCAGCTAAGGTGATTTGTGGGTTTGCCGATAAATAAGTCATCAATACTTTTTCTTTTTCTCCGAAATTGAACTGAATACCTTCCTCGTTTTCTCGTCTCAAGATTTGTTTCATTTCTTTACTTGCTTGTACCGAACGGTCAGCGACCCGTACATAAGCTTTTCCCATTTCTTCGGTTTCTAGCTGTACATAATGAGGTTTTTTATTACTTTTAGGAATGGTGATGACTAATACTTCACGGTCGTCGGTCACACTGATGCGTTCAATATCGTAAGCAATAGGAGGGAAGCAGTTGCGTTCAATCGCTCGTACCAAAATGTACTCATCTTCATCTACGAATTTTAGTCCAGGAATACTTTTATCGTCTCCAACACCAATCAACAAGGTTCCTCCTTTTGTATTGGCAAAAGCAACAATTTCACGGATAATTTTTTCAGGGTGGTTAGCTTTCATCTTAAACTCAAGTTGAATACTCTCTCCCTGACGGACGAGGCTCTTTAAATCCTTTAAACTCATTTCCGACACACGACTGTGGTTTTCAGTCTTTTCAAAATAGGATACAAGTGCCTGATTCATACATATTTATGATTTAGGTATGCTTATAAACAAAGATGGATTTGTTTTAAAGATAACAGATTTAGAAATACATTATTTTTTTTACTTTAAAAATATTTTAGACAAAATCTACCCAATTAATAGACTTTATATGTTTTTTTTAAGAGACTTTGTCTAACTTTGCACTCCTAATAACTTAGCTACCAATAATTAAACTAAATGCTAAAGAATAAACAAGTCTAAAAGCTGAATAGTTTGCCAAGTGTAACTAAGCGAGATGAAATTTTGTTAAGCTCAAAATAGAGGATAAAATTCAGGATTGCTTATGTCAGATTTAAGTCAATTAAAACAAGCCTTAGAAGGTCTTTCACTTACAGAAGGTCTTAGTTACATGGCTGAAAACTACGGAAAAGTAGTTTTTTCTTCATCGTTTGGTCAAGAAGACCAAGTGATTACCGATGCGATTTTCAAGAATAATTTCAACATCAAAGTTTTTACCCTTGATACTGGTCGTTTATTCCAAGAAACTTACGAGTTGATGGATACTACCAAAAACAAGTACGGCAAAGAATTTGAAACCTACTTCCCGAATACAGCAAAAGTAGAAGCCTTAGTGAAAGAAAAAGGCTTCAACAGTTTTTACTTTTCTGTGGAAAACCGTAAAGAATGTTGTGGTATTCGTAAAATCGAACCTTTAAAAAGAGCTTTGGCTGGTGCTGAAATTTGGATTACAGGTTTGCGTTCAGAGCAATCTGAAAACCGTTCGGACATGGAAATTGTAGAATGGGATGCCAACAATAATGTGATAAAATTCAATCCATTAATTCACTGGACTTACGAAGACGTTTTGGCTTACTTAAAAGAAAATAGAGTACCTGATAGTCCTTTGCACAGAAAAGGTTTTATTTCTATCGGTTGTGCTCCATGTACAAGAGCTATTCAAGAAGGCGAACATCCACGTGCTGGTCGTTGGTGGTGGGAAGCTTCACAAAAAGAATGTGGATTACATAGTTAGTTAAGAGTTGTGAGTGATGAATTGTGGTTTTACTTAGTATAAAGTACAAAACCAAGATTGGTTAATAATGTATAATAAAAAGCTTACAGCTCATTGCTTATAGCTGATATAGCTTACAGTCAAAGAATTAATAAATATTAAAAAATATGGTTGATCATTTAAAAAATCCGAGTTCAGAAGTATCCACTCCGAAATTCGGTTTTTTCCCTCGTGAATTAGAAGACGAAGCAATCTATATTATGCGTGAAGTGGTTGCTCAGTTCGAGAAACCAGCACTTTTGTTTTCTGGTGGGAAAGATTCAATTACTTTGGTGCGTTTAGCCCAAAAAGCTTTTTACCCCGGAAAAATCCCCTTCCCATTACTCCACGTTGATACAGGACATAACTTCCCTGAAACCATTGAATTTCGTGATTGGTTAGCCAAAGAAACAGGTGCAGAATTGATTGTACGCTATGTACAAGATTCTATCAACCAAGGAAAAGTAAAAGAAGAATCAGGAAAATATGCTTCTCGTAATGCTTTGCAAACAGTTACTTTATTAGATGCTATCGAAGAATTCAAATTCGATGCTTGTATCGGTGGCGCAAGACGTGACGAAGAGAAGGCTCGTGCGAAAGAACGTATTTTCTCAGTTCGTGATGATTTCGGTCAGTGGGATGCAAAACGCCAACGTCCAGAATTATTTGATATGTTGAATGGTCGTATTGCGATTGGTGAAAACGTGAGAGTATTCCCAATTTCAAACTGGACAGAATTAGACGTTTGGAATTATATCAAAGAAGAAGAAATGGCAATTCCTTCTATCTATTATTCGCACAAACGCCAAGTAATTCAACGTGATGGTATGCTTTGGGCTGATTCTGAATTCTTGAATAAAGATGCAGACGAGATTCCTTTTGAAGAAACTGTTCGTTTCCGTACTGTTGGTGATATGACTTGTACTGCTGCCGTAGCTTCTGAAGCGATTGAATTAGATGATATTATCGGTGAAATTCTTTCTGCAGAAATCTCTGAACGTGGTGCCAGAATCGACGACAAACGCTCTGAAGCAGCCATGGAAAAACGTAAGCAACAAGGATATTTTTAATTAATTGTGAGTTAGTGAATGAGTGATTTAGTGATTTTTACTCTATGACTTCCTTTTATTCACTAATTCACAATTCACTCATTCGCTCAATAGAAAAATGGACATACTTAGAATAGCAACAGCAGGTTCGGTGGATGATGGGAAAAGCACCCTCATCGGACGACTTTTATACGAAACAAAATCAATCACTCGTGATAAAATTGAAGCCCTTGAAGCGGCTTCAAAACGTAAAGGTTTAGACTTTTTAGACCTTTCTTTATTAACGGATGGACTTATCGCCGAACGTGAACAAGGTATCACAATCGACGTTGCCAATATTTATTTCTCAACACCAAAACGTAAATACATCATCGCAGATACGCCTGGTCACTTTGAATATACTCGTAACATGGTTACTGGTGCATCAAATACTAAGGTTTCTATGATTTTGGTAGATGCTCGTAATGGTGTGTTAGAACAAACTTTCCGTCACTTTTTCATCTCATCAATGCTTCGTATTCCGAAAGTAATTGTTTGTGTTAACAAGATGGACTTAGTGGGTTATTCTGAAGAACGTTTCAACGAAATCAAAGATGCTGTTCAAGCTTTGGCTGATAAAGTATCTTTTGAAGGACAAGAAATTACCTTCATTCCGATGTCTTCTTTGTACGGACAAAATCTTTCTACGCAATCAACAGAAATGCCTTGGTTTACAGGAGCACCTTTGTTGGAAGAATTAGAAGAAACCAATTTCGACGAAATTAGAAAGCCAGCTCGTTTTCCTGTACAATTTGTGGTTCGTCCAAAGACAGAAGAATTCCACGATTACAGAGGTTATGCAGGTAAAATTAGCAGTGGAGTTTTCTCGGTAGGAGATGAAATTACTGTTTTGCCAACGGGACAAAACTCTAAAATTGCGACGATTGAAAAATTCGGTACGCAATTAGAGAAAGCAGGAGCGAAGGAATCAGTAGTAATTACTTTAGAGACTGACGTAGATGTTTCTCGTGGTAATATGTTGGTGAAAACAACTTCAACACTTGAACCATTGAAAGAAATCACGGCAAGAATTTGTTGGATGGATTCTAAACCATTGGTTTCAGGCAAAACATATATTCTTCAACACGGCATCAATGATTCAAAAGCGAAAGTAATAGCTTTGAATAATAAAATTGATGTAGTAAATCAAGACACAATTGTAGATGCCGTTTCGGAATTGAAATTGAATGAAATTGGAGAAATTATCTTGAAAACTGCGAAGCCAATTTTTGCAGATAAATACGAATACAACCCTGCAAACGGAGCCTTTATTTTAGTGGATGACCAAACAAACTCAACCGTTGGCGTTGGTTTTGTTTTATAGGAATAAAGATTTACTGATAATGAAAAAGCCCCATGAGATTGGGGCTTTTTCATTATCAGCAAATCGTATAGAGATTTATTCTTCCCATTTATCTATTAATTCAAATTGGTTTTCACGTAACATCGCCTTAAATTCATTCCTTGCTAAACTATCCGCTTGTCTGTAATGAAAGTGAAAATAACCAAATTCTAAGCTATGAAAATCTTTTGTTTGCTCGTATCCTAAGTCAATAATATTGCCAATAAATCCACTAAATACAGTTTCCTCTTTTGTAAATAATTGAATTTTTTTGTGGTCATCAAGTATCAAATTTGTTTCACCTAATTGTGAATGAACGACAATATTTAAAAAGCCATTTTCAAGTGTATTTATCTTTTGTATTTTTAAAAAATCAATCACTGTTTGTTTATCGACAAAATGTTTGGCAACCCAAAGTTCAGTTAATCCGTTTTCCCAATAACTTTTTATGTAAATCCAAAAGCCGTCAACTGAAGGTAAGAATTCGATAGCTTTCAAAAAAACATCTACTAAATTGTGTTTAGCAACAACTAATTCAAATTCAAACAATTCATTTTCATTCTGTCCATAAGCCACAAAGCTTTCTTTGATTAAATCATAATCCAATTCATTATCTGAAACGCCTTCTACTATACCTATTGGTGGAATGAACGGTGTATCAGTGTCATTTTCAATAATAAATGTAAAAGTATTGGTTCGCATATACACATCATTTGCAATGCTAAGTAATTCATGGTTATTTTCAATAAGGTCAAAATGCTCTAAAAGTGAAGCCTGTATCAGATGAGGGTTTGTGAAATGATGATATGAAGAAGCATTTATAACTTTCTTTAAAGCATCTCCCAAATGTTCTCCGTAGGCAAAAAAGTTTCCAACAATTCCTGTGTTAGCGTCTTTTTGACCTTCTATAAGTAAATACCAAAGTTCATTGTTCATGTAATGATTACTTGAATTATAAAATTGAGAAATAATTGATTTTAAGCCCCGTCAATCAAAAGTTTTTCTCAATAAACCTTTTGTAAAGTTTTTTAAAAGAGATGCCAGGCAGGGGTTCAATTGCATTTTGATTTTTCGAAATATTTTTAAGAGCAATAATGTCATCAGTAAGATTTAATGAATAGAAAATCTTGATATTCTCTCCAATATTGATACCATCAATTTCACAATGTAATGTTTCATTACTATGCTTTAATTTATCTAAATCTTTAGAATTAGTAATATCATGAAAGCTAAGTGCAATCATTTCCTCAAAAAGGTTCTTTAAGTTTATTCTAAAATAATTGTTATCGTTAATATTAAAATCTTTACTATTCTCCAGTGCTTTTAGGAGACCACCTTTCCCATCAAAGAAATCGATAAAAAAAATCGTCAATCTATAAATACGAGAATTCTTCAATATGGGTAAATAATCAAGATACTGTTCAATTTTGGGAAAATCTCTTTTTTGATTGATATTTCTAAAACTGACTTGGTTATTTTCTAAGAAATAGATTAAAAGCTCTTTTATAAATTCATCAGAAAATGTATTTGCCCTAAAATGATTTTTATACGTCGGGAAATTAATATTTGTGAGGAGGCTCTCATCTTTGATTTTATTATTATTATTGTAAAAAGAGTCTTGTTCTAATAATATCTTTTTTATGTCGAAGTGATAAATAGATTTAGAATAATATTTTGAAAAATAACCTTCAAAATCAGCTTTTTCACCGAATCTATGATGAAATACACTTTCTATATTTCTTACATCGCCAACTAAAATGACTTTACTAAAACCAAATTTATTTTCATTGGCATAATTAAGCTTATTGCCACTTGAGGGTGAGAAATGATTTCCAAACACATTTAATATCCTAAATAAATGGTCAGGGTCTAATCTATCCATATCATCAATTAATAATATGATTTCTTTGTCTGGGCTTCTCTTTGTTTTTATAGCTTTTAGTGCTTCTACAATTATTTTAGTAATAGGGTCCTCATCTCCATATTCTGCTTGATGTCCAAGAATCTGCATCATGAAATCATTTGCTCTTGAATCATCATCATTATTAACCTTAATAACAAATTCGTTATAGCCTTTTTTTGCTTCTTTATATATTGATATTAGTGTTGGCAAAATAAGACTGATTGTCGTATTATTTTCAGATAATGCAGAAACAGAAGACATTAAAGATAAGGAGCTATCAATGTTGCCAATAGAAAGTTTATCCTTCAAATACCACTGGAACTTGACAAAATCCGATAACTGAGGATTGTAGGCTATACAATCTGGATGATTTTTCATTAAGTGAAACAAAATGTCAAATTTAATAAGCTCAAAAATATCTTGATTTGAAGCCGTAGAGTAATTGACAGGATATAGCTTAATAACTTCGTATTTCTTTTTATTTTCATCAAAAAACTCTTCTAAAAAATAGCTTTTCCCTGAACCAAACTTCCCTGAAAAGAAGAGACGAAGGTTGTTTGGAATATTTTCTAAGTGATTTTCAAAGTCTTTAAAGACTGAATCAACAGGAATATGAAATTGAGCTCTATGACTTACTTCTTCTTGATTAGATGGCATTTGTGTAGGGGGAATAATAGTTATGATTTAATTATAAATGTAGTATTTATTTGATAATTAATACCCTGTTGTAGAATGAGAGTATGCCTTTAATTTTCCTCATCTGAGGTGATTATCTTCTTCGCAATTCACTTTAAAAGTGCACAATCCAAAAAAAATCTTCCGCAATAGCAATTTCATTTTCCGCAATTCATTTTAAAAAGTGCACAATTCAAAAATAATTTTCTACAATAGCGATTTCACTTTCCGCAATTCATTTTAAAAAGTACACAATTCAGAAATAATCTTCCGCAATTGTAATTTCATTTTCCGCAATTCATTTTAAAAAGTACACAATCCAAAAATAATTTTCCACAATAGATATTTCATTTTCCACAATGTCTTTTATATCAATATTTTAGCTAAAATAATATAGGCTTTTTTGTGAAATATTTTGATTAATTATATAATTTTATAGTAAACCGACACCGCTAATAAAGAATTTACATTATCTATTAATCTTTAAACAAATTTTACCTATGGCATCAACTTCAGAGGCTACCTACGGGGCAAAAATTGCTAATGCTGCTGCAATTGCAACCCATCTAAAAAGTTTTAACGGCTACATAGCACCAACAGCCGAAACGACTATCGCCAATTATGAGGCACTTATCACATCAATCAAAGTCGAGAATAATAATACTTCGCTTAAAAGAAGCGAATACTCGATGGCAGTTGAAACAAGACAAAAACATTTTGTTACTCATCCAAGCTCAATTGCTAAATTAATCAGTCCAATATCATCGGCAGTCAAGGCTAAATTGGGTAAAACTTCAAAAGAAGTTAACGATGTTGCTGCATTGATTACAAAAATCAGAGGAGAAAGAGCTACTAAACCCAAAGAAGGGGATACCAAAGAAAAGATTAGTCAGTCGGAACGTTCTTATGGAAGTATGACACAGAATTTTGCGGATATTGTTAGTACATTGGCAGGCTTGGGAGCTAATTATGCACCCGTAAATGAGTTAATCAAACTCCCAAATCTTCAAGCGAAGATTACTGAAATTAATCAAGCAAATAATCTTGTAACAAGTACTTATGGAGGTTTAAAAGTTAGTGCTGACCAACGGAATACTTTATATGAAACGCTTGCGGAAAGAACACAAAGGATTAAAGAATCCATTAAAAGCCAGTATGGCGTAAGCTCTACGGAATATAAATTGATAAAAGGTTTAAAAGTATAATTTTAGAAGAGATAAGTATGACTATCATTTATTACTAGGAAAAAAGTAAAAACGGCTGCCTAAAATTTAGACAGCCGTTTTTGTTTATTAGTCAAGGATGCCTTTTTTGACAATCCTTTTTTTGATAATGTATTAATTAAAATGCTAATCCCATTTTTGTTTCCTGAATATTGATTTTATATGAGATGCTAACCTACTTGAACTGGAGGAACAATTACTACATCACGTTTCACTATGGTAAAATTGAGACCTTGCTTGTAAATCAGTAATGCAACAGGGTCGTTTATGTCCTTAAAATCAAACTTGTATTTACCAACGGTCGTTATAGGTATCAATGTGGTATTTTGGGCTGTAATAGTAATGGGTACTGTCGCTGCCAATTGCTTACTTGCCTTGAGTCTTAGATAATAAGTACCGTCTTTCTGAAGATTCTGAACGCTAACTGAGCCTTCTTTGCTAGTTTCGTAATCGTATCTGTTACCATCCATATCTACAATTTCATAATAATCAATATCGGCGATGCCTTCCCAATCCACTTTCAAATGTAAGCCTTTATTAGCGTCGATAGTTTTGATGGCTATTTCACTCTTCACAGTATCAACGAGGACCTTATCATTATGAATATCCTTGATTTTTAAATTGTAAAGAAGGTTGCGTCCTTTCGTAGGGCGATAATCCATCAAGTTTAAAGAAACAATACTCTCTGTTGAACCAGCAGGAATCACAAAATACATTGAGTTTGTATTAATACTATAATAATGGTTGTCACTTTGCTTTTCTAAGAATACAACAAGGTCTTCATTGATGGGTTCGTTGATTTTAAGCTTTACTTTTACATCGCTAGATTCATCCACATTTAGCGTGCTGAACTCAAATCCGACTAAAGCTTTATCTTTAGCTTTGTTTTCATAAATTCCAAATTCAAAAGAACCGTTTTTGCCTAATTGAAGCGTACTACTTAATGATTTAAAGGTAACTATACAGTTTTCAATATCAGGCTCAACCGCTGAATCTTTGTTGATTCTTAGTTTGATAATTCCTGTCGAATCGCCAGCTTTGATGGTTAAAGGATTAGGAGTAATCAGTTGAAAGTCTTGTCCAAGAGTAGCCGAGCCATTAAAGCTAAATTCAATAACTTCATCTTTTTTAGATGGCTTATTCAAAGCAACTTTAATACTAAAAGTATCGCTTTTACTTTCCTCATAAGTAATCTTTGTAGAATTTGAAAACTGAATACTTGAAATTTCAGGATAAACGTTAACTTCTTCTTCTGCACATCCCCAAGTAATTAACAAGAGAGAGATGAATACACTAATTTGTTTCATTTTCATGATTGAGTTTAAAGGTTAATAATTTTTTCTTTTGAATTGATTTACAGGAAACTATGTAAGATTGAAAGCATAATTGCTACATTGCTTCGTACAACGATAGTACTGACACCAATAATGTTTTAGAGGTTGGAAAGGATGATTGAAAAAGGATAAATGGATTTTAAATAATGATGAGCGGTTGATGATTTAGAGAAAAAAGGAGCTTTCCTGAGCTTTAAAGGAGTGCTTTAATGTAGAAATACTTTTGTAAAGGAAATATATTAATTGAGTTGGAAGCTTGTATTATGATAAAAACGAAAGGTCGGGCATCAATACCCGACCTTTCGTTTTTAAAACAACCCCTATCCCAAATACTTACTCTATTCCCAATAAAATCTCTGTAACATTTTCAGAAGAAGTTAAATCCACCCAATTGATATAAACTTCTCTGGTTTGATTTGTTGGTTTGTGTCCTTGTGCGAATAATTGATTAAACAGCTCTTTATAAACAGGCATAATATTACTGAAATCACCATGATGTGTATAAGCAAAAGCCTTGAAAGAAGGATGTTCTAGCAATTCATAATGTGCAGGAATTGTTACTTCTTCATCACCCACAGGCAAGGCAATTTCTAAAATAAAAGGCTTTTCAACATCGCCCGTTGCTCCCCAATAAATAAACTCCATATTGCCAGCAATGCTTAATCCTAATTGTCCAACGGCAGTATAAAGGGCGTCAACTTCACGTTCTGCAATGGCGTTTACATTTAAAAGGGTAGTTTCTGTACGATAAATAAAATACTTTTGAGCGGGTACTTCTTTTACTTGCGTGTTCATTTGATTGTTGAGGTTTTATTATGATTTTTTTGATTAACGATACAAAGTAAATCTGGCTTACTGACAACAGTATGTCAGTGCAAAAAAGCTTTTTGATATTTAATTTTCATTAAGTATATAGGAATAAGTAAATTGAGAATATAAACCTATAAGGATTTGATGTTAAAGTTTTTATTATTAGATAATTATATGAATCCTTATAGGTTTAACTAAATTCTTGTAAGTATTCTAATCGCTTGACTTTCAATATTTTTTTATGGAGGTTTACAGCTTAAATATAGCTTGCTTCACAAAACAAACACAAAACCATGAGCCATTCTTTTAAAGCTTTGCAGATTATAGAAAGTGCTGAGAAACAATATACACGAGCGATTGTACAAAGAGAGATTGCAGATTTACCTGCGGGAGATGTTTTAATCAAAGTTCATTATTCAGCCTTGAATTATAAAGATGCTTTATCGTCAATTGGGAATAAAGGTGTAACAAAACAGTTTCCACATACGCCCGGCATTGATGCTGCTGGCATTGTAGAAGCTAGTGATTCTCCAGCATTTAAAGTGGGCGACGAAGTAATTGTTACCAGTTATGATTTAGGAATGAATACTTCGGGTGGTTTGGCTGAGTATATCTCTGTGCCTGCAAAATGGATTGTAAAATTACCCACAGGATTAAGTTTGAAAGAAGCCATGATTTATGGAACGGCTGGATTAACTGCTGGTTTATGTATCAATGCTTTAATCAATCATGGCTTAAAACCTGACCAAGGAAAAGTTTTAGTAACAGGCTCAACAGGAGGAGTTGGGACTTTGTCGATTGCCATTTTAGCAAAATTAGGTTTTGAAGTCGTAGCCGTAACAGGTAAACCCGAAGCTGTTGAATTCTTAAAACAAATTGGAGCAAGTGAAATTGTAAGTAGAGAAGCCTTAGATGACCAATCTGGTCGTCCATTATTGAAATCAATTTATGCAGGGGTAATTGATACTGTTGGGGGGAATATTTTAGCCACAGCCTTGAAGTCTTTAACTTATGGAGGTTCAGCTGCCATTTGCGGTTTGGTAGCTTCTGCGGAATTACACACAACTGTTTTACCTTTTATTCTTCGTGGAAATACTTTATTTGGGATTGATTCTGCCGAATGTCCGATGCTTTTACGTGAAAGTATTTGGAAAAAATTAGCATCCGATTGGAAACCAACAGATTTAACAATACTCGCTAAAGAAATTACTTTAGAAGAAGTACCCGCACAATTGGATTTGATGTTGCAAGGAAAAGCTTTTGGGAAGACAATTGTTAAACTATAATTTTATGAACCGTAGCACGAGTTTCTAACTCGTGTCATATTAATTTGACGAATTGAAAACTCGTGCTACGGATTTATTATTCTTCCCACTCAAAACTACGAGTAACGGCTTTTTTCCAATAATGATATAAGTTATCTCTTTTTGACGCTTCCATATCGGGTTTCCACGTTTGTGCGATTCCCCAATTTTGTTTTAAATCGTCTAAATCTTCCCAATAACCAATTGCTAAACCTGCTGCATAAGCAGCACCCAAAGCTGTTGTCTCAATCATCGCTGGACAAACCACAGGAACATCAACCATATCTGCTTGAAACTGCATTAATGTCTCATTGACTACCATTCCGCCATCTACTCTTAATGATGAAATCTCAATTCCTGCATCTTTTTCCATCGCTTCCAATACTTCTAAGGTTTGAAAAGCGGTAGCTTCTAAAGCTGCTCGTGCAATATGTGCTTTGGTGACATAACGAGTAAGTCCGACAATAACACCACGAGCATCCGCTTGCCAATAAGGTGCATACAATCCAGAGAAGGCTGGCACAAAATAACAACCGCCATTATCTTCTACCGAATTGGCTAAGGTTTCAATTTCTGCACTATTCTTAATAATTTCTAAATTATCACGAAGCCATTGTACTAAAGCACCTGTAATAGCAACAGAGCCTTCTAAAGCATATTGCACTGGTTGATTGCCAAACTGATAAGCAACGGTAGTGAGTAAACCATAAGTTGACGGCGTGATTTTCTCGCCTGTATTCATCAACATAAAACAACCCGTACCATAAGTATTTTTAGCTTCGCCTGCGGAAAAACACGTTTGTCCAACTAATGCTGCTTGTTGGTCGCCTAAATCTCCTGCTACTGGTACGCCCGAAAGTACGCCACGAGCTTCTCCATATACTTCACTGCTTGATTTAATAGCGGGTAGCATGGCTTTAGGAATATTCAGTTTTGTAAGAATATCATCATCCCAAGCTAAAGATTGCAGGTTCATTAACTGAGTTCTACTTGCATTGGTAACATCTGTAATATGTATGCCGCCATCTGTTCCTCCTGTTAAATGCCAAATGATAAAAGTATCAATATTACCAAAAATAGCAGTTCCTTCTTCTGCATCTTCCCGTAAGCCTTCTACGTTTTCTAAAAGCCATTTTAATTTTAATCCACTAAAATATGTTGCCAAAGGCAAACCTGTTTTTGCTCGAAAACAATCTGCTCCGCCTTCATTGGCTAATTCAGCTACCATATTGCCGACACGAGTATCTTGCCAAACGATGGCATTATAATATGGCTGACCAGTAAAGCGATTCCAAACAACGGTTGTTTCTCGCTGATTGGTAATGCCCACCGCAGCAATATCTAAGGGCGAAAGGTTTGCTTTGCCTAATGCTAAACCGATTACTTCTTGGGTATTGCTCCAGATTTCATCTGAATCGTGTTCCACCCAACCTGCTTGTGGATAAATCTGTGAATGTTCTTTTTGTCCGACAGAGATTTGATTGCCTTGTTTGTCGAAAATGATGAAGCGGGTACTAGTAGTCCCTTGATCGATTGAGCCGATATACATTTTTATGATTGCTTTTGATAGTTAAATTAGAGCGATTGTTTTAATCGAAATTTAGTGATTTCAGCAAACATTACCATTCATGAATGGAATTAATATCAGTCTTTTATTACTATTGAGAGAAATACTTCCCTCAATAGTAATCTTTAATGTATTTTACTTCTTAGCGTCAATATCTTTTAAAAGCGTATCTACTGCTACTTTCAATTGTTCATCTGTTCCTTTAGCAATCCAATCTGGTGTGTTTTCAACAATAATGTCAGGAACGGCAGCGCCTAGCTCTTGGTTTTTATCTGTTGTTTTGGTGTACCATCCTCTTCCCGGTAATCTTACAAAAGAACCATCCATTAAAGATTTTCCTCCTGTAGAAATTACTGAACCATTGGTTGGTAAACCTACTAATTTACCAATACCTAAAGATTTATACGCATGCGAGAAAATCTCTGCGTTGGAGTAACTTCCTTCATTACAAAGTGCAATCGAAGGTTTTGTCCAAGCGGCATAAACCAAACGCTCGCCGATTGGATAATACTCTCTGAACTTTTTCTTATCCTTTTCTAAATCGGTACTTGCTCCTCTTGGAATGGTATAAGCGTGTTGTTTGTAGTTCAGAATCGTCATTAAATAGTCGGTTGTTGAACCGCCACCATTGTAACGAACATCAATCAAGATTCCTTCTTTTCCATAACCAGCAGCAGTAAATTCTCTTTCTACTACTTCAAAACTTGGGAAATCCATTCCTTTGATGTGGATATAACCTAAACGACCATTAGAGAATTTCTCTACTAATTTCTTTCTGCTGTCAACCCATTCGTTGTATAAATTATCGCTGATACTTTGAGTAAGACGAACCACTACTTCTCTGTTTTTACCACTTGCATCGTTAACATTTAAGAGTACTTTTTCGTTAGCCAAGCCACTTAATAAACTATAAAAGTTCTCGCTTTCACTTACTGACTGTCCATTTACAGCCGTAATTACTTCTCCTTCGTTGATTAGGCTCTTACTTTTAGTCACTGGCGTTTCTGGAACTACGTGGTTTACCTTCATTCCTGTTGCCGTTGGAATCAATTCTGTTCCTAATAAGCCTGTAATTTCTTTTTGTGTTTCAGCACGGTCGGGTGCTGTTAAACCCATGTGGCTTGAGTTTAATTCACCCAATAGTAAATTAAACATATCTCTAAAATCATTGGAAGTACTGGCATTGATACAACGCTCTTTGTATTTATCATGCAATTGTAGCCAATTATTTCCGTGAAATTTAGGGTCGTAAAAACCATCACGAATGGTTCTCCACGCTTCTTCAAATACTTGTGTACGTTCTGCCAAATAATCAATTTTCATTTTGGCAACGAATGGTATCGGCTCTGATAATCCTGTTTTCACATCAACACGAGAAAGTCCACCGCCCATTTTTGTATAATAAATGTACTTGCCTTCTTTATCGAGTGTCAAACTATTTGGATTACTTCCACCTTTGGTAATTTCTTTTAATTCTTTGCCATCCCATTTAATACTGAATAAATCTCTTCCTTTTGCTGAACTACTTGTGGTTGTATAAAAGAAAGTTTCACCATCTTTTGAAATTACAAATTCACTTTCATTGCCGGGGAAGTTTGTTACTTGTACTACTCTTTCATGAATATTTTCAAAATCAATCACAATTGGTTTCACTCCTTTTTTGTCTGGTTTAGCATCCGCTGCTGGAGTTTCTTTTTCTTGCCAATCTTGTGTTTCTTTTTCCCAGTCTTCTTTTTTCAACCAAACAAACCAAACGTCTGCACTACGAGCAGCACTTCTTTGCGAAACAAATCCTAATTTAGAACCATCTGCACTCCAAAACGGATTTGCATCGCCACGTGGGTGCATTGATACATTAACAGGCTTGCTTGAATTATCAGCAGTTCTGATAAATACTTCTTGGTTAAAATATAAATCTTCTTGACTGTAAGCTAAATATTTGCTGTCTGGACTCCAAGCAATATCACTTGGATTATTCCAGCCATCGCTTAGAACTTTCTCATTCGTCAACTTCCCATCAGTACTGATGTCGGCTACTATAAAAGTTCCTCTGCCTTTAATGTAGGCTATTTTCTTATTATCTGGCGAAACCACTGGCGAAGATTCATCTTCCGTAGTTTTTGTGATTTGTGTTACTTGATGTTTCAACGATTTAAAAATATTACGTTCCGAAGCATCAGATGAATTCACCAAATACAAATCAAAATTGCCATTGTTTCTATCACTTGTGAATAAGAGTGTTGAATCGTTCAACCAAGTAGGAGTAATATCACGGAAAGCGTGTTGAGAAACATTGATGCTCTTTGTTTTTTCTTTGTCTGCTTCTTTGATAAAAATCTCACCACGAAGGCTATACGCTAGTAACTTTCCATTTGGCGATACTTTGTATTCTTCTAAGCCTGCGGCTAATGTTTTTTGTTCGGAAGCATCAAAACGTTCGTCAGCATTGATGTTTACATTGATTTTTGCAACTGAACCACTCGCTACATTGTAAGTAAAAAGTCCCATTTCTTTTTCAAAAACAATGGTATTGCCATCTTTTGAAATACTGAAATGACGAATTGATTCATCCTTGAATTGCGTTAACTTTTTAGGAGTACCTTCTGCTTTACCTTCGCCAGAAATTTTGATTTGATATAAATTATAAGCACCATCAACACTACTTAAAAAGTATAACAAGCCATTTTTTCCCCATTGTGGAATAATATCGTTGGTTTCAAAAAGAGCAATTTTGTTAAAACTTTTTGCTTTGGTACTATAAATCCAGATGTCTCTGTTCGAGCTTCCATTATAAGCCTGACGAGCAACAGGATTGATGTCTCCACGGACAAAAGCAAGCAAATTTCCATCAGGAGAAAGTACTGGGTCGAAGCCTACGGCGTCTAGCATTCTTGATTCAGTTCCTCCTTTAGCACTGATTGAATATACTTCTTGTGGGCGTTCGATTTGCTTAAATTCTCGACTTGTTGAGAATAAGATTTTATCTGCTTGCGTCCAACTTGCTACTAAATCCTGACTAGAATGAAACGTTAAACGCTTTGGTAAACCGCCCGTTGAAGGCATCACAAAAATATCATTATTGCCAAAGCGTGTGCCTGAAAAGGCGATTTGTTTGCCATCAGGACTAAAGATTGGATTGCTTTCATAAGCCTCGTGAATGGTCAATCGGGTGGCATTTCCTCCCGTACTTGGTACTGTCCAAATATCACCTTGATAAGAAAAGGAAACGACAGAACCATCATTGTTAATACTTGGCTGACGCATTAACAATGGACTTTGCGCCATTGCACTGCCTGCGGAAAGCATTGCAAAAAATAGAAAAAGATGCTTTTTCATGAATAAGAAATTGTTTGATGAAGATTTAAGCTACAAATAAGTAATAATTTGCTAAAATATTCAATTATCAAAAGATTATTCGCCAAACTGCATTTATAAAACTATGTTTGTTTAGTAATAATTTAACATGATGAATTTCAAAGCAAAATATAATATGAGTACAAAAAAAGTATTTTGCTTTATGGCTCTGTCTTTTTGCAGTTCTATAAATCTTTAAATCCTAAAATCCACGTAATTAAAGTCGAAAGGAAAGTTAAATATGAGGATAAAAAAATGGGCTATCCATCTCTGAATAGCCCATTGCTTAATATCTAAAGTATTGAAGTGCTTGAAACTATAATCTTGATTCTTTTGTCTTGCCTCTTATATCTTCAAATCCTAAAGTTCTCCCCCAAAAATCTTGCTTCTTGTGTCTTGTCTCTTCCGTCTTTTCTCTCAAAGTCCTTTAGTCAATAAATTCCCAAAGTCTTCAAGTTCAAAATCCTAAAGTTCTCCCAAAAATCTTGCTTCTTGTGTCTTGCCTCTTCTGTCTTCAAGTCCTAAAGTCCATTAACGATTACAGCCTTTACAAATCCCCTGTACCAACAAATTTGTTTCCACACGTTTGTAGCCTTCTGGAAGGATAAAATTAGGAATCACCACATGGTCTAAACAAGTAGTTAATCCACAAGCTGTACATTTAAAATGCACATGGTCGTGATGATGCGTATGATCTCCTACATGGCAATTATCCTTACAAAGTGCATACTTTACACCACCCTCATCATCCAATACTTTATGAATCAATCCTTTATCAACAAACGTTTTTAGCGTTCTATAAACCGTTACTCTATCAAATTGTTCCGTTAATTGCGCTTCCACGTCGGCATGAGCAAGAGCGTGTTCTTTACTCATGAAAACGTCCAGAATACCTTCACGACAATCAGTCTGGCGAAGGTTATATGTTTTTAATGTATCTTTTATGGCTGGTTTCATTCTATCATCATTGCATTGTCAAACTGCAACTTTACTAAGTTAGCATAAATTCCTTCATCAATCAAAACCAATTCATCATGCGTTCCTTTTTCGGCAACTCCGCCATCTTTCAATACATAAATGGTATCGACATTACGAATTGTAGCCAAACGGTGAGCAATAATAATGGTAGTACGGTCTTGCATCAAACGATCTAAAGCATCTTGAACCAATCTTTCAGATTCCGAATCCAAAGCACTTGTTGCTTCATCCAGCACCAAAATGGCAGGGTCTTTCAAAATAGCACGGGCAATTGCAATTCTTTGTCGTTGACCACCTGAAAGCTTCACACCACGTTCGCCGACGATGGTTTTAAATCCTTCTGGAAACGAATTGATAAACTCTAACGCATTCGCTTTTCTGGCTGCTTCAATCACTAAGGTTTCATCTGCTTCTGGATTTCCATAAGCAATATTTTCATAAATTGTTCCGCCAAAAAGCATTACTTCTTGTGGGACGATAGCGATGTTTTTTCTTAAATCAGTAATATCGAAAGTATTGATGTTTTTACCATCCACTAAGATTTCACCTTTTGCAAGATGATAATAGCGCATCAACAATTGTACAATCGTAGATTTTCCTGCTCCTGAATGACCCACCAAGGCTATTTTTTCACCTGATTTCACCGATAAAGAAATATCTTTTAAAACAGGCATATCTGGACGAGAAGGATATTGGAAAGCGACATTGCGATACTGAATCTTTGGTGTTCCAGTACTTGAAGTTTCTGTTTTAGTCACTTTGCTTGGAACGGTAATGTCAGTAATTTTTACTTCAGATTCTTCTCCTAAAATTTCTAAAATACGCTCAGATGCGCCTACTGTTTTTTGAATTTGTGCATACATATCGCCCAAACCACCCACAGAACCACCAATAAAACCTGTGTAAATAATGAACGTGAAGAGGTCTTTGAAAGCTAATTCGCCTTGTAAAACCAAGTTTCCACCATACCAAACTACGCCCACAACACCACCAAACAATACAAAGATGATAAAGGAAATAAAACCACCTCTGAATGTAGCGGCTTTCAAAGCATAATCAACTACTTTTTGTACTGATAAACCATAGCGATGTGCTTCAAGGCTTTCGTTAGTAAATGCTTTTACGACGTTGATAGATTGCAAGGTTTCTTCAACGATGATATTGGTAGCCGCTAATTCGTCTTGTACTTTCTTTGCATTTTTACGGATGAATTTTCCGAAAATAATCGCCGAAACAACTAAAAGTGGGAAAGTCAACAACATGAAAAGCGTGAGCTTACTTGATAAAAACGAAATCAAGATAATACCGCCAATCAATGTAAATATTTGGCGGAAAAGTTCTGCCGAAGTAATAGAAAGAATATCTTGTAATTGAGAAACGTCGGTAGTAATTCTACTCATTAATTCACCGACACGATTTTTCTCGAAAAATGGTACTGGCAAAGTAATAATTTTAGAATAAAGTGCATTGCGGAGGTCACGCATAGACTGCTCCGATACTCTTGTAAAAGTAATTACTCTAAAGAATGAGAATACCGATTGAAGAATCAACAGCCCCACAAAAATTAAGGTTACTTCATTTAAGGTGAACTTTGGTGCTTCATGAAAAACATTTTGCAATTTGTCTGCTACCATTCCGCCACTTATTCCTGTACTTGCATTTGCCATTTGGTCTGGTGAAACAATCGCCCCAACCATTTGCCCCATTAATAAAGGAATACTCATGGTGGTGATTTGAGAGAGTATCAAAAACACAAAACCTATGGCAAATGTGCCTTTATAGGGAAGGGTAAATCTGAAAATCTTTAAAGCTTTTTTGAAACCTTCTTTGCTTACTTTTTTCTTATCTTCTGGAGAAACTCCTGCTCCAAAACTGCTACTGCGCTTTGCCATTATTGGGTTTAATTATTAAAACCTGTTATTATTATCTAAAATATTTTATTTATACGCTGTGGTTTGTGTGTGATAAACCACGGAATAACTTTGTTGTGAGTAGTAGTTTGTGGAGACACAAACTACGTCATGAGAAAAATCCCAAATCCCAAATCAACATCATTCTTCGTCAGGTAATCCTTTATAATTTGATTGCTCAAAAATTTTCTGAGCATCTGTTTGCTTCATTAATTCTTGAATCGTCAGTTTTTCGTTTTCATCAAAGTACTTTCCAACAATTCGCCAACCTAACCAACGACCAATAGCACCGGGACAAGATGCTCCAATTTCTGCTGTTACTGGTCTTTCCATGATATACTTTGCTTTGATGGGTGCATCGTTGGTATAGAGTAATTTATTATCAATAAAATGCGCCCAAATATCTTTTTGAAAAGTATAGCAGTCAGTTAATTGTAAGTCAGAATAACCAATAAACAAACTATCTGCTTTAGAGGGCATCATTGTATGACCGAAAACATAACTTTTACCATACCAAACCATATCAGCCAATAACGATTTTTCAGAAGGTTTGGTTGCATTGTATTTGGCAGAAAGTAAAAGTACAGCTTGTGGCACAATGGCATTGGGTGCGGCTTTTCTTAATTGATAATCGTAGATGTCAGGAAGGAATTTACCCTTCTTCCCCATGAAATAATCGAGTCCAATAATAATTAATGAGTCCGAAATCATTAATTCAGGACTACTTAGTACATCTTGAGCAAAAAAACCTGTAAAAATTGTAATAATTTTAGGCTCTTTAAAGTCTGGGTAGTAATATTTGAGATGCTGAAAAGCTTCTTTGAAATCATCTTCGAGCTGAGTATTTCCGAAAAAAGCGGGTTCTTGAGATTGTTTATAAAAATCTTGAAAAGCTTGATTGGTAATAACTGGCAATAATCTTTCCGCTAATTTCTCAAAGTCTTGGGGTAAAACCTGAAAATAAGTACTGGTGAAGCTTTTGTGTGTATTGAAAAAATTTATGAGTTGATTTTTGTCTTTGCATGCAAGTAATTCTTTGTCAAGTCGTTGAATAGAAACATTTACTTGTACCTTACTTACATCAGGGTCAGAAGCTTCATTTCCTTCGGAAGAACAAGCAAAAGCCAGACTTAAGATGAAAATAGAGATACAATATATTTTTAATTTTAGAAGCATAAGCTTTTGGATTAATAGTTTTACCGCAGTCAGCCGTGTTTTAATTGAAAACAACTTATTTAACAATACAAAATTATGAAGAAAAACGCATTCTTAATCCTTTTTATTCTGTTGATGACCTCCAAAGCCTACACACAGAATTATGGATACGGTTCCAGATACAGCAGTGGCTACCGTAGTGGTTTGTATAAATTAAAAATTGGCTTTAAGTTTTCCCCGAATATTACGCTCAACGAAGTGGAAACTACTAAAGATTTCAGGGATTTAGAAGCTTCGGGCATTAACTTGAAAATGAGCTTAGGCCCAATCATTGATCTTTACTTTGCTGAGAAATACGCTTTTAGTACAGGTTTATGGTACACCGTTAAGGGCGAAAGCTATTCGGTAGGGAATAATTTTTATAATAATGACTTGTTTGCAGAATATCCACTCAGTACTGATGAACGTGTTGGCAATAAAGCTGCATTCAATTTACAATACTTACAAGTACCCGTAACGCTAAAAATCTTTAGTGATGGTGTTTTTTCAGATACGCCTGTGTACTTGCAATTCGGTGGAATATTTGATTTAAAAATCGCAGAAAAACCAATCGACAAAGCGAGTAATCCACTTTTTCAATATAGTCAAAGAGTAGGTAATCAACCCAGTATATTTAATATGGGCGATGTTGGTTTATTATTAGGTTTGGGATTTGAAAAAAGAATTAGCGGAGGAGACGATTCTTTTATTTTTGGCATACAATATCAAAGAGGACTCACAGAAATTAATAATACCAAAGCGTATAAAGATTTAATCACCAAAAACGGTTTAATCTTACTTGATTTAGGCTTGAAGTTTTAGAACTTTTCAGCCTTGAAATTAATTACTTTTTTACCTTTCATTTTTACAAGATAAAGATTGTCGTATTCTGTATCAGGAATGATTTTTAAATCAAATTTCACGCCTAAAAATCGAATAACTTCTGGAACAGTATTAGAATGACCAATGATTAAAATGTTTTTACCTTGCATGTTATCCTGCTTGATTTTATCGAAAAAGTAAGCAGTTTTAGCACTGTAAATAGCTGTATCTATTTTTTGATTGATTCTTAAAGAATCTCCAGTTTGTTGTACTCTTAAGTATTCTGTAGTGTAAATTTTAGCAATTTTTTCATTGGCTAATCGCTTGGCTAAAATTCCTGCTCGTTGATGTCCAGCAGTGTTTAAAGGGCGAAAATGGTCATCGCCTTTATACACTAAATCTTTCTCAGCATGACGCACTACAAAAATAGTAGCTTCTTTAGCACAAGAAGATAACAACAAGGCAATTCCAAAAAAGAGTATTAGTTTTTTCATTTTATCAAGCTTTATTGATTATTTATTCACAGATTTTCTTTTAATCCGTAAATAACAATTTAGATTGTCTGGAAAATATTTCAGCGTAAATCTACGGGAAATATTCCCTATAAATTTACGCTGAAATTATTATTGTAACCTGAAATTACTTAAATTCAATTACTTCTGGCATTAAAGTCATTAAGCCTTCACGAGCTTTCAAATCTTGAATTTGTTTTACATAAGGAGCTAATTCACCGAATTGTGCTTTCATGATTTTTGCTTGAACAGCATCCTCTTTTTTGTCGAAAATCTCTTCAAAGAAAGATTTTGGCTGAGGATAGAATTTTGCTTTATAATCTCCTTCTTTCAATTTTGCCTTTTTAGCCGCAATTTTAATAGCATCTTCTAAACCACCTAATACATCCACCAATCCATTTGATTTCGCTTCGATACCCGACCAAACGTGTCCGCCAGCTAATGTTTTCAGTTTTTCGATACTCATTCTACGTCCTTTCGCTGCTTTAGAAGTAAAGGTTTCGTAACCTGCATCGACGCTTCTTTGAAACCAATCTTTTTCAAAATCTGTCATCTCACGAGTAACAGTTGGGAAATCAGAGTGAGCGTTGGTATTTACACGGTCGTTAGTGATTCCCAATTTGTTTTTCAAGAAATTCTCAA
The DNA here is from genome assembly GCF_040543805.1 of Arcicella rosea. Lineage (NCBI taxonomy): Bacteria > Pseudomonadati > Bacteroidota > Cytophagia > Cytophagales > Flectobacillaceae > Arcicella > Arcicella rosea. Next base: position 110,958 of record NZ_JBEUMS010000009.1, read on the forward strand.
AATTGAAAAACTGCGCAAAAATTCCGATGGAACCCGTAATCGTTGTTGGTTCAGCCACAATTGTATCCGCAGCCATTGCCATATAATAACCGCCAGAAGCCGCATAATCAGCCATTGAAGCGATTACAGGTTTTACTTTTCTCGCTAATTCTACTTCCCTCCACATCACATCAGAAGCCAATGAAGAACCTCCCGGACTATCAATTCTTAATACAATAGCTTTTACTTTTTTATCATCACGAGCTTTACGTAATTCAGCTACCCAATCATCCGAACCAATATTTCCTTTATCAGCTTTTGAACCAATAATAGCACCTTCACCAACAACTACCGCAATTTTATTTTGTGTATCGTTAAAAGGAATCGCAGATTCAGCTTTTAAGAATTTCGAAAGATTTACAAAATCAATTTTATCTTCTGATTCTTTCTTTAATTTCTTCTTGAAATCAGCTTCAAATTCATCGTAATAACCAACATCCGTTACCAATTTTGCCGCTAAAGCACCTTTAGGTTTATAAGCGATTAATTCATCTGCTACTTTTTTCAATTCAGCCACAGTAATATCACGAGAAGCAGCGATTTGTCCGAAAATATGGTCGTTGATACTATTTAACAAAGAAGAGTATTGCGCTTTGTTGGCATCACTCATATTTTCACGGAGATAAGGTTCAACGGCAGATTTGTATTCGCCTACTCTGAAAACAACAGGCTTGATGTCTAATTTATCCAAAGCACCTTTGTAGAAACTTACTTCTGCACTGATTCCGTTGAAATCCATTCCGCCAGCTGGATTCAAATAGATTTTATCAGAAACAGATGAAACATAATATCCTTTTTCCGTAAAAGATTCACCGTAACTATAAATGAATTTCCCAGATTTTTTGAAAGCTAAAAGTGCGTTACGGATTTCTTCAAGTTGAGCGTAGCCAGCTTGAGGATAATGTGCTTGTAAGTAAATTCCTTTGATATGACTATCAGCAGCGGCACGTTTTAGGGCTTCTCTGATTTGTACCATTCCGATACTTTCATTGTTATCCATGAATGGACCACCTAAATCTTTGAAAGGATTTTCTTCATCACTTACATTTTCTTCGATGGCATGATTGAGGTCTAATTTTAAGACAGAGTTATCTTTAAGAATTATGTCTTCTTGAGAAGCACCCACAGCCGCTGCAATACCAATAACAAGGATAAAGCTGACGATGGAGAAAACAATTAACCCAACAATAGTAGCTAAAACATATTTAAGAAATTGTAACATGAGTTTTAAGTTTTGGTTTTTTAACGCTTACAACTTACAAGATTAATCAAAATTCAGATAAGTCGTAAACCCAAAAATAATTTGACTTGTTTCCAAAAAAAAGTTTATGTGTTCAATGGAGAATTGACTTGATAGGAGGGAGTAATGTAAAGTATGCTATTTCCATAAGTTGAATTCTCCCAACTCTCTACCCTTTTACAGCTTTACTTCCTACCTTTGTGCTATGAATTATTTATCAGCAGAAAATATCTCGAAAAACTACAGCGAACGTTGGTTATTTCGTAACATAAATTTTGGTATCTCGAAGGGAGATAAAGTAGCATTAGTCGGACAAAATGGTGCGGGTAAAACTACTTTAATGAACATTTTAGCAGGTTTGATTCCTTCTGACGAAGGTACAGTAAGTATCCGAAAAGGTATTTCGGTTGGGTATCTTTTCCAAAACCCTGATTTTGACGAAAACCTTAGCGTAATGGATACGCTTTTCACTGGTGATTCTCCAGCCAACCAAGCCTTGAAAATGTATGAAAGGGCAATGGAAAATCCAGAAGATTCTGATTTACTGTCGGAGGCTTTGGAAATGATGGACAAACATGATGCTTGGGATTATGAAAGTAGAGTAAAACAGGTTTTGGGAAAATTGGGAATTCATGATTTTGAACGCAAAATTTCTCAACTTTCTGGTGGGCAACGCAAGCGTGTGGCAATGGCGAAAGTATTAATCGAAGAACCAGATTTAATGATTTTCGATGAGCCTACCAACCACTTGGATTTGGAAACTATCGAATGGCTGGAACAAACGCTTTCTGCACAAAATATTACTTTGCTTTTGGTAACGCACGACCGTTATTTCTTGGATAGAGTTTGTAATAACATTGCTGAATTAGATAACGGAACGATTTATCCGTATCGTGGAAACTATAGTTATTTCTTGGAGAAAAAGGCAGAACGTGAGGCTTCGGAAGCTGCAAGTATTGATAAAGCAAAGAATACTTTACGTACAGAATTGGAATGGATGCGTCGCCAGCCGAAAGCTCGTGGAACAAAAGCTCAATACAGAATTGATGCTTTTCATGAACTGAAAGAAAAGGCATCGCAAACGAAAGATGATTCTAAAGTAACCTTGAACGTAAAAATGTCTCGTCAAGGAAGTAAGATTTTGGAAATTGAAGGATTGAATAAAGGTTTTGGAAATCAAAAAATTGTAGAAGATTTTTCTTACATTTTTCAACGCAAAGACCGTATCGGAATTATCGGAAAAAATGGTATCGGGAAATCTACTTTCTTGAATATGATTACCCAAAATTTACAACCAGATTCTGGAAGTATTACCACGGGCGAAACCGTTGTGTATGGCTACTATACTCAAGGCGATTTGGACTTCAAACCTGGCGATAAAGTAATTGATGTTATCAAAGATATTGCGGAGGTTGTTACGGTCGGAACGGGCGAAACTATTTCAGCAAGTCAGTTTTTAACACACTTCAAATTTGAGCCAAAAGTACAATATGCGGCGGTTGATAAATTATCAGGGGGAGAAAAAAGACGTTTGCAATTGATGAAAGTACTCATCAAAAACCCAAACTTTTTGATTCTTGATGAGCCTACCAACGATCTTGATATTCAGACGTTGAATATTTTGGAAGATTTCTTAATTGCTTTTGGTGGTTGTTTATTGTTGGTTTCTCACGACCGTTACTTTATGGATAAATTGGTAGAACACCTTTTTGTTTTTGAAGGCGACGGACAAATTAGAGATTTCCCTGGAAACTATACCGATTACAGAGAATGGTTGGAAGAAAATGAAATTACTTTAGGTGAAAAACCAAAAGCGAAAAGCGAACCAGTTTCCACGAATAATCATAAATTAGAACCTTCTGTTCAGATTTCAACGACGAAAAGAAAGCTTTCTTTCAAAGAACAAAAAGAGTACGAGGATTTAGGAAAAGCCATTGAAAAATTAGAAAAGAAAAAAGCCGAACTCACTGAAAGACTCAATAATGGTGGTAGCTACGAAGATTTGGGAGCTTGGGCGAAACAAATCGAAGAAATCACCGGCGAACTTGACGAAAAAGAATTGCGTTGGTTAGAGCTTTCTGAGTAGTTTGAAGTATAAATAAAAGCTGTTTACATTTTTTCTATTAGCAAGTGGATTAATTCACTTGCTAATAGAAAATACTTTTTTTCAAAAGCTTGTTCTCATGTAAACAGCTTCATGGTTATCAATTTTAATGAGTGTTTCTTAGTTATTGTTTCTCACCTAAATTTCACGATTTAACGCTAAAAAACTTTCCACCATTTCCTCCGAATCTTTCGCCACTTTCGCATCTCTCAATGCTAATCCTAATCTTCTATCCAGAATATCTTTACTGGTCATTGCCATTTCTTCTTGAATTACATAGACAATTTCTGCTTTGATAAATGGATGATTTGGATGAATTAATCCTTTTAATTCAGGTTGATTGTCTGTCAGTTTTAATACTTTTTCAGCGAATACACCGTATTTTTTCATCAAATGCTGCGCAATTGCTGGTGATACTTGATATTGTGCTGAAAGTTTTTCCCAATCTTCAAAACAATAGCCTTCGGCTCCATGCAACAATTGATAATCTGAAGTACAAGCAACAGGATTTTGTTGCCAAAGATGTTCATAAATTTGGTCGATGGTGTCTTTTGCCATCAATCGATAAGTCGTCCATTTTCCGCCCATGATACTGACTAATTGACTGTTTTTATCAATTTCTACTTCATGGTCACGGACGAGTGATTTGGTATCAGAACTCTTTTCGGCCTTTCCCAACAATGGTCTTTGCCCAGCAAAACCGCTGGTAATTTCTGATGGACTTACTTCTTTTTCCAAATAACGATTTACGTAGCTTAATAAATAAGGTATTTCATATTGTTCTAAATCTGGATTTTCAGAAAGTTTATCTTCCTCATCGGTTGTTCCAACTAAAAGATGGTCTTGCCAAGGAATGATGAAAAGTACTCTACCATCATCTGTTTTTGGGACTAAAATGGCGGTTTCATTCTTCATCAAAGAAGCTGGGAGAACAATGTGCGCTCCACGACTTACTTTCATTCTTGGTTTTAATTTTGGATTTGCCATTTTACGAACATGGTCAGCAAATGGTCCTGTAGCATTGATAAATACTTTTGATTGAACGGAGAAAGTCTCACCATTTAAAGTATCCTTGAAATGAAGCTCCGTCAATTTTCCAAGACTATCTTTTTCAAAGCGAATGGCTTCGGCATAATTCAAAATTGTTGCCCCTAAAGTTTCTGCTTTTTGAAGTATTGCCAAACAGTAACGAGCATCATCCAATTGCCCATCATAATATAACACTGCCGAAGTAAGGTTTTCTTTCTTTAATTCAGGGATTGTTTTCAAGGCTTCTTTGCGAGATAGCCATTTACTTGCTCCAATGCCATGATTTCCCGCAATCCATTCATAAAGTTTTAGTCCGATAGTTAAATAAATGCCTTCTATCCAAGTATAACAAGGCGTTAATAAAGCTAATGGACGAGTAAGGTGTGGAGCGTTTTTTATCAGCGTATCTCTTTCGTGCAAACTTTTCTGTACCATTTTGTATTGTTCCCAATCCAATTTTTTAACAGCTTGCTCCAAGTAACGAACACCTCCGTGAATCAGTTTTGTGGACTTTGAAGTGGTTTGTCCAGCAAAATCATTTTTATCAATTAATAATACTTTTAATCCTCTCAGGCTTGCATCCAGCGCAATACCTGCTCCCGTTGCTCCTCCACCGATAATACATAAATCAAATTGTTCTGTAATCGAAATTTTTCTTAACTGTTCTTTACGATTCATAATGGAATTGTTACCTGATGATTCACAAATATACCAATAATTGCTAATGTCAAAGATTATTAAAAATATAAGATATTCAACGAAAAAAACGCTTTATTGAAGTATCATACCTTTGATAATATTCTCAAAATCAATAAAATTGATTTGAGAAAAACTAAAGTATAAAAACAAATAAAAGGCTCATCTACTTACAAAATTGTAAATAAATGAGCCTTTTACGAATAAAATTATTTTAACTAAGAAGTGATTGGTAAATAGTGATTAGTATTTCAAGGGTTTAATTATCATCTATTTACAACAAATAACAACTTAGCTTAAATTATATTGAGTGCTTATTGATTAAAAAATAACCATTCTATTGCTTTAGGAAATTCTTTGCCCCATTGATCTTCGTTATGCAAGCCTTCTGGTTCATAAGAAAGATTGATTTCCGTTTTTCTAATGCCTTGTCTTTGAAAGGTTTGTTTCAGTTTCTCAACATTCGGAAGCATCATTGTTCCTTCATCGCCACCAGCATAAATATAAATATTGGTTGGTAAATGAGAAATAAAATCAATGGCATCAAAATAAATATTGGGCGAAACCCAAAGCGACGGAGAAAATACCATCAATTTCCCAAATACTTCTGGAAACATCAAACCTGCATAAATACTGATTAAGCCACCTAAAGAACTTCCGCCAATGCCTGTGAATTCACGTTCTGGCAATGTTCTAAAATTGTTATCAATGTATGGTTTTAATGTTTTTGAGAGAAACTGTGCATATTTTCGTCCCTGACCTTTTCCCATTTTGGGGTTATTGTAAGGAGAATACTCTTGATAACGCTGTTCGCCACCATGTGCTACAGCCACAACAATCACATCGCCATGACCACGAGCAGCCAAAACGGCTAATTGTTTATCAATGCCCCAATTACCAAATTCAGAACCACCACCAAATAAATTTTGAGCATCTTGTAAATAAATTACAGGATAATGTTTTTCTGATGTTTCGTAATTATGAGGAAGTAAGATATAAACAGCACGCTTTCTATCAAACTGAGGAATTTCAAAAGCATCTGAAATTAAGCGAATTTCGGGCATTAAATCTCCAGAAAGATTTTCGCCGTCTAATCTCCAGTGTGGTACAAAATCTTTTAAAACGCCTGTTCTTACTTTGGCAATTCTGTTTGCTGTGGGTTTACCAAATTCATCTAATTCTACTTGATTCCATCCGCCTTTTGTATATTTATACTCAAAGCTTTCAGGCAATTTAATGGTATCTGGTAACTTCAATATGTATTTTCCGTCTTCAACTTTGTTTAAACGGAACTCTTCTTTATCTGGAAGCCATTCGTTGAAACTGCCTGAAATATAGACAGGGCGATTATCTTCAACGGGAGTGGTTAGTTCAAAATATAAAACACTTTTACTCATTCTTGAATTGTTTGTCGAACCGCAAATTTAACTAAATAAAGTATGATATTTAGCTTTCGAAGGACGGATTTAGAACATCTGTTCCCTTTTTTGTGTTGAATGGACACAAAATAAGTAAGAGTGATGAATTATGAATGATGATTTTTGAATTTAAAATATTGATATGCTGGTGGTTAATTATAAAAATGGCGCTTGATTTTCATTCACAACTTATAATAATAGCCAAGAAAATCGAAGTTGAAATTTTCATTTTATCCTAAATCAGACCGTTAAAACCCACAAAAACTTACTCACTCAACACATATAAATCTGCTAAATTTCTACCTAATCCATCGTAATCTAAACCATAACCCAACACAAATTTATTTTCAATCTCGAATCCAATGTATTCAATCTCAATTGGTTGTTTCAAAGCTTCTGGTTTTTGGAAAAGCGTTGCGATGGTCAAAGAACTTGGATTTTGTGCCAACAATTGCTTTTTGATTTCAATCATCGTCAAACCAGTATCAATAATATCTTCAATAATGATAATATCACGATTTTCGATGCTTTCTGACAAGCCCAAAATTTGATGTACTTTACCCGTAGATTCAGTTGCTTGATATGATGAAACTCTCAGAAAAGTAATTTCACAAGAAACTGTGATGGATTTCATCAATTCGGCGGCAAACATAAAGGAACCATTCAAAATGGCTAAAAACAAAGGTTGTTTTCCCGCATAATCTTGATTGATGGATGAAGCGAGTGCAGCGATTCGCTTTTCTAAAACACTTTGTTCAATGAATACTTCAAAATGTTTGTCGTGTACTTGTATCGTGGATTTCATAAATACTTGATTGCTAATTTGTAAAAATACGCTAATCTAAAGAGCTAGCCAAATTGTTTAGAAAGCATTAAGCCTTACCGAAAACAGAATATCTATGAACATAACACTTTTTAATAATGCTTTTCGTTGTATCATTCGTTAGAGCAATACTTAAAATTTCCTTAAATTTACATCCAGAAAAGACAATCATCCATGAAAAAAATATTTGATTTCTCGATTTATATAAAAGTATTCCTCTTGTGCTTTCTGATGTTTTCGCAACAGCAAATCGCCAATGCACAATGGTGGAAAGATACTGAAAAAGCAGAACAGGAGCGTTCAAAAGGAATGCTTTTGCTAACGGCTGAAGTTCAGATTGAAGCTACGCAGGCAATCAATCACATGTATAATTTTAAGTTTTACGAAGCCGAGCGTGAATTCAATTATTTGAAAGTAAAATATCCAGAACATCCACTGCCTGATTTTTTATTGGGTTTGATGGAATGGTGGAAAATCGTACCTAATACCGAAAATGTAATTTACGACGAACGTTGTATTGATTACATGGATAAGAGTATTGAAAAAGCAGAAAAAATTTGGGATGATTCTGAAAACCCAGAAGCGGCTTTCTTTATGGCAGCAGCTTATGCTTTTAAAGGACGTTTACATTCTGAAAGAAAACATTGGACGAAAGCTACTTTTGCTGCAAAAAATGCGCTGAAGTATCTCGACCGTTCAAGAAGTTTCTCTGATTTTAGTCCAGAATTAATGTTTGGCGACGGATTGTATAATTACTATTTTCATTATGTAAAAGAAAATTATGCCATGCTTCGTCCAGTACTTTGGTTGTTTCCAAAAGGTGATAAACCAAAAGGAATCAGTCAGTTAGAAAAAGTGAGCTATAATGCTTTTTACACACGTACAGAAGCCCGTTACTTTTTATTACAAATTTATGGCATGGAAAACATGAATGAAAAAGCCTTGAATTTGTCGAAATACACTTATGAAACTTATCCCGACAATCCGTTCTTTCAAAGATTTTATGCAAGAAGTGCTTTTGTAGCGGGTAGAGTAACGGAAGCCAAAACGATTGCCAAAAGTATTCTTCAAAAAATCGAAGAACATTATCCTGGTTACGAAGGCGTAAGTGGTAGATATGCTGCTTATATTTTGGGTTATTATGCCATGAATTATGATAGAGATGCCCAAGAAGCAAGAGCTTATTATCAAAAAACGATAGATTTTGCCAAACAAACAGGTTCTACCAATTCAGGTTATTATTGGTCATCAATGATAGCTTTAGGAAAACTCGCTTCGCAAGAACAAGATTATGATAAGGCAATTGAATACTTCAAACAAGTAATTGAAGATTCGGAACGTAAATCTTCGCAAAGAGAAGAAGCCAAAAAACTATTAACGGAAGCGAAAAAAGCGAGAAGAAAGAAAAAGTAATGATTCACTCATGATAAAATCTTTCATAGATTTACTACAATATAAAGCTCAGGCGCAAGTCTGGGCTTTTATTTTTTAATGCCTATTCCTCCAAATTTGTGATGAATTATTTGGGAAGTCTCATCATATTTGTCTATATTTAAAATTCATAATTATACAAATAAATGTACTTCTCGCTCTGTCCAGCAACTTTTATCGTTGAAAATTCATTACCTCTACTGTATTTCAAAACATTGAATCTATTTAACATATCATGAAAGTTTCTACTTCTCAACCATTTCAAATCATTTATTCGATACTCAGCCACGAGTACCTCGGATACCTCTTTGAAGCTTTTATTGTTCAGCTCGACGATAAAGAAGAACTAACTTTATTGAACCAAAATGTTTCAATAAAAAACATCAACGAGTTTGCACACGGTTTAGATAAAATTGATTTACAACTCGTAAAACTGATAAATTCTCTTCAATCAGAAAATATTTATAAAAAATTTGTAGGCTCAAAAAAACGCTCTGTCGTCGATTTTTTCTTGAAAGTATATGACCCACAAAAGGGAGAAAAAGCTTTGCAAGAAATGATTGCTGTTTATGTAGAAAAAGTAAAAGCAGAAATGTTGCCTTTGTTGCTTGGAAAAAAACTGTTCATCATGGGCAGTGATGGTAATCCGATTTGGCAACAAGTAGAAGTATTACCCGAAAAAGCAACCGTACTTTTTCATTTCATGAGAAATACCGACAATACACATTATTTCCCTACGATTAAATATGCGGGTTCTAAAGTGGATTTTCAATATAAAAATGCCTTTATTGTTTGCGATGAACCCGCTTGGATTATCATCGAAAACAAACTTTACCATTTTGCGAAAGAAGTAGATGGCAAGAAATTACGTCCTTTCTTACAAAAACGATTTATCGTTATTCCTAAAACGTTAGAAGAAGATTATTATCGAAAATTTGTTTCATCAATCATCACTATGTTTGATGTTTATGCAAAAGGTTTTGAAATTCGTTCAGAAGCATACTCAGGTATTCCAATTTTGAATCTTGCCGAAAATAAAAGCCTTCAAGCTGTACTAAGCGATAATGATGAAGCTGATTTTCAGAAAGATGAAGACATAGAATTATCAATAAGCTTGGCTTTTCAGTATGGAGAATATGCTTTTAAGTTTGATAGTTTTTCAACTGAAGTAAATGTAAGCATGGAAAAAAAGGGTGATGACTACGTTTTCCATAAAGTACGAAGAGATTTAACTTTCGAAAAATCTACTTTGGCAATGCTTGATACTTTGGGTTTAGAGCTTAAAAACGGTAAAATGATTTTACCAAAAAGTGAAGCTTTTGCTTGGATTCAGAAGAATTATCATGCCTTAACCGAAGCTGGTTTTGCCATAGAACAAAGTGTAGAAGACGATGGCAAAAAGTATTTCTTGGGTTATTCGAACATAGAAGTAAATATTACAGAAGGCAACGATTGGTTCGATATCAATGCCATTGTCCATTTTGGAGATTTTGAAATTCCTTTTCTGAAACTTCGTAATTTGATTTTACAGAAAAAGAAAGAATTTACCTTACCCAACGGTGAAATTGCAGTAATTCCCGAAGTTTGGTTTACACAATATTCCGAACTATTTGCTTTTGTAGAACATCACACAGAAAGAGACGGCTTTATTCTGAAAAAGCATCATCTTTCATTGGTGCAAGATTTACAAAGTGAATCGTTGGCGACGGCAGTACTCAGCAGGAAGTTAGAGAAATTAAGAGATTTCGATGAAATCCATGCTTATGATTTGCCGAAAGGTTTCAAAGGAAGTTTGCGTCCATACCAAAAAGCGGGCTACGATTGGATGCGCTTTTTGAACGATTACCATTTTGGAGGTTGCTTGGCAGATGATATGGGTTTAGGAAAGACCGTGCAAACTTTAACCTTATTGCAATCGCAAAAAGAGCAAAAAATAGCGCAACCAAGTTTATTGATTTTGCCTACTTCCTTGATTTATAATTGGGAAATGGAAGCCCATAAGTTCACGCCTGAACTAAAAATATTAACTTATACAGGTACTTATCGGGATAAAAACATTGAAGTATTTGATAATTATGATGTTGTACTGACAACCTACGGCATTATCAGGATTGATATTGATTTACTGAAAAACTACCGTTTCAACTATGTGATTTTGGATGAATCGCAAGCGATAAAAAATCCTTCTTCTTATATCACCAAAGCGGTAATGCAATTGAATTCAAAGAATCGCTTGGTACTTACTGGAACGCCACTTGAAAATAGCACGATGGATTTATGGTCGCAAATGACTTTCATTAATCCGGGATTGTTGGGTTCTCAGCATTTTTTTAGAAATGAATTTCAAGTTCCGATTGAAAAAAAAGGAGATGATACGAAAATCCATCGTTTGTATTCAATTATCAAACCTTTTATGTTGCGAAGACATAAATCGCAAGTAGCGACAGAATTGCCTCCGAAGATAGAGAGTATTCATTATGCACAAATGTCGGAACAACAAGAACGTGAATACGAAGAAGCGAAATCTTATTTCAGAAACTTGATTTTAGCACATATCGACGAGCAAGGAATGGCGATGTCGCAAATGATTGTGTTACAAGGTTTAACCAAACTGAGACAATTGGCGAATCATCCAAGAATGGTTGATACTGAGTATGAAGGAGATTCTGGGAAGTTGGAAGACGTAATGGATAAACTAGAATCTATTTTAGGAAAAGGACATAAAGTGTTGATTTTTAGTCAATTTGTAAAACATCTTGACCTTTTCAGAGAACGCCTCGATAAAGAAGCTCGTCCTTATGCTTATTTGGATGGAAGTACCCACGACCGACAAGCACAAGTAGAAAAATTCCAACAAAATGAAAACATACAGATTTTCTTGATTTCGTTAAAAGCTGGAGGTTTGGGACTTAATCTTACCGCTGCCGATTATGTCTTTATTTTAGACCCTTGGTGGAACCCTGCAATTGAGGCACAGGCCATCGACAGAGCGCATAGAATTGGGCAAGTAAATACAGTATTTACCTATAAATTCATCACAAAAAATACCGTTGAAGAAAAGATTTTGGCATTACAACAAAGCAAACAACGCCTTGCCAATGAATTAATTACAACCGAAGAAAGCTTTGTGAAATCTTTAACCAAAGACGATGTTTTGGCTTTGTTAGAGTAAATTTTTCTTTTTCTCCGAACTAACCAATTTGTCAAATTTCATTTTCATGAAATACGTTAAAATCGTTAAAATGATTGTGATAATAATTCCTTCTTCAAGATAATTAGCACTTGTATTGGCAGGTGCTGAATACCAAACATAAATTAAAAAGGCTATTAAGATAATTTCTGCAAAGAAAAACACAGATAGAATCCCGACGATAAGGGATAATAAAAGAGGTCTTAGTTTATCGAAAATTGATTTCTTTTTTTCCATTTTTCAAAAAAATAGGCGGATTGAAAACCCGCCTTATGTGATTGTAATAAAGTATTCTTTAGAAGAAAAATCCACCAACACGTAATACCAACGGACTGCCGTAAGGAGAATTATACTCTTTGTAAGTAAAATTGTATAAGGCTGTAATCTGAAAACCGCCAAAACCAACGCCAATTCCAGCTAAAGTTTGAACAGGATACTCATAAGAATTGCCAGCTTGTTTGTAATAATACTTTTGCAATTCTGCTTGAGCAAACATATTAGAGGCAATATCATCTAAAAAATGTAAACGATACTGTCCGAAAACTCTTGGCCCGTATTGATTTAGCGAAGCAAAGTTTCTTTGTTTGTAATATTGATAGTCAACCGCAACACCAACGATAAAATCATTAGTAGCTTGATAACCAACCATCGGCGAAATACCAATTACTGTTGGGTTTCCGAATTGCAACCCGCCAAGTCCGCCACCAAAACGTATTCTTTGGCTAAAAGGTAAATCTCTAACATCTTGTTCTTCGTCTAAATCTCGAACAGAACTATCTTGTTTAATAACAACAGGAGCTTGTGAATAAGAAGTAGTATAAGCAGTAATAGAGATTAGAATGATAAAAAGTAATTTTTGCATGGTTATATTTTATTTTTTCTTAGAAACGTTGATAGAATCTGCTAATTTAACGCAAAGATTATCTATTTTCTTGTAAAGCACGAAACAATCTTTTTAGAAAACTTGTCTCCAAGTAAATAGGTTTATTTTCTTGCCTCTTTTATCATTATTTGATTGTTGAAAAGCCAATTTTCACAGTTCAGAATTTCTTATCTTTGTTTCATGAACAATACCGAAATCATCAACCAGAATCATACTGCATTTGAAGACCTTGACCCTAAACGTTTTATCATCATCAAAGGGGCAAGAGTAAACAATCTAAAAAATATTGATGTTGCCATTCCTCGCAACAAACTGGTCGTGATTACGGGTTTGTCGGGTTCGGGAAAATCGTCCTTGGCTTTTGATACACTTTTTGCCGAGGGGCAACGAATGTACGTTGAAAGTTTAAGTTCTTATACTCGTCAATTCTTAGGGCGAATGGAAAAACCTGATGTCGATTACATCAAAGGGATTTCGCCAGCCATTGCTATCGAACAAAAAGTGTCGAGTAAAAATCCACGTTCTACCGTGGGAACAACTACCGAAATTTACGATTATCTCAAATTACTTTTTGCTAGAATTGGAACAACGTTTTCGCCTATTTCTGGAAAAGAAGTACGGAAAGACACCGTTACAGACGTCGTGAATTATTTGTTTACAAAAGACGAAGGACAAAGAGTAATGGTGTTGTCGCCATTGTATTTGAAAGAAGGACGCAAGCTTTCAGAAGAAATGAAAATTCTACTTCAAAAGGGCTATACTCGTATTGTGGTTGATGGTGAAACCAAATTTTTAGAAGAACTTTTGGACGATAAAGCAGCACTTAAAAATTTGCCTGCGATAGATTTATTCAGTAATAATTATAAAATCCTCATCGACCGTGTGGTGATAAAAAAAGAAGCCGACGGACAACCTGAGGAGGAAACGCAATTTCGTCTTTCAGATTCTATTCAAACGGCTTTTTTTGAAGGAAATGGTACTTGCTTTGTCGAAATTGTAGGTGATGAAACGAAAGTATTCTCCGACCGTTTTGAAGCCGATGGAATTGTTTTTGAAGAACCTTCTTTGAATTTACTCAGCTTTAACAATCCTTATGGTGCTTGTAAACGTTGTGAAGGTTTTGGTAGAATTCTCGGACTCGACCCTGATTTAATCATTCCCGATAAAGGTGTTTCGATTTATGAAGGAGCGATTGCTCCGTGGAGAACCGATAAAATGAGCGAATGGCTGATTCCATTATTGAAAAATGGTGCAAAATTCGATTTCCCAATTCATCGACCTTACAAAGATTTAACCGACGAGCAAAAGGAACTACTCTGGACGGGAAATGAATATTTTCAAGGTCTGGATGATTTCTTTGCGATGCTGGAAAAAGAAACCCACAAAATCCAGTACAGAGTAATGCTTTCACGCTATCGTGGGCGAACTACTTGCCCAGATTGCAAAGGTTCACGTTTGCGAAAAGATGCAGGTTATGTAAAAATCGAAGGAAAATCAATCATTGATTTGGTACTTATGCCTTTGAGTGATGTTAGTGATTTCTTCAAAAATTTAGATTTGCCTGATTATCAATATGGCGTTTCTAAAAGAATTTTAGTAGAAATAGAAACTCGTTTGGAGTACATGGAGAAAGTTGGTTTGGGCTATTTAACACTCAATCGTTTGTCTTCAACACTTTCGGGAGGTGAATTTCAACGCATCAAATTGGCTACTTCTTTGGGAAGTGCCTTGGTGGGGTCAATGTATATTTTAGATGAACCGTCTATCGGTTTGCATCCGAGAGATACGCAGAGATTAGTTTCAGTCTTGGAGTCTTTGCGAGACATGGGCAATACGGTAATCGTGGTGGAACACGAAGAAGAAGTAATGCGTGCAGCTGACCAAATTATTGATATTGGTCCAGATGCTGGGAGTAATGGTGGAAAATTGGTTTTTCAAGGAAACTGGGAAACTATTAATGATATTGAAGCGAAAGCAAAACCAGAAGCTGGGTTTTCGCACACGATTAATTTTTTAACAGGACACGATACCATAGAAGTACCCAAATTCCGTAGAAAATCAACCAGTTTTATTGAAGTAAAAGGTGCTTACGAAAATAATTTAAAGGACGTTAGTGTTAAGTTTCCTTTGGGAATTTTGACGGCTGTAACAGGCGTAAGTGGTTCTGGAAAATCTACGTTAATTCGTAAAATTTTATATCCAGCTTTGGGGCGTCATTTGGGAACTTATACCGATGAAGCAGGTAAATATGCCGAAATCAGTGGAAGTATTGGCAAGATTGAAGCCGTAGAAATGGTTGATCAAAATCCGATTGGAAAATCGTCTCGTTCAAATCCTGTTACATACATCAAGGCTTATGACCAAATTCGATTACTCTATTCTGAACAACCAATTGCTAAAGCCAGAGGTTATAAACCTGCTCATTTTTCGTTCAACGTAGAAGGTGGACGTTGCGAAACTTGTCAAGGAGAAGGTTTTGTGACGATTGAAATGCAATTTATGGCGGATGTAAAATTGAAGTGTGAGTCTTGCGGAGGAAAACGTTTTAAACAAGAAATTTTAGACGTAAAATTCAATGAGAAAGACATTGCAGATTTATTGGACATGACCGTCGATGAAGCGATTGAACTTTTCCAAAAAGACCAACCAAGATTAGCCGATAAATTATTGCCACTCCAAGAAGTAGGTTTGGGTTATGTAAAATTGGGACAATCTTCCAATTCACTTTCGGGCGGAGAAGCCCAAAGAGTAAAATTGGCAAGTTTCTTAGGAAAAGGCAATCCGAACAAAGGCAAAACGCTTTTCATTTTTGATGAGCCAACTACCGGTTTACATTTTCATGACATCAAAAAATTATTGAAAGCCATCAACGCTTTGGTAGAACAGGGCGATTCTGTCATTATCATTGAACACAATATGGAAGTGATAAAGTCATCAGATTATATCATCGACTTGGGACCAGAAGGAGGAGAAAAAGGAGGTTTTGTTACTTTTGAGGGAACACCCGAACAAATGACGAAGATAGAAGGGAATTATACGGCTAACTTTTTGAAAGGAAAAATCTGAACTAACTTACACATTGAAACTTTATGGCGGTAAAGTTAAAATGGATTAGTTGTTCTGTTGACTAGTGTTAATGAGTTGCTGTTTTCTGATTAATTTTTGATAGGTAAGTGTTCTAAGCATACCAATTTTAATCTTTCGTTTCAGTGCGTCTGTTTCTGATTTGTAAGTGTTTTGTCCTTTCAATAATTCTTCGACGATATTAGTTACTAAGACTTCAACGGATTCTGCTGTTAGCAAGAGAGGCTTTTTTTTCATCGTTTTTTGGGCTTGTCTAAGGTGAAATGCGTTTAAAGGCAATTTTCTATTAATTCTGAACATAAGTTAATATTTTTGTTTGACAAAAAAATAATTTCTCACTGTTTTTTGTCAAACAACACTTTTTTTATCGCTTAAAACAGGAATACTTGCAAAGAACATAAATTTATTCACCAATAATTTAGCTTCAGCTTCTAAAGCTTTCAACACAAACAATGTTTGCCAAATCCATACAATTATATAGAAATGCTTACTTAGGATTACCCAAATCTGTATGGTTACTTTCTGGTGTAATGTTTGTCAACAGAAGTGGCACAATGGTTTTGCCCTTTTTGTCGCTTTACTTAACACAGAAACTACATTTTAGCGTAACGGATGCAGGTATTGTGATGGGCGTGTATGGAACAGGCGCATTATGTGGTACTTTTTTAGGAGGAAGACTGACGGATAAAATTGGATTTTATTATATCCAATTTTTTAGTTTACTGTTCGCAGGAATGATGTTATTGATGATAATGCACCTCACTAATTTTTATGCCATTTGTACAGGAGTATTCATTTTTACTTTATTTGGAGATAGTTTTCGTCCAGCCAATGCGGCTGCTTTAGCGCATTATAGTGAAGCAGAAAACCGTACTCGTTCTTTTTCTTTGAATCGCTTGGCGATTAATTTAGGTTGGTCGATAGGTGGCGGAATGGGCGGAATTCTTGCTGAAATCAATTACGATTTACTCTTTTGGGCAGATGGAATTACTTGTATCGTAGCTGCTATTTTGTTAAGAGTTTTGCTAAAAGTACCTATTCAAAAAAGTAATAATCAATCTGAAATACAGTTAGCAAAACCATTGGTGCTTTCGCCTTATCTAGATAAAGTATATTGGTTTTTTATCGTTTGTGTTACGCTATACGCCATTTCATTTTTTCAATTATTCAGTTTAGAACCGCTGTATTTCCGAACGGTGTATCATTTACCCGAATCGCAAATTGGTTTATTGATGGTTTGTAATGGCTTGATGATTGCTTTTATAGAAATGATTTTGGTACATCAATTAGATGGGAAATTCTTGAAAACAAACCTGATTGCGATTGGAACAGCCTTGACTGCTTTATCTTTTTGGGTTTTTAATACCTATTTCTTTGTAGGAATACTCTGGATTTCTATCATTTTGAATACTGTAGGAGAAATGTTTGCCATGCCATTTATGCAAAGTTTTTCGATAGAACGTTCGGATGAATCTAACCGTGGACAATACATTGCGATGTACACCATGTGTTATTCTTTCGCTCAAATTTCATCGCCGACTATTGGCTCACAATTGGCAGAACACTTTGGTTTTACTACTTTATGGTACGTAATGGGAAGTTTTTGTGTATTATCAACAGCAGGCTTTTTGTATTTAAAAACTTTGAGATAAAATCTCATGCAACCTTTGTTGGTAAAATTGTATCTTTGAAAAAGCTGTCAGCTTTCAGTCATGAGCTTTGAGCTTTCAGTTTTTGAACTTTTTAATGTTGAATAAGTTTATAAACGATGCTCAATTCTGTTTAAAAAAGGCTTACATCTCAACACTCATAGCTTAAATCTCTAACATGTCTCTAAAAAACGCCAAAATACTTGCTATCGATGATGACCCAGACGTACTGGTTGCTGTGAAAATGTTACTTCGTCCTGAAGTAAAAGAAATCGTTACCGAAAAAAATCCTGAACGCATTCAATCATTATTGGCTCAAACTCAATTCGATTTGATTTTGCTGGATATGAACTACAAAAGTTCATTGAATACAGGAAATGAAGGTATTTTTTGGTTGAGAAAAATCAGAGAAATCAATAAATCTGTAGCCGTAATTATGATTACCGCTTATGGAGATATTGATTTGGCAGTCCGTTCGGTGAAAGAAGGAGCAACAGATTTTGTATTGAAACCTTGGCGAAATGAAAAATTATTAGTCACTATTGAAGAAGCTCTTGAAAAATCTGCTTTAGAAAATCCCATCTCAAGTAAAAATAAAAAAAGTGTAGCTCCGACCATTATCAATTCTTTACTTGGTAAAAGCGAAGCCATGCAAGATATTTTCTATAAAATCGAAAAGATTGCTCCGACCGATGCCAATATTTTGATTTTAGGAGAAAACGGAACAGGAAAAGGGGAAGTAGCAAAATTGATTCATCAAAAATCAATGAGAGCTGGAAAACCCTTTGTCCATGCAGACTTAGGTTCCTTAACGGAAAGTTTATTTGAATCTGAATTGTTCGGACATAAAAAAGGCGCATTTACCGATGCTCGTGAAGACCGTGCTGGTCGTTTTGAATCAGCCAATAAAGGCACTTTATTTTTGGATGAAATCGGCAATATTTCTTTGCCACAACAAGCAAAATTATTGACTGTTTTGCAGAATAGAGAAGTAACTCGTTTGGGAACAAATGCACCAGTAGCAATTGATATTCGTTTAATTTCTGCGACAAATGCACCAATCAAAGAAATGTCGGCACAAAATCAGTATCGCAAAGATTTAATTTATCGACTAAATACCATCGAAATTACTCTGCCTCCACTTCGTAGTCGTGGAGATGATGTCGTTTTACTGGCGGAGTATTTTACAAAGACTTACGCACAGCAATACCACAAAAATCTTCGTGAAATTGACGATAAAGCCAAAGATAAATTGCGTAAATATGCTTTTCCAGGTAATATTCGTGAATTGCAACATGCCATAGAAAGAGCCGTAATTATGTCGGATGAACAAATATTAACGGCTCGTGATTTGGACTTAAGTTCTTCCATCGAAAATCCTATTGCCATGAGTAATGAGCCTAATACTTTACGGATTGATGAAATGGAAAAATCAACGATTCTGAAAGCCATCGAAAGACATGACGGGAACATCACCAAAGCCGCTCGTGAATTAGGTTTAACCCGCACCGCTTTGTATAGACGTTTAGGGAAGTATGATATTTAATCAAATTTAAGTGATTAATAATATGTGAAAACACTGAACGGATACTCATCAATTAGACAAAAACATGAATAAAAACGTAGAAAAACTTTATCAACTAGCTGGAAAAACTTCTCGAAAAATTATTGGTTTGATGTCTGGTACTTCAATGGATGGACTGGATGTAGCCCTTTGTGAAATTTCAGGAAGTGGAGAAGACACCGTTGTTAAACTATTGAATTTCCAAACCGTTGATTATTCCGAAGCCATCAAAACGGAAATCAGAAAAGTATTTGCCAAAAAAACGATTGATTTTCAACACTTAGCTTTACTGAATGAATGGATTGGTTTACTACATGCTGAAATGATTTTGGATTGTCTAAAAAAGTGGGAAATTGCTACTGACGAAGTAGATTTGGTCGCTTCTCATGGGCAAACTGTGATGCACGCTCCTAAAATTTTGCATCAGCAAGAAATGTTTCCTAATGCCACTTTACAAATTGGCGACGGCGACCACATCGCTGTAAAAACGGGTATTATTACGCTTTCTGATTTCAGGCAAAAACATATTGCTGCTGGTGGCGAAGGTGCACCTTTAGCCGTTTATGGAGATTACTTTATTTTCGGAAAAAAGGGAGAAAACCGCATTATGCTCAATATGGGTGGTATTGCCAATTTCACTTTTTTACCTGCAAGTATGAATCCTGAAGAAGTATTTGTGACGGATACAGGAACTGGAAATACGCTGATTGATGCTTTCACAAGAGTTTATTTTCCAGATTTGGCTTATGATAAAGATGCAGCCATTGCCAAACAAGGGATTGTCAATGCAAGATTGTTAGAAGTACTAAAAGCAGATAATTTCTTTTTTGCTCCTTTCCCAAAAACAACTGGACCAGAATTATTCAGTATTGAATATGTCAAAAGAGCACAGGAAATCAGTAAAACAGAAAGTATTTCTGTGAATGATTTATTGGCGACTCTTACCCGATTCAGTGCAGAAACCATTTCAGAAGCCATTCATTGGGCGGTAGGCTCGCAATCGTTAGCAGATTTCAATATTTATCTTTCTGGTGGAGGAATGCACAATCCATTGTTGGTTCAATGGTTGAAAGAATTAATTCCTTCTAATTTCTTTAAAACAGACGATTTAGGTATTTCTGGCGATGCCAAGGAAGCAGTACTCTTTGCCATTTTAGCTAACGAAACCGTTGCTGGTGGAGGATCAGATTTTGGAACAAGAAAAGGAATTCCTTCGGTAGCGATGGGCAAAATTTCTTTTCCAAGCTAATGCAACCTTTAATTGCTCCTTTGCATCTAATGACAGAGTTGTAGAATTTCGGATTTTTGATGTCGGATTTCGGTGATTTTTAAATTGATTTCAAAGCCGTCATTCATTCAATCACTAACTCGCTCATTCACAATCAGATAATTATCACAATTAGACAATAGGTATCATGAAAAACATCGCTAAATCTCTTTCAATAGTATTTATTACGCTTTTTTCGGTAGTAACTACTTTTGCTCAACTTACTAAAGAAAACCGTTCGGTTGCTGGTTTTAAAACCATTCGTGTAACAAGTGGAATCGATTTGTATATCAAACAAGGAAATGTACAATCAGTTATCGTGAATGCGGACAAAGATAAAATCAATGACATCGTTACAGAAGTAAAAGATGGAGGCTTGAGTATCTATGTTGAAAACTCTAAATGGGGTTGGTTCAATTGGAATTCAAAACCTGTAAAAGTGTATGTTACCATAAAAGACTTAACTGGTATTTCTGCTACAGGAGGTTCAGATGTTTATTCAGAAAATAAATTAGATTTAATTAAACTAAACGTAAGTGCTACAGGAGGTTCGGATGTTAAATTAGAACTAGATGCCGACGAACTTACTTGCCAAACAACAGGCGGTTCGGATGTTACTTTGGTTGGAACGGCTACTGTTTTTAAAGCTTCATCAACGGGAGGAAGTGATTTGAAAGCTTCAGATTTAAGAACGAGTTTCTGTAGTGTTTCGTCAACTGGTGGTTCTGATGCCTATGTTTGGGCTGAAAAAGAAATTAGTATTACAGCCACTGGCGGTAGCGATGTATATCACAAAGGTAATGCAAGAGTAGTAAAATCAAGCTCTTCGGGCGGTTCGGATATTCATAAACGATAGATTTTGAATAAATAAAAAAGCGGTTGCTTCATTGGAACCAACCGCTTTTTTATTGTCCTAATTCTCCTCTTCATCCTCACTTTTCTTTTTTGCTTTGGGTGCTTCGTAAATGATTTTCCCTTTGTTGTCTCGCTCTTGCAGAACGACAGTTTCAGAAGTATCAAATTTGTCTTTTGGATAAAGCGTTTCCTTTTTTAAGCGTCCCATTGCTCCAAATTGATGATACTCTCGCCAACGACCTATTTTTACGCTATCATCAAATTTTCCTTCTTCTTTTAGCTGTCCACCTTCATAAAATGAGCGATATTCCCCCGTTACTTTATTGTATTTTACAGGAACTACTTCTTTGATTTTGGTTTCAGCTTTGTCGTAATAGCTAATTTTTGAATCAGCAAAAAAACCTTTTTTGTACTTTTCTTTTGTTAGCAAAATATACTCTTGATTGTAAGTTTCCCAACGTCCATCTTTTACACCAACATAAAAAAAACCTTCTTCTACTAACTCGTCGTTCACATATTTTTTATAAGGACCGTGACAAACTTCTCCGTAATTTTTATCTTTTCTAGGCACGTTGGTTACTCTTCTAAGTTTTGGGTCGTACCACCAAATTTCTTTAGCATAAATACTTGGTTCGGCTTCATCAGGATTTCTCAGTACATGAATTTCTTCAACGGTTAGCCTTGTTCCAGAACCATATTCGCCAATGCGTAACTCAAATTTTATGTCTTCGTAAGAATCTTTAGGCTGTTTTTTTACTTTACTTTTCTTTTTCGATTTATTGATTTTTAAGCCTAAATCAGCCGTTAAATCACTAGCATCGCTACTTAACCTCTTAAATTCATCTTGATTGTCTTTGATAGTTTTCTTAGCATTTTTTACATTGTCTAATAAATCAGACTGGATTAAGCCACCTAGAATTCCACCTTTTTTCTTAGCAGAAGTATCGGTTTTCGGTTTGGCATTCGTCTTGAATTCATCATTTTGTGCAAATGAGCATTGGGAAACGAACGAAAATATAAGTATTAAAAAGAAAACGATAGACTTCATTTTTATAGACGAAAAGATATTATGGAATCAAAAGAATCGAAAATCAACAGGTTTGCCATGTCAGATTTTCCTGTTATAAACTTGAAATGGTTACCTTTGTGAACGAAAATACGAATAATTTATTTTTATAAGTAAAGATAAGGAATTTCGTTCTATCACAAGAACAGAGCAAATTATACGATATATATCTTGGAAAAAGACGCTAAAATTTACATCGCTGGCCACAGAGGAATGGTAGGCTCAGCAATTCATAGAAAACTACAAGAAAAAGGTTTTACCAATTTTGTATTGAAAACCTCTAAAGAACTTGACCTTCGTAATCAGCAAGCTGTTGCCGATTTTTTTGAGAATGAAAAGCCTGAATATGTATTCTTGGCTGCTGCAAAAGTAGGAGGGATTATCGCCAATAATACTTACAGAGCCGATTTTTTGTTTGAAAATTTGTCGATTCAAAACAATGTAATTCATAGTTCCTTTGTAAACAAAGTGAAAAAGTTGATGTTTTTGGGTTCTTCGTGTATTTATCCAAAATTAGCTCCGCAACCTTTGAAAGAAGAATATTTGTTGACAGGCTTGTTGGAAGAAACCAATGAACCTTATGCCATTGCCAAAATTGCAGGAATTAAAATGTGTGAGTCCTACAGAAGACAATACTGCTGTGATTTTATTTCGGTAATGCCAACGAATCTTTATGGCCCGAATGATAATTATGATTTACAAAAATCGCACGTAATGCCTGCGATGATTCGTAAATTTCATGAGGCTAAATTAGCTGGAAATACTTCTGTAACGCTTTGGGGAACGGGTTCGCCAATGAGAGAATTTTTGCATGCTGACGATTTAGCAGAAGCTTGTGTTTTCTTGATGGAAAATTACAGTGAAGAAGAGTTTATTAATGTTGGAACTGGAACAGATGTAACGATTAAGGAATTGGCAGAAACCGTAAAAAAAGTAGTTGGTTTTACAGGAGAATTAATTTGGGATACTTCTAAGCCAGATGGTACGCCAAGAAAATTAATGGATGTTTCAAAACTTCATGCTAAAGGTTGGAAGCACACAATAGCACTAGAGCAAGGAATTGCTTTGGCATATCAAGATTTTTTAGTCCATCATGATACGTTAAGATTATAATGAAAAATTCTCTATTTAGGAAATGGACTTTTCCTAAATAGAGAATTTTTTAATACGTTGAATTATACTTTCTTCGCTGGGTTTCCGAAAACTGTTTCACGAGCTTTTACGCTTTCAACTACTACTGAACCTGCTCCAATTCTTGCTCCTTTTCCGATTTTCACGCCTCCAACAATTGTTACGCCTGAACCGATAAAAACGTTATCGTCAATCGAAACGCCAGCTCCGATGATACTTCCTGCTCCGATTTGTACGAAATCTCCTACTTTGGCATCATAATCGACAATCACACGACTGTGGAGTAAATTATGGTTTCCAATTTCTGCACGAGCGTTGATGATTGTTCCTGCTGAAATCAAATTTCCATGACCGATAGTGGCTGTTACGGCAATGGCAGTTTGCTCGTGGATAGCATTTACAGGTTGTACTTTTTTATCGTTATGCAACATTTCTACCAAATTCTGACGAACTTTTAATTCATCAATTGCGATAAATACTTCACATCTTTTTCCGATTAATTTGGTATAATCATCGTCGTCAGTACTTCCCATCACGATTACATCGTCGATTTCTGTATTGTGCAATTCTTTGTTATCGTCTAAAAAAGCATAGACCACAACATTATTTGTTTTGAAAATATCAAGGGCGACAGCTCCTAAACCGCCTGCACCTAAAATCATTACTGGATTCTCCATACATTTTTCTTGATTCTCAGAATCAAGTTACAATTTTACTCCGTTATTAATTTTATAAATTACTTTTCTGTCTTTTATTAATTCAAAATCAGCTTTTTGTCCCAATCCAATTTCTTTTTCTGCACTAAATGTTAAGCCTGTGGCATCAATTTCGTCTGTACCAAAAAACACCGACATGTCTCCAATTTCCTCAATTACAGAACTTTGCGTAAAATAGTCTCTGCCTTTTACTGGTCTTTCGTTTCTATTAATGGCAATATCGGCTTGGTAAGTGCTACTTCCTTTTTTGATAGTGGCATTTCTGATAATTAAATCAAAAATCACTTTATCATTTACAGGAATTGTATCGTACTCGTTGATATTTTCTTTTTCATACGATTTATCCGAAATCATTTTCAAACCTGTAAGTATCGAAACAAAATTCAGTTTTCGGATGTACTGTTTTTCTGGGTCGCCTTTGAAACCACCCGATTCTATCAAAATCAAGGTAGAACCCCATTTTTGAATATTATCGCCAAAAGCTCGTGGTTCAAAATCGGAAGGCCATTTGCCAACGGCATTCGGAATAAAAGGCTGTAAAGCATGATTCATTCCGACGATAATCAACATCGCTTTTTTTCGAGTTTCGTTTACTTCTTGGGCTTCGTTATAAGCCGTTGCCAAAAAAGAAATCGTAGCTAAATTGCCCGTTTTGCCAGCCGAATAACGTCTGCCTTTGTCGTGAAGATTGAATGAAAAATCTGGTTTTAAATCCAACACTAATTTTTTCAATAAACTTCCTTCTGGCGTTTGTGTTGCCAAAGCATCACGATTCATATCAACTCCCAAAGCCGTGTAGCGTGTCCACGCTTCTGCCCCGTCAGGATTCAACATCGGAACAAAATAAAAAGTGCATTCTTTCAACAAATCTATTCGCAATTGCGTCAGTGTTTGGTCTTCGTTGACGGTACTTGTCTTATTTTCCAAGAAATTAAAAATGTCCATCAAAGCCATTGTTGCCGTAGCTTCATCGCCGTGCATTTGCGACCAAAGGAGTACTTTGGTTTTTCCTGTTCCACATTTTATCAAGAAAATATCTCTTCCTTCACTCGACTGCGTAGCTTTTGACACTTCAAACAAAGGATTTTTCTTCATTTGTTCAATTCTATCTACCAAAGTTTGGTGTCCGAATCTACGTTTTGTAACCGTTGATTCACGGAAAATATCGTGATTTTCGTGAAGTGTTTTTCCTAAATCTTGAGCGTAATTTTCTGATATGGCATTCATCATAAACATCAATATAATTAATATAATCTTTTTCATCGGCTTCAGGTTGAAAGGTTTATAAAAACTCTTCGTCGGGTATTTTATGTTTTTCCACACCAATTTTCTGGGCTGAGTAAATCCCTGAATGACCTGAAAAAGAGTAAGCCATCACGCAAGCCAATGCTAAATAAATAGCAGATTCTGCTCCAAATAACTCAATTCCCATCAAAGTACAAGCAATGGGTGTGTTGGAAGCTCCTGCAAAAACGCCCACAAAGCCCATTCCTGCCAAAAGAGCTATCGGAAGCGGAATAAAATTCGTCAAAGCATTTCCCATCGTTGCTCCGATATAAAACAAGGGCGTTACTTCGCCACCTTTAAATCCTGAACCTAAAGTAAGCGATGTAAAAAATATTTTTGCTAAAAAATCATAAAAAGGTAGTTTTTCGCTAAACGATTCAACAATCACAGGAATACCCAAACCATTATATTTCGAAGTACCCACCGCAAAAAACAAAATGGCTAAAAGTACGCCACCGATTACTGGTCGCAAAGGTGGATAAGTAATTTTACTTTTGAATAAATTACTCCAAAAATGTGTGCTTTTGGCAAAAAGCATTCCGACTAAACCAAATAAAATTCCCGCTAATATCGCCCATGAAATAGCAGGAATAGCCAAATGTGGTACTTCTGGAATGGTATAATGTGTATGACCAACATGCCAAAGTTTCTGACAAGTATAATCGGCAAATAATGCCGAAAAAAGACTTGGCAGAATGGCTTCATAACGTACTTTACCGATAAAAGCGACCTCTAAAGCAAAAATTGTTCCTGCCAAAGGAGTACCAAAAACCGAAGCAAAGCCAGCACTTATGCCCATCATCAACAATATCTTTCGGTCTAAATCATTGAATTTTAAAGGTTTTGTAAAAAAATCAACGATTGCACCGCCCATTTGTACAGCCGTTCCTTCTCTTCCTGCCGAACCTCCAACCAAATGCGTGAGTAAAGTAGTCAATAAAATCAGCGGCATCATTTTAAAAGGAATTGTTTTTTCAGGATACTGAATTTCTTCAATCAATTGATTATTTCCTTTTGCTACGTCTTGCCCGAAGTAATGATAAATAGCACCAACCGCCAAACCGCCCAATGGCAAAAACCAAATCAACCAAGGATGATTTTCACGAAAATGAGTTGTCCAATCAAGTGAAACTAAAAAGAAAGCCGAAGCAGAACCAATTGCCAAACCGACAATGACTGCTATTAGAAACCACTTCAACGTAAATTTCAAAACAAAGATTTGTTGATTCATCATTTGTGTTGGTGAGTTAATCAAGTAAAATTACGGAATGTAATCCAATATAAGTAAGAGTGATAAATGGCGGATTTGAGATTTGGGATTTAGGATTAGTATTTACGAAGGATTAAAACTAAGTTGACGTAGTGGCAAACCCTTGCGGTTGCCGTTTTGAGTGCGGCAACTGCAAGGGTTTGCCGCTACAAAAAATTAAACTAATGAAATATTTTGAACAAATTAAATCATTCGTACAGCTCTAAGTTCGGATGTGTGAATTGGTGGTATTTTATTTTTTCAATTTTTTTTAATTCAATTGAACCTATTTTGTATTTTAATGTTATTACATTAAATGTATATACATTTATATTTTAATAATAAATAAACTAAACATAACAATGGCAACTGCAACTTGGGCAATCGACGCTTCACATTCAGAAATTCAATTTAAAGTAAAACATTTAGTAATTACTACAGTAACAGGAAACTTCAAGGAATTCAGTGGTTCGGTAGAAGCTGGGGATGATTTTGATGGTGCGTCAATTTCATTTGAAGCAAATACTGCTTCAATTAACACAAATAGCGAACAACGTGATGGACATTTGAAAAGTGCGGATTTCTTTGATGCGGAAACATTTCCAACATTATCTTTCAAATCTACTTCTTTCACAAAAGATGGTGACGATTTTGAATTAGTGGGCAATTTAACAATCAAAGATGTTACTTTACCAGTAACACTTGACGTAGAATATAACGGAACAGCTACTGACCCTTGGGGAAATGTAAAAGCTGGTTTTGAATTAAAAGGAAAAATAAATCGTAAAGATTTTGGTTTAGCTTGGAACGCAATCACAGAAGCAGGAAGTGCTTTGGTAAGTGAAGAAGTAAAATTAATTGCCAATATTCAATTGGTGAAACAAGCGTAATTTGAATTTTGAGTTGGGAGTTTTGAGTGCGGAGTTTGTAGATTTGAGATAGATTAGTCAACTTTTGTAAAGTTGACTAATCTTAAAAGTTAAAAATACAATCTCATGGCTGAAAGCTCACAGCTCAAAACTAATTGTTAAATAATAAAACAATGGAAACGATATTCGGAACAGCCTTCAAAAAAACTTTACATAAAGCTGGTACCCGTGGACAGGCTGACCACGGTTGGTTGAAAACTCGCTTAACATTTTCATTTTCGGGTTATCATGACCCTAAAAGAGTACATTTTGGCGTGCTAAGAGTATTGAATGATGACCAAATTGCTGGCGGAAAAGGTTTCGGAATGCACCCGCACGATAATATGGAAATCATTACGATTCCAACAGAAGGCGTGGTTGAACATAAAGATAACCAAGGCAATCACGGTATTATCACCAAAGGCGAAGTACAAGTAATGTCGGCTGGAACGGGCGTTTACCATTCAGAGTTTAACCATCAAAAAGACGAGACCTTAAAATTATTTCAAATTTGGTTGTTTCCGAATAAAGGAAATGTAACACCTCGTTACGACCAAATGAAATTTGATTTGGAAGCTCAACATAACAATTTTCAATTATTGGTTACGCCAATTGAAGCTAATATTCCAAATACTTTGGGTATTCATCAAGATGCGTATTTCAGTATGGGCAAGTTTGAAGCGGGGAAAGAGTTTACTTACAAAATCAATCGTGAAGGAAACGGTTTGTACATTTTTGTAGTAAACGGTAGCGTATATACAAGTGACGAAACGTTAGAATTACGTGATGGTTTGGGATTAGAAGGTACTTCGGAAGTAAATTTCAAAACTGAAAATGGTGTTGAATTATTATTAATGGAAGTACCGATGGAATAGTTTTGAGTGCTGAGTGAGGAGTTTTGAGTGAGGAGTATTTTTTTTAATTATTCCTCACTCAAAACTCCTCATTCACAATTCACTTTACTCCTCACTCTGCACTCAACATTCATCACTCTATTGATGTTCGTCTCTTAATAAATCGTTCACTGTTTTTACAGGATTGAAAGTAATTAAAGGAACTTCTACAAAAATAGTGTTCCAATCAGACATTGCACCGTTCCAAAGTCCTGGTAATTCTTGTGCTTTCAAGTCTTTACCATCTTTAGATTTTTGAGTAACAAAACCTGTTTTTGGGTCACGGAATTTCAATAAGTCGAATTTTTCGCCTTTGTTATTTTTCAAAGAACAAATCAAATCAACTGGATTGAAGTGTGTTGAGTTATTGAAAATAGCTTTTTGCTCTTCATCGTCTAAATCAACCTGAGCAGATTCTACAATTTGTAATGAAGTAGTTCTATCAGCATTTTTACACCAGAAAGGACCACCACCTGGCTCTCCAGTATTTTTTACTACGCCACAAACTCGTAATGGACGATTCAATTTCTTTAAGAAATAAGCTACTTTATCGTTGTGAGGCAAATCTGTAAACGTTGAATTTTGTAAGACACAAAGTTCTTTTTCAAAGAATTCTGTCAATTCATTAATCAAAGGTTGCGAAGCCCACTCTGTTAATTGATGTTGATAATCAAAAATCTTATCTTGATAATGAAGTAAAACGCCCGCCAAAGCTTTCTTATAATCATAAGTAGTTTGTTTGATGCGGTCTGGCACTACATTATCAATATTTTTAATGAACACAATATTGGCATCAATATCATTCAAATTAGCCAACAAAGCACCATGACCCGCTGGACGGAACAATAACGAACCATCTTTTTCACGGAATGGCGTATTGTCCAAATTCACGGCAATGGTATCTGTCGATTTTCTTTGCTCAGAAAAAGTAATGTCATATTTTACACCGTAGTCAGCTTCATAAGTAGGTAATACTGCATCTAAAAGTGCCTTGAAACGGCTTAAATGCTCTGGAGAAACGGTGAAATGTAATTTCACGATTCCGTCTGTATTAGCATAATTTGCGCCTTCTACTAAATGCTCTTCGATAGCGGTTCTGTTGGCTTTTTCGTATTTATGAAACTTCAAAAGTCCTTTTGGTAAAGTACCGTATTCTAAACCTTTGCTTGTTAAATAATAGTCAGCAATGGTTTTTTCATCGGCATTTTCAGGGAGAACTTTTTGTAAATCGTCATAAAATGCAAACTCAGATAATCGCTCAAAGAATTGATTCGTTGATTTATCTGATTTCCCTTCTTCCAAAAAGGCAAATAAAGACTTAAACATTCTTGAGGCTGCACCAGAAGCAGGAACAAATTTCAAGGGCGTAATGCTTTTTACTTTACTTTCATAAAGGGCTACATACTCTGCCAGTTTTTCTTCAGAAAGTTGCGTTACGCCATTTTCAGGAATAGCCGCTTTTTGAAGTTGCATAAATGGAAATCCATCTGTAAAATCTTGAATTTGTTGCTCAACGGTTTCTAAGTCAATGCCTAATTCCTGAATTTGATTGAGGTCGTTTTTAGTAAACATAGTAATTTGGTTTGCGGTAATCAATATATGCGCTTATTCTTTATTACAAATATATAAGTTAATCGTTGTCTTCAGCGGTTAGCATTTATTTTTTGTAGATAATACCATTTTTCATGACAAATATCACATTTTTCAGGCTTGAGATTTGCTTTTCAGGTTCTCCTTGAACGGCAATTATATCGGCTAAATAGCCTGTTTTGATATTTCCTAAATCTTTTAGTTTGAATACTTCTGCATTTATTGAAGTACTCGACTGTAAAACATTTATCGGTTTCATGCCATATTCTACCATCATTTCCATTTCACGAGCATTTTCTCCATGTGGAAAGACGCCCACATCGCCACCCATGCAAATTTTCACGCCAGTGGCTAATGCTTCTTTGAAACTTTTGCGTTTTAGTTGAATGCGCTCTGGCTCTGGTTCTTGTCCTTTTTTCCAACCTTTATATTGAGAAGTAGCATCGCCAGCGGCTAAAGTCGGGCAGAAACATACATCTTTCTCTTTCATCAATTTAAAAATCTCTGCGGTTGCACCATCGCCATGTTCAATCGTTTTTACGCCAGCCATAATTGCTCTGCGCATTCCTTCTGCTGTTGAAGCATGAGCAACTACATCACGACCAGAACTTTTAGCAATATCAACAACCAATTTTAACTCCGATTCTAAAAAAGTTGGTTGTGCATCTTTAAAAAGTCCCCAACGATAATCAGCATATACTTTTATTACATCAGCGCCTTTCCCGATTTGTGTTCTTACTGCTTTTGATAAATTATCTATGCCATCGGCTTCCTCCGCACCTTGAACAACCGTCACGTCCGACTGAAAGCCTTTTGGTCCATAGCTACCAGTAACTACCAAAGCACGACCAGCTACTAACATTCTTGGACCGGGAATAATACCTTTTTCGATAGATTGTTTCAACCCTATATCATCATAATCAGCTCCTTCACTTCCTAAATCTCTGACGGTTGTAAAACCTGCCATCAAAGTATTTTTGGCGTGAACAGTGGCTCTAACGATGCGTTCTGCCCTAGATTCTTTCAAAACTTGGTCGTCCCACGTGGTTTCGTTGTAAGGATGAAGTAATAAATGTGAATGTCCTTCAATCAATCCGGGTAATAACGTTGCATTGGGCAAATTGGTAATTTCTGTATTTTGAGGAATCTTTAGATTTTCGCCAACGGCAATAATTCTATCTTTTTGAACCAACACTTGCCAGTTTTCATGGATATTTTCTCCATCAAATATTCGTGCAGGTTTGAGCAAATAAATACCTTGTTGTGCAAAAGTCTGGACACTAAAAAGTAAAAGGACAGTTAATCTAAGTAAGGATATTTTCATGTTTGCTGAAGAAATGAGTTTATAAACAAAAATAGCACGATTCCGCAGAGTCGTGCTATTAATTGGAGGAAATTGTTTTATTGAGATTTAAGGACTTGAAGACTAGATGACTTTAGGATATGGGAATCTCTTATTAAAAGAAAAACGAAATTTTATTTCTTAATCTTTTTAAGTCCTAAAGTCTTAAAGTCTCTAACCTAACCCTACTTAATCCTAAAAACTGCCTTCACTTCATATCTCACTTTTATCTTCTGAACGTCGATAGTACTTTCAGGCATCACATCGGCTGACTCCGCTCTTGCCGATTTCATCATCATGTTTGAATACATCGGTGCTGGAGAATAACCATTGTCGATTTCGTAGATTTCTAATGCTTCGCCCAATTGTTCGCCAATTCCTTCTAATAAGTACTTCGCTTTTTCTTTGGCTGCTTGCAAAGCTTTAATTTTTACTTCTTTTCTCAACGCTTCTATTTTAGAATATTCGAAGCGACTGATATTTGTGGAAGCAACACCTTTATCATCTACACGTGCAATGATTCCATCAATTTTATACAAATTGGCTACTTTCACGATGTAGCTTTTACTTTCTAAAAAAGTCGTTGGTTTTTTCTTGCCAAACCATTCACGATAACCGTTGATATCGCCTACGCTGAAATTTTCTTTGGCAATGCCAGCTTCTTCAACAGCTTTTTGAAGTTGCTTTTCCAAAACCATAATATCAACTTTATTCTTGTTGTTATTATCTTTAAAATATTCTCTTAAAGTAATAGAAACATAGATTTCATCGGGTAATACTTCTTGTTCGGCACTTCCTGTTACTTCAATTTTTTTAGGTTGAGGTTTCTCTACGATTACTTGTTGAGCAGTACTTGCAAAAGCTCCTAATCCGAATGGGATAACAAGCATTAACATTTTCGCTAATTTTTTCATTTGATTGTTTAATTTGATTTGACAGAGAAACGTGGCTTTACTTTTAAAAGTATTACATTAACAAAAGATTAACATTCGTTCGTAAAACGAGTTTTCAACTCGTCAATAATTAAGAATTCTTTTCCAAATGCAATCTAAGCAAAAAAGCCATCATTTAGGAATTACCCAAATGATGGCTTTTTAGAATATTACTAAAGGATGGAGAGTTTAGTAGATTACTCACTAAATCACTGATTCACTAACTGACTAACTCACAAAATTATTTATTATACTGCAAAGCACTATCGTTCATAGAATACTTTCCAGATTTCATCAATTTCAGCATTTCTGCTCCTGCTAATAAAACTGGACCATAACCATGAGCCGCCAATACATTCACTGGGCGATAATAATAAAAAGCTGGGTCAAAGCCCATTCCTGTTCCTACACAAACGCCTTCTACTTGTCCGCCAGCATTTACTTTCGTTGCTACAGCATTCCAAGCCAATAAAGTAGCAGGACCATAAGCTTTTGCATCAAGCCATCCATTATTGATTGCTCTTGCAAAAGAATAAGCATAAATCGCTGTCGCCGAAGTTTCTAAATAAGAATCTGGACGGTCTAATAATTGATGCCAGAAGCCGCTTCCTGTTTGGTACGAAGCCAAACCTTTAGCATGCGCTCTCAACAATGCCAATACTTCTGCACGACCAGCATGGTTTTCAGGTAAAACATCTAATAATTCAACCATCGTCAACACTGCCCAACCATTTGCACGAGCCCAGTGAAATTCTGGATGAGTTTCCATATCTGCTACCCAACCGTGCATAAATACGTTTTTCTGGCTATTAAACATTCTTTTTGAAAACTGTGAAATCTGTTTTACCGCATCATCAAAGTAACGATTATCGCCTGTTAATTTACCCATTTGTGCTAAAGCAGGTACGCCCATGAATAAATCATCTAACCAAAGTGTATTCGCTTGTGGGCGGTTTCTAGCTAAAGTACCATCCGCAAAACGAAATTCTTTTGTACTGATATAATTCATGTAATTATCAATCAAAGGACGTAAATCTGTTTTCACAATATTACCTCTCGTCGCTTTAATCATAGCAGAACAAACTGCACCACAGTCGTCCAAAGCATGTGGCATAATTACTTGGCGAAGTCCTTTACTTTTTGGGTTTTGCTTCAATACTTCTTTGAAATAAGGTACTTTATCAGCCAAGAAAGTCATGCGTTTACGAGCATACTCATTGAAACGCTCATCGCCCGTTGCTTCACTTGCAGCTAACATTCCTGAATAAGTTACGCCCCATTCGTAGCTTGTTAAGCTGAATGTTCCTCTTTCTACAACCGCACTGGTATCTATTTTGCTAAAATCTGTAATTTCTTTTTTTGTCGTGTTGCTAATTACTTTCATTGGCGTAACAGCATCTAAATACTTGTGGA
The DNA here is from genome assembly GCF_040543805.1 of Arcicella rosea. Lineage (NCBI taxonomy): Bacteria > Pseudomonadati > Bacteroidota > Cytophagia > Cytophagales > Flectobacillaceae > Arcicella > Arcicella rosea. Next base: position 144,757 of record NZ_JBEUMS010000009.1, read on the forward strand.
CTCTATTAAGTACTTGTGTTACTTCTTCCACTTTTGGTGTAGTATAAGCCACTGGATAGTCTGGCTGTGCTGTGTGCAACATTTCAGAATGAAGCGGTTTCTGCTTTTGCTGTGCTAAAGTTGGTAAAGTAGCCAAACATAGCAACGAGAAGAAAGAGATTTGATTAATTTTTTTCATGCTTTAATTTTATTAAGAGTGATGAAAAGATAAAGACAATACTGTACAAAATCTAATCAATTCATGATAAGATTGGTTATTAAACTTCGTAAAAAGACTTATTTTGGCATAAATAATCTAAAAAAAGCAAATGTCCAATTACTCTCCAAAAACCTTCTATGTCATTTTAGGAATCTTTTTCATCAGCTTTGGTATCAATGCCCAAAAGCTGATTACCATTCCTATCGAAACTTCACAAAATGCTTTGGTCTTTCAAACCGATAAAGACAACCGTTTAGGAACTGTTTTCTTCGGGAAAAAACTAGCTCAATCGTCTGACTATGGCTTTATTACCAAAGAGTATAAAATCAATGATGAAAATTCAGGGATTTTTAATTCCGTTTACACGCCAAGTGGTACTTGGAATATGGTAGAACCAGCCATCGAAGTAAAACACGCCGATGGAAATTCTTCTTTGGAACTGAAATACGTTAGTCACGAAGTAAAGAAAATTGATGACAATGTTTCTGAAACGGTGATTGTACTAAAAGACCCAGTGTATGCCCTTGAAGTACGACTTTTCTATAAAGTTTATTACAAAGAGAACGTTATAGAACAATGGTCTGTCATCAAACATCAAGAAGCCAAAAATATTACTTTGCAGAAATATGCCTCTGCTAATTTGTATTTTATGGCAGACGATTATTACCTCAATCATTATCACGGTGGTTGGGCAAAAGAAATGAAACCCGAAGAAACTAAACTGACGGCGGGTATCAAAACGCTAGATTCTAAGTTGGGAACAAGAGCCAATTTATTTCAACCGCCAACCTTTATGTTGTCGTTCGATAAACCTGCAACCGAAGATGCTGGTAAAGTATTATTAGGAACTTTAGCTTGGTCGGGGAATTTTAAGATAGATTTTGAATTGGATACTTATCATAACCTTCGTTTGTTGGCTGGAATCAATTCGCATGCTTCTGAGTATTCGTTGGCAAGTAATCAAGATTTTAAAACGCCTTCTTTTATTTTTACTTTCTCGGAAAATGGCAAAGGCGAAGCCAGTAGAAATATGCACAATTGGGCAAGAAAGTATAGGATTTTGGATGGCGAAGGCTCAAGACTTACTTTATTGAACAACTGGGAAGCTACTTATTTTGATTTTGACGAACCCAAATTGACGAAACTTTTTAAAGATGGGAAAAAATTAGGCGTAGATATGTTTTTATTGGATGATGGTTGGTTTGCCAATAAATATCCAAGAAATGGCGATGCTGCAGGTTTAGGAGATTGGCAAGAAAATCGCAAAAAATTGCCCAATGGAATTGGTTACTTGGTAAAAGAAGCAACAAAAGCAGGCATTAAATTTGGGATTTGGGTTGAACCTGAAATGGTAAATCCGAAATCTGAATTATACGAAAAACACCTTGATTGGGTAATTCGTGAACCTCAGCGACCAGAACATTATTTCAGAAATCAATTACCCTTAGATTTGTCGAATCCAGAAGTACAAGATTTTGTATATGGCGTCATTGATAATCTTTTTACCAAAAACCCCGAAATAGCCTTTATCAAATGGGATTGCAATGCGGTTGTTTACAATGCTCATTCTGCTTATTTAGAGAAAAAAGGATTACCACAAACACATCTTTATGTAGAATATGTGCGAGGTTTATATAAAGTATTAGAAAAAATCAGAGCGAAATATCCTAAAGTACCGATGATGTTATGTTCTGGTGGAGGTGGTAGAGTCGATTATGAAGCCTTGAAATACTTCACTGAATTTTGGGTAAGCGATAATACCGACCCACTTGAAAGAGTATTTATGCAGTGGGAATATTCCTATTTTTATCCTGCCATTGCTCAGTGTAATCACATTACAGATTGGAGTAAAGTTGGCATTAAATACCGCACTGACGTTGCGATGATGGGTAAAATGGGTTACGATATTGTAGTCAGTCATTTATCAGAAAAGGAATTAGAATTTAGTCAGCAAGCATTGGCGAATTATAAAAGAATCAGCGATGTTGTTTGGCATGGCGATTTGTATCGTCTGAAAAATCCTTGGGAAAATCCTTATGCTTCTTTGATGTTTAGCAATGCAACACAAGACCACGCTGTGATGTTTTCTTATTTAACGACCAACCGTTACGATGGTGTTTACAGTGTTACTCCTGTAAAACTGAAAGGATTAGACCCAAAAAAGAAGTATAAAATTCAAGAAATAAATGTCTATCCTGATACAAAATCAAGCATTGCCAAAGACCTTGTGTATTCTGGAGATTATTTAATGACCATAGGTTTGAATCCTAATATTACTTTAAGAAGAACAAGTGTAGTGTTGGAATTGACGGAAGTGAAATAATTTTGTATTTTGAGTAATGAGCTAAAAATCATAGATTCACAATTGGATTAAGAATTGTCATCCTTAGCGGTTGCCTTTTGATATGCAGGCAACCGCAAAGGGTATCAACAATTAGAAAGAATATCTAGTAATCAATTATTTTAAACCGAATCGACTGTTCGCTCACAACTCATCATTCACAATTCACAACTTCTAAATCATTTATGTTCAAACTCAATCGCTATGAAGTCAGTCTGACGCTAAGGGTACTTTTACTTTTGGGAAGTATTACTTTGGCGGCTTTTTGTATCGTAAACGATAAGTTTACTTTACTCTTTTTTATCGGATTGGTGCTGTTTTTTCAGATTTTGAGTTTTGTTCAATTCATCAATAAAACCAATACCGAACTAACTCAATTTATTGAAGCGGTTCAATACAGAGATTTCTCCTTACAATTTGCCGAAAAAAATGCACCTGTTTCGGTTCGGCAATTGAGAAGAGCTTTCAACCAAATCAATGGTACTTTCAAACAACTTTCTTCTGAACGAGAAGAACAATATCAATATCTTCAAAAAATATTGGAGCTGGTGGATACTGGAATACTCTCTTATGACCAAAATGGAGAAGTAGGCTGGATGAACGAGGCTTTTAAAAAGATGTTAAGTATTCCTTATTTAAGAAATATTTCTTCTTTAGAAAAACGAAATCTTTTTGTTTTTCAGGCAATTGTTTCTTTAAAAAGTGGAGAGAATCAATTGGTGAAAATAGACCATAAACAGGTTTTGTTAGCCAAAACTACTTTTATGAACGAAGGGAAATTAACACATCTAATCGCCTTCCAAAACGTAAATGAAGCCATTGAAGATACCGAAGCACAAGCCTATCAGAAGTTATTGAGAGTAATGACGCACGAAATTATGAATTCTGTTGCTCCGATTGCCTCTTTGGCAGAAACGATGGAAGGACGATTGAAAAGTGGCGAAAATCCAAATCCAGCCAATAAACAATTATTAGAAGACATTACTTTGGGTGTTTCAACCATCAAGAAACGAAGTGCCAATTTGTTGAAATTTGCCGATACTTATCGACAATTAGCAAAGGTTTCTATTACTTCATTCTCCACTTTTTACATTCGAGATTTGTTTGAAAGTGTAGAGATTCTGCTTGAAAATCAGATTGAACAAAAGAACATTGAATTTGATGTAATTCTAAAAGATTTTGATTTACAAATAGAAGGCGATTTGGCTCTGATAGAACAAGTAATTATCAATTTGATGATTAATGCAATAGATGCTGTTAAAGAATCTGATAATCCACAGATTCAAATCGGAGCGTATTTGAACCCACAAGAAAAAGTAGTGATTGAAGTAAAAGACAATGGTATAGGTATGTCGGCAGAATTGATGGATAAAATTTTTGTACCATTTTTTACTTCAAAAACCAATGGTTCGGGCATTGGTTTAAGTTTGTCAAAACAAATTATGGCATTGCATAAAGGTAGTATCACGGTCAATTCAGTAGAAGGGCAGGGGACTATTTTTAGATTGGTGTTTTAATCTAAAGTACTCATAATTAGTCCTGCACTAAGGTTTAGCTTTGTCTTTAAAGCTGATTTGATGTAGCGGCAAACCCTTGCGGTTGCCGTTTTGAGTGCGGCAACCGCAAGGGTTTGCCGCTACAAAAATATTAATTTAAGAAATATTTGAACAAAATTAAATCCTTCGTACAATACTAACTCACACTTCATCCATGAAACGCTACTTTTTACTTATTTTATTATCAATCAATGTCTTAACGGTTTTTGCTCAAAGTACTTTGGTCGATAAAACTCGTTCATTTCGTCAAGCGAATGAGCATCAACTTCTTCATGAATTTATGGGTTTGTTGTCTATTCCCAATGTCGTTTATGATACTGTCGGTATTCAAAAAACGGCAAATTATATCGTGAAAATGATGGAAGACAGAGGCATTAAAACTCAAAAATTAGATGCCAAAACCAAAGGCGTTCCTCCAGCTATTTATGGTGAAGTAATCGTGCCAAATGCTACAAAAACCTTAGTGTTTTATGCACATTATGATGGTCAGCCAGTGAATCCTAATCAATGGGCGGAGGGAATAAAACCTTTTGAAGCGGTTTTCTTGGATGCTTCTTTAGAAAAAGGTGGTAAAATTATTGATGTTCCAAAAGCTTCTGAAAGCATTAATCCTGAATGGAGAATTTATGGTAGAAGTGCTTCAGATGATAAAGCGGGCGTGTTTACCATTTTATCGGCTTATCAAGCCATGACTAAAATGGGTATCAAACCTTCTGTAAATTTAAAGTTCTTTTTTGAAGGCGAAGAAGAAGCTGGCTCTACTCATTTAGAAGAAATTCTAGCAAAACATAAAGACAAACTCAATGCCGACCTTTGGGTTATTTGCGATGGCCCCGTTCATCAATCTGGACGAAAACAAGTAGTGTTTGGGGTACGTGGTGACGTAAATATGGAAGTAAAAGTATTTGCTTCGAAGCGCCCTTTACATAGCGGACATTATGGAAACTGGGCGCCTAATCCCGCTAATTTATTGGTGAATTTATTGGCAACGATGAAGGATACCAAAGGCAAAGTATTGATTAAAGGTTTTTATGATGATGTTACTCCTTTATCAGCTTTAGAAAAACAGGCTTTAGCCAACATTCCTCCGCCCGACGAGCAAATGAGAAATGAATTGGGTTTTGTGCGTGCCGAAGGCGATGGTAAATCGCTTGCTGAATTAATTAGTTTGCCTTCTTTAAATATCAATGGAATCGCTAGTGCGAACGTGGGTAAAATGGTGGCGAATATCATTCCTACTTCTGCAACGGCGGCTTTAGATTTGCGATTGGTATTAGGAAATGATGCTCAACGACAAGTTCAAAAGGTAATCGAACATATCAAATCTCAAGGTTATTATGTAACTACCAACGAGAGTATTACTGATGAAGAAAGATTAAAATATCCACTCATTGCTCGTGTACAAGCCAAAGATGGTTATAATGCTCAACGCACTAAAATGGATTTACCCATCGCACAGCTTATTATCAAAGCAGTACAAAGTACTTCTAAAGAAAACATCGTTTTGATGCCAAGTTCGGGGGGAAGTTTGCCTTTGTATTTATTTGATAAACATTTATCAACACCAACAATTACAGTTCCTATTGCCAATCATGATAATAATCAGCATGCTGAAAATGAAAATATCAGAATCCAGAATTTATGGAGTGGGCTTGAAACCTATGTTGCTTTGATGAGTATTCAATAAGATAAGAATGATGATACAAAGTGCATCATCGTTGATACAAATTATATAAAGCTTCATGCTTTGAGTATCATCGTTGATGTAAATTATATAAAGCTTCATGCTTTGAGTATCATCGTTGATATAAATTATATAAAGTTTCATGCTCTGAGTATCATCGTTGATGTAAATTATATAAAGCTTCATGCTTTGAGTATCATCGTTGATATAAATTATATGAAGCTTCATGCTTTGAGTATCATTAGTAATATCAAATTGTGTTTGGTTTAAATCATTACGATAGCATTTCCCTAAAAGAGTATTATCTTTAAACATCCAAAATCAAACCATCTAAATATGAAAAAGCGTCATCAAGTACTGCTTGTACTTGCTATTCTTTCTGTCATCACTTTCCTCGACCGAATCGCATTTTCCACCGCAGGCGAGCGTATCACTAAAGAATTAGGATTAACTGCCGTACAATGGGGTTGGATTTTGGGCTCTTTTACTTTGGCTTATGCACTTTTTGAAATTCCTACTGGTTTATTGGGCGATAGAATCGGGGCAAAATCAGTATTGATTAGAGTCGTTCTTTGGTGGTCTTTTTTTACGATATTAACAGGATTCTCTACAGGTTTTGCCATGCTTTTGGTAGTTAGGTTTTTGTTTGGCATTGGCGAAGCTGGAGCATATCCGAATATAGCCATTGCTTTAGCAAAATGGTTTCCTGCCAACGAACGTGGACAAGCACAAGCCATTATCTGGGGGGCTTCTCGCTTAGGTGCGGGCTTAACACCATTGGTCGTCATTCCGATTCAACAAAGCTATGGCTGGGAAGCATCTTTTTATGTATTAGGTTTTGTAGGTGTAATTTGGGTAATCTTTTGGCAGTTCTGGCATAAAGAAGAACCCACAGATGCTAAGGATATTTCAGCAGATGAATTAAAAGAAATTCTTGCCAAACGACAATTAGATAATCATGGAGCGAAGACTTCAATTTTCAAGTTATTACAAAACAAAAATCTAGGTTATTTAATGGCGATGTATGCCTGCTATGCCACAGGAGTATATTTCTTTCAAACTTGGTTGCCAAAATATTTACAACAAGGTAGAGGTGTCAGTGAAAATGAATTGAAACTTATCGGTTCAGCGCCGTTTTTATTGGCTGCTTTGGGTTGTTTCTTAGGTGGTTTTTTGAGCGATATTGCTGTAAAAAAGTATGGTAAAAAATGGGGAAGAAGAATTGTTCCTATCGTCGGTTTAGGTATTTCAGGAATATGTTTAGTTGTTTCTGCTTTAACGATAAATAATACGATAGCCATTATTTTACTCTCTTTAGGAATGGCTTTTATGGATGTTACTGCGCCCGTAGCATGGGCTGTTTCAATGGATATTGGTGGAACAAGAAGTGGTTCGATTTCAGGAGCAATGAATTCCGCAGGTTTACTCGCAGCCTATTTTAGTACAGTAAGTTTTGGCTATTTAGCGACTAATTTTGGCTATAATTTTCCTGTATTACTGTTAGGAATCATTGTAATGATTGGTGCATTTTTGTGGTTGAAAATTAATGCAGAAGAAACGATATAGCAGAAATCTTGATTATAATATCAGCGTACCTTTTCTGCGCAAATCAGTGGATTCAAAAACAGACAAAAAAGCTTAATGCTAAAAAAATACTAAGATGGAAAACGAACAAAACCAAGATAATAAACTTGACCGCATCATCGAGGCAAGAATGAAATTGAAGGCTCGTTTTGAAGAAAAAATGAAAGCGACGCCATCAATGGCTGATACAAAACCACAAGGAAAAGGACCAATCAACCGTCACGGAATGCCAACTACTCCAGTTGGACAAACTTTAACGACCAAATGGCCAGTACTTGATTTGGGCTACCAACCCAAAATTCCATTAGACAAATGGCGTTTGATTATCGACGGAGAAGTAGAAAATCCTGTAATATTAACATGGGAGGATTTCATGGCTTTGCCACAAACAGAAGATGTTTCTGATTTTCATTGTGTAACTACTTGGTCGAAATTAGATATGATTTGGAAAGGCGTTCGTTTGTTAGATTTAGCCGCTTTAGTACAACCTAAAGAAACAGCAACGCATATTATGTGTTATGGCTACGATACTTATACCACCAATGTTTCGCTAGAAGAAGCCCTAAAACCAGATGTATTACTCGGTCATACTGTTGACGGACAACCATTAGCCGTAGAACATGGCGGTCCACTCCGCATGATTACGCCACAGTTATATGCTTGGAAAGGCTCTAAATGGATAAAAAGAATAGAATTTATGCCTAAAAATAAATTAGGTTTTTGGGAAGAAAGAGGTTACTCCAATACCGCATATCCTTGGAGAAATGATAGATATAGCTGAGATAGTTGTGATTTAGTGATTGAGTGAGTTGTGAATTAGTGATTTTTAAAATTAAAATGAATTTTTTGGAACTCAATCTAAAAGAATCGCCTCCCCAATCACTAAATCACTAAATCACTAAATCACTAAATCACTAAATCACTAAATCACTAAATCACTAAATCACTAAATCACTAAATCACTAAATCACTAAATCACAATTTACTTACTTCACCCATCTTTTCGCCACAATCAAAGCATAATCAACAAAAGCCTTTACAGTATTTTCATAGATATGATTTCCTGTTGAATCTGCATGTTCATCCAAATTCTTAGCTGTTTCATGCGATTCATAGATTCTTGGAGAAATAACAGAATGCTGATTGGTGAAATTGATAATTTTATTAATAACAGTCGTCAATTCTAAACAAGGCACTTTACCACCACGTCCGTTAGAAACACCCGCCAAAGCAAATACTTTGTTATTGAAAAGGTGCACAAAATCTTTTGAACCCAACTGATGCAAAGCATTTAATAAATCTCCGTTAACCGTCCAATTATATTCTGGACTTACAAAAAACACCAAATCTGCTTTTTCCCAAACACCAATTAACTCAGCCTGAAAAAGAGTTAAATCATCTTTTTGTACCGTTCCTCTACCCACTGAAGGAATATCGAAATGATGAAAATCTACAATTGTACTATTCTCAAAGCCTGAAGCTTTTAGTACTTTTTGTAAATATTTAGAAAAACGTAAGGAATTGCTATTCTTTCTGGGCGAAGTGGCAATAATGGCAATATTCATATTTTATGTTTTAGGGAAATTTGTGTTAAGTAAACTTCAAATATATAAAAATGTTTGGTCGATAGCTTAACCGATATTTTGAATAAAATAGTTCACTGATATTTCATGATAGAGTTCCGCTAAGAAAAGATATATTTGTTGTTTATACTCTTCAAAATAGGAATAAAATCAAAATCTCTAATAAAATCATGCAAAAATCATCCAGAAGACAATTTTTAGAAAATTCAGCAACGGCATTAGCCACAGGAACAATTATGACAAGTATCGCAACGACAGATTCAACGGCAGCGCCAAAGGGCGAAAAACTTTCTTTTATTCACCACGTATATTTTTGGTTGAAAGACCCTAATAATAAAAAAGATCATGATCAATTATTAGCAGCCTTGAAAGCGTTGGGTAAAATAGAAGTGATAAAATCTGCACATATTGGTTTGCCGTCAATCAATGATTTTGACAAACCCGTTACTGATGCGTCTTACTCTTTTTCTGTCTTGTTGATTTTTGATAGCAAAGAAGACGAAGAGAAGTATTTGGTACATCCATTACACAAAAAATTCGGAGCAGAGAATCATCATTTATGGTCGAAAGTGGTGGTTTATGATTCAGCAGATATTTATGTACAATAAAGGAGTATCTTGATATTTTTCAAGAACAATCGGCAATATAAGTAAAGGTTCTGGTATTTTATCAATATAATTTTGACGAAACAATTAAAAAGTATTAGCTTTAAAGTAAAATTATCCTTTTTAATCAGTCTAAAAAATAACCCTAAAACACGTTTTCAATGACCACACAATCCAATCAGAAGTCCCATCTTTATACACTCATGACGGTATGGTTCTTCTGGAGTTTCGTTGCAGCCTCAAACGGTATTTTAATTCCTTTGTTTAAAGAAAAATTTGGTTTAGAACAATGGCAGGCGCAATTAGTTGATTTTGCCTTTTACATTGCTTACACAGTTGGTTCAATTTTATACTTTATTGTTTCAAGTGTAATCAAGAGTGATATTTTGAACAAAATCGGCTACAAAAACGGAATTGTGTACGGTTTAATTATTTCAGCTTTAGGAACATTGTTATTTTATCCAGCCGCTGAAATGAAATCTTTTCCATTATTACTTTCAGCGTTATTTATTGTTGGTTTAGGCTTTTCGTTACAACAAACGGCTACGCAACCATTCATGATTGCCCTTGGTCCACCAGAAACAGGTTCACACAGAATTAACTTGGGCGGCGCTGTTAATAACTTAGGTGGAACAATTGGTCCAGTTATTATCAGTTTTGCTATCTTTGGTTCAATCGCTGCGGATGCTGCTAAAAATGCAACAATCGAATCTGTAAAATTGCCTTATTTGATTCTAGGGGCACTTTTTGTATTATTAGCCATTTTCTTCAAAGTATCTAAATTACCAAGAATTACCAACGACGAAGAAGTAGAAATCGGAACTGGCGTTTTAAAATACCCACAATTAGTATTGGGTATGATTGCCATTTTTATGTACGTAGGTGTTGAAGTAACCATCGGAAGTAATTTAGGAGAATATTTAAAAGTAACACAAGGTTTAGATTCTTCACAAATTTCACATTACGTTTCGATGTTCTGGGGAAGTATGATGATTGGTCGTTGGACAGCCGCACTTAGTAATTTTGATGTAGCACCAGCTACCAAAAAGATATTAACCGTTGTTGTTCCTTTTGTAGCTTTTGCCATTGTTTTAGGTGTAAATACTTTGCACGGAAGCGATATGAGCGATTTATACGCTTATGCCATTTGTGTATTAATCATGATTGCGGCATTCTTCTATTGCGATGAAAAACCTGTTAGAACACTTTTAGTTTTCTCTGGAATGGGCGCATTGGCAATGGTAATTGGCGTATTGGGTAGTGGTGATATTACTCTTTTTGCTTTCATCAGTGGAGGTTTATTCTGTTCGGTTTTATGGCCATGTATTTTCTCTTTAGGAACGGCAGGCTTAGGAAAATACACCAACCAAGGTTCAGCCTATATGATTATGATGATTTGCGGAGGTGCAGTTGTTCCAGTACTTCAAGGAATTGTGGCTGATACAATCGGCATTCAACAATCATACTTTGTGCCAATTATTTGTTTTGCTTACTTGGTATTCTTTGGAATAAGAGTACAAGGTGTATTGAAAAATCAAGGAATTGACTTTGACAATGCTGTTGTAAAAGGCGGTAAGGGTCATTAATCATTCATGAAATTATATTTTCAAAAAATCGGAAACGGACAAAAAATCCTGCTCGCCTTTCATGGGATTGGGCAGGATTTTTTGTGTTTCCAACATTTTGCCGAAACCTTTGGCGACGTTTATACAATCTATGCTTTTGATTTACCTTTTCATGGAAAAAGTATTCAGGCAAATCAAGCCTCACAAAACGAACTAATTACAAAATCTATTTGGAAAGATTATCTCACAACATTTTTATCAGAAAATAAAATTGAAACCTTTTCTGTAATAGGTTTTAGCATGGGAGGAAGATTCGCTTTAGCCACTGTTGAAGCTTTTCCAAAACGCATAAAAAGCATGACTTTGGTTTCACCAGATGGTATTTCAGAACATCCGATTTACGCCTTTGCAACACGTTTCAGCCTTACTCGAAAAGTATTCAAATACGTTATTTTTCAAGAAGACAAATTTTTATCTTTCACGAAGTTTTTTGCCAAAATGCGTATTGTTCCAGAAAGTTCGATTCGTTTCGCACATAGAATGTTGGATACACCAACGAAGAAAAAACAAGTATTTCAATCGTGGACAGGCTTTCGATATTTAAAATTCAATTTGAAAAAACTAGCAGAGCAAATCAACAACGAAAAGATTAGCGTAACCATTTTTACAGGAAAATACGATACCATTTTACCTTCCGAAAAAGTGTTGCCTTTGGCGACAAAACTTCCCAACGTCCAATTAATCACTCTTGAAGCTGGACATACCAAAATTCTCGACAAGGTAGTGGAGTATTTAAAAAAGAATGATAAAATGCTATAAATTGACATCTTACTGACAGAAGAAAAACAATTTCGATAAGTATTTCGTATATCAATTAGAATACGCTTTAAAATACTTAGCTTTCGTTATCAACAAACAGTAAACCCGCAATCATTCATGAGTTTTATCAATGCAATAGGTACGGCTGTTCCTGAAAATTGTTTTCCACAAATGCAAATTGCGGAATTCATGGCTTCTGCCTTACAAATGAATGAATATGAACAAAGAAGATTAAAAGCCTTGTATCGTTCTACCAAAATTAACCAGCGTTATTCTGTATTATCTGATTATGGAAAAACCTTTTCTGACTACGAATTTTATCCTCAGACTTCTGATTTAGAACCATTTCCAAGTATTTCACAACGAATGCTTGCTTACAAGAAATACGCTTTACCTCTTTGCTTAAAAGCGATTGCTGAGTTGGGAGAATTACCCAACATTACGCACATCATCACGGTAAGTTGCACAGGAATGTACGCTCCTGGACTCGATATTGAAATAATTTCTTCTTTAGGATTAAGTACCAATATTCAGCGAACCGCCATCAATTTTATGGGTTGTTACGGCGCTTTTAATGGGCTGAAAATAGCAGATACTATTTGTAAAGCGAATCCAGAAGCAAAAGTATTATTGGTTTGTGTGGAATTGTGTACACTTCATTTTCAGAAGAAAATGGATGAAGATTTTCTGTTATCGAATGCGCTTTTTGCTGATGGAGCAGCATCGGTGTTAATCGAAGCAGAACCTTCTCAAAAAAATCTGTCTTTAGCCATGAAATCTTTCTTTTGTGATTTGTACTTTGAAGGGAAACAAGATATGGCTTGGCAAGTAGCCGATTTTGGTTTTGAAATGACGCTTACTTCGTATATTCCTAAATTAGTTAAATCTGGTATCAAAGCGTTGACGGACAAACTTTTTGCTAATTCAGGATTAACCAAGCAAGATATTTCATTGTACGCAATTCATCCGGGTGGAAAAGCTATTTTAGAAGCTATTGAAACAGCTTTAGAAATCAATACAAATGATAATCGATATGCTTATCAAATCTTGAGCAATTATGGGAATATGTCGTCAGCAACAGTACTTTTTGTATTAAAACAGATGTTGAAAGACACCGAAAACATCCATCAAAATCAAAATATTTTAAGCTGTGCTTTTGGACCTGGATTAACCTTAGAATCTATGATTTTAGAAATTGTCTAGCATTTTTCTAAAAACCATACTTCAAAGAAAACAAAATTCCACTGCTGTAAAGATTTACTTTTCCTCTTCCTACTTCTTTTAAGGGTGTTTTCAAGTATGGTTCTGCTTGAATAGCAATATGCTGATTGATGCGTTTTTCGAAACCAAAAGATAAATTCAAAGTACTCATGAAGTAATCGTCATCTCTTTTCCAAGATACATTTCGAGGGAAATTGGTAGGAACTGTAGCCGATTCTGGATAATAATATTCATAATTTTCGGTCAGCATCAGATAAGAAGAAACACCAGCACTTACAAACCAAGTATTTTTGGGCTTCATAAATACATTGTAACGAATATTGATTGGTATATCCAATATCTTACAATCGCCTGCAACGCTTGTTGGTAAAACTGGGCGATATGACCAATTTTTTGCCCAAGCATGATAATTCTCGATACCTGTAGTATATTGTTTATAAGTATAAATAGCCCCAGTTTGTAAGGTAAAGCGTTTAGTTAAATTGTATTCGAATAAAATTCCAGCTGATTTCCCAAAAGCAAAATCTCCCAAATTTTCAACAGCATTGGCATCAGGAGCAATGGCTAAACGAATACCAAAACGTGAATTTTTAAGTGTACTTACAATTGGATTGACTGTTGCTTCAGAATTACTTTCTTCAAATGCTGGTAAAACAATGTTAAAATTTGTCTTTAAAGCCTTCAAAGGTTTACTTGATAATAAGGCAAGTTTATAGGTTTGCTTACTTGCTAGATTATTAGACAAAGTCTTTTCAGTAGGAGATACTTCAATTGCTTTTTGTGCATTTGGAGTGATATTATGTGTGTTAAATATTGGCTTAGAGGTTTTTTTATGCTTTACTAAACTGACATTACTTTGCTTTTGTATCAGTTTTTCTGATTCATTATTTGTCTTTTGTTCCTCTATTTTTGCTACTTGTTTTTCAGTAATTCCAATTTTTTCACGCTTGGTATTTCTAGCTGATTTTTGTTCGACCAATTTTTCTTGAATACTGTTATGTTCTTTTGTAATTAACTTTTCTGTCGTTTTCTCTTTTGTAGAAAATACGTCTTCTGAATTTTCCTTAACAGTTGCTACAGATTGTTTTTGCTTATTTAATGTATTTTCTTTTTGATTTTTTTGACCCGTTAATTTTACTGAAACATTATCTTTGGTAAAGTAATATCCTATTCCTGCCCCTACGAAACAAAGTAAAAGCAATAGCAGTAGCCACCTTTCGTTTTTGAAACGAGTGGCAGGTACAATCACCGGCTTGGGGTCTATTTTTGCTTTTAATTTATCCAGAGACGATTGGTCAAACGGAATCTGCACCTTATCAGAGGCTTCTCTGAAAAGGTCATCCAGTTCGTCATCGGACATATCCCACCACTTATCTGACATTTTTTTGTTAAGATTCTATTAATTAGAACCTTGATTTTATACTTTTATGGATTAACTAAAAACGTTTACTGAGCATTTCCCTCAAATTAACCCTAGCACGGGCTAAATTTGATTTCGATGCACTTACTGAAAAACCTAACATTTTGGCTATTTCATCATGCGAATAGCCATCTATTGCATACAAACTAAAAACAGTACGGTAGGTTGGTGATAATCTTTGTACTAAAGCCAATAGTTCTTCATAAGAGAGATTGGCTGAAGCATCATCACTTCTATCACTCAAATGTTCTGCATATTCAATGTCATCTTGGTCATAATGCTTATGATTTTGGCGATAAAAATCTAAAGCTGTATTCACCATAATTCGTCTGAACCAATTTTTAAAAGACCTACTTAAATCAACTTTATCGGCATTGTTGAAAACCTTGATAAAGCCATCATTAACTACTTCAACCGCTTCATCCCGTGTTTTGGTATAACGTAAACAGACACTCATAGCATAGCCATAAAACTGCTTATAAAGCAATTCCTGACTTTTAGAGTCACCCTTACGGCACCCTTCAAGTATGGTTTGGAGGCTATTGTTTTGGTCTGTAATAATGGGCATTTTGACAACGTTTCAACATCAATACGGCTTTTCTGGAAAAAGGTTGCGTTAGAATATTTATAAAAAGTATTTTATTTCATGGAGTTGCTATTCAACAATTAAGATAACTATCCAAAGCCAAGAATTCATGATTTTCAAAGATTATTAGTTAACTTTGTTTAAATATACCCCTTAAACACATGACTATCCACAGAGAAAGCAAAGGTACTATTTTAGTTACGACCATTTTTTTAATCATTTTAAATAGTGCTGTTGCTTATTTTTTTGAAGAAAATGAAATTTTACGCAAAATTGTTATCGCTTTTAGCGTAGTTTTTGCATTGATTATTTTACAATTTTTCCGTGTTCCTGTTCGTACTACGGTTAAAAATCCAAAGCATATTATTGCTCCAGCAGATGGTAAAGTAGTAGTAATTGAAGAAGTTGTTGAAACTGAGTACTTCAAAGAGCCACGTCGCCAAGTTTCAATTTTTATGTCGCCAATCAACGTGCATATCAATTTCAATCCAATTGCAGGCATCGTTTCTTATTTCAAATATCATCCAGGAAAATACTTGGTAGCTTGGCATCCAAAATCAAGTACTGATAATGAAAGAACAACAGTTGTGGTAAAACACAATAATGGAACTGAAGTATTGTTCCGTCAAATTGCTGGTGCTTTAGCTCGTAGAATTTGTTGGTACGTAAAAGAAGGACAAACCGTAGAACAAGGTTCTGAATTTGGTTTTATCAAGTTCGGTTCAAGAATTGATATTTACCTTCCTTTAGATGCTAAAATTTTAGTAAACTTGGAAGATAGACCAGTAGGCGGCGAAACTGTGATTGCAGAACTAGCTTAATATTTATATAAATTGCATATTCAAAAAGGGAATTAAAAATTTTACGTATTTTTAATTCCCTTTTTTTGTTGATAACCATTTTTATAATAATCTTAAGAGATGTTAAATCGTTTATTCCTTTTGGTTTTAGCGGGTTTATTGTGGAATTGCTCAAATTCGAATAAATCTGAAACCTATACTCCTCCAGTTCCTTCTAACAAAAACGGTAAAGAATTAGCGCAAACCTACTGTGGTAGCTGTCATCAATTTCCTAGTCCCGATTTATTGGATAAAGCCACTTGGGAGAAAAGTATTCTACCCAAAATGTCAAATCGACTTGGTTTGGAGTCGGACATTTTCAAAGTATATGGAGGTATGAATCCAGAGGAATTACAGTTTCTTGCCGTAGCAGGAGTATTTCCTGAAAAACCTGTTATTGCCAAAGAAGACTGGGCGAAAATCATCAAATATTATATTGATAATGCTCCAGAAAAAGCAATTCCTCAAGCCAAAAAAGAAAAGATTTCGATTGGGTTAAGTAATTTTTCGGTGAAAAAAATCGAAGGAATTGCCAATAAAACACCCTATGTTACTTTCGTTAAGTTTAATCCTGCCCAAAAAAGCATTTATGCGGCTTGGCGTGGAGAGCAAAGTTTCTTGAAAAAATACGATTTGAATGGTGTAATGAAAGATTCTTTGGTAGTATCAAGCCCAATTGCTGATGTAGATTTTTCTCAAAAAAATCTCAGAGTATTGACGCTGGGTATAATGGACCCTAATGATTTTCGAAAAGGAAGTCTTTTAGAAATCACACCTCAAAAACAATCAAAACCTATTTTAGAATTTCTGCAAAGACCTGTTCAAGCTTCTTTTGGAGATTTGAATCAAGATGGAAAAGAAGATTTTGTACTTTGTAACTTTGGAAATGAACTAGGAAAATTGGCTTGGTACGATGGCGTAAATAGGAGAGAACATATTTTAAAAGAATTGCCTGGAGCCAGAAATACTTTTATCAAAGACATGAATGGCGATAATTTACCAGACATTGTGGTGCTAATGACACAAGCCCGTGAAGGTATTTTTATCTTTTACAATTCAGGTCATGGTACTTTTGAAGAGAAACAAGTACTCTCTTTCCCTTCTGTTTATGGCTCTAGTTATATGGATTTAGCCGATTTTAATAAAGATGGCTTCTTGGATATACTTTATACCAATGGCGATAATGCAGATTTATCTATTTCCTTTAAAAGCTATCATGGTATCAGAATTTTCATGAATGATGGCAAAGGGAATTTTAAACAAAGTTACTTTTATCCGATGTTTGGGGCTTCAAAGGCAATGGCGGCAGATTTTGATTTAGATGGCGATTTGGATATTGCTGCTATTTCATTCTTTACCGACCCCAAACAAAAACCACATGAAGGTTTTTTATTACTCGATAATCAAGGAAAGAATCAATTTAAAGTTTCAACATTTCCAGAAGCCAATCATGGTAAATGGATGGTGATGGATGTAGCAGATATGGACCAAGATGGCGACGCCGACATTCTATTAGGTTCATTTTTAAGAAGAGGCATGGTCGATATTGAAGAATTGCAGATGGAAAAGAAAATGCCTCCCTCTATGATTGTTTTGGAGAATAAGAAAAGGTAATATGAAATAGCCAACAAAAATAAAAAGCCGAGATAAGAATCTCGGCTTTCATTTTACTATCAAACAAACCTGTAAACTACTAAATAAGATTGTTTTTAGCCAAATACTCTACAATTTGCACAGCGTTTGTAGCAGCTCCTTTACGAAGGTTATCAGCTACAATCCACATATTGATGGTGTTTGGTTGAGTTTCATCACGACGGATACGTCCAACAAAAACTTCATCCTTACCATGTGCATTGATTGGCATTGGATATACAAAATTCTTAGGGTCATCTTGTAAAATGATTCCCTCTTCATTTGCTAAAATATTTTTTACTTCTTCTACATCGAAGTCGTTTTCAAATTCAATATTTACTGCTTCAGAGTGTCCACCAATTGTTGGAATACGGACTGTAGTAGCTGTTACTGCAATCGAATCATCCAACATGATTTTCTTGGTTTCATTCACCATTTTCATCTCTTCTTTGGTATAACCATTATCCAAGAATACATCAATATGTGGTAAAACGTTCAAGTCAATTTTGTGTGGATATACCGCAGGAACGTCTGTACGTCCTTCACGTTCTGCAAATAATTGATCAACCGCTGCTTTTCCTGTCCCAGTTACTGATTGGTACGTAGAAACAACTACACGCTTGATTTTATATTTTTTGTGCAAAGGATTCATTACTACAACCATTTGAATCGTAGAACAATTCGGGTTGGCAATAATTTTATCTTCTGCTGTTAAAGTAAAAGCATTAATTTCTGGTACTACTAGTTTTTTAGTAGGGTCCATTCTCCAAGCTGAAGAGTTATCTACTACTGTAATGCCTGCCGCTGCGAATTTAGGAGCTAATTCCAAAGATGTACCACCACCTGCCGAGAAAATCGCCACGTTTGGTTTCATCTTAATAGCATCATCAAAACCAACAACGGTGTACTGTTTACCCTTAAATTCTACCTGTTTACCTACTGAACGCTCAGAAGCTACTGGAATGATTTCTGTTACTGGGAAGTTACGTTCCGCTAACACTTTAAGGATTTCGCCACCGACCAAACCTGTGGCTCCGACTACTGCTACTTTCATTTTTAAAATTGATTATGAATTGATTTATATAAAAAAATGCTTAAAAATTATGTCTTAACCCTATCCCCACTACCGCTTGATGTTCGGGTGTGGTTTGAATATTCAAACCGATTTGGTTACTACTGATTACTTCGTTATACCGATTAATTGCCTTTGATAAATGTATGTTTGACTTTACATTTAAGTAGGAAGAAATCAATAAAGTACTCCCCACGGTTGACCAATAAAAGCCACTTGATACTTTATCTCTATTGAAAATCGTATAAAGTGAAAGTCCTGCGGGAACGATATTAATCAATTTTACTAACTTTTGTTGTTGTTTGTAAGTCAGAAATTCCAGATTTACTTTTGGGTCTCTTGCTTGCAACAATGGTATTTGTAGAGCCGAAGCATTGTCGATTATTTGTCGGTCATAAATGAATTTTACGCCAAATAATTGCCTTTTTACTGCAATCGGATACAAAGTTCTTTTTTCTTCCTGAGCAAAGGTTTTGAAACCTACAAACATCAAAAAGCCTATTAAAATCTTAGTTTTCATGGTTTCTTTCTTATGATTTATCCTTCAAATAAATCACAGGGTTGAATACTCTTCTGAATCGTTGAAATTTAATTTCCTTTAGAAGTCAGGGAAAATAAAAAGTTTGCAAAATTACTTGATAAAATTGGAAGAGAAAAGGAATATCGTGGGAATAGTAGAGTGAATATGTAGGAAATGTTGTTTTTTATTGAAATTTTGCTTTTATCCGAGCGAATAAAGTCGATTTGGCGTAATACAGTAGTCAATTTTGATGTCAAAGTCATTCATATCGTCGATTGTAGGAATTGCTTCTTCAAGACATAAACCAATTTTAATAAGGTCTTCAGAACAAGTTTGGAGGAAACGATCATAGAAACCTTTCCCATAACCCACACGATTTCCTTGCTCGTCGAAAATCAACAAAGGAACAAGTACCATCGATATTTCAGAAGGAGTAATTAATTCACCAGAAACAGGTTCTGGAATTCCCCATTTATTTTCAACAAGCTTTTCTTCGTTATATAGAAAATGTTCCATTTCGTAAGTATTCGGAATACATCTTGGCACAACAATTTTTACTTGTGGAAATTCATCTTGAATTCTTTTAATCAACAAAAAAGTATTGATTTCATTTTGCTTGATAATCGGCAAAAAAACATGCAAATATTTTACCGTAGAAAGATTGAAATGCTGAAAAAAAAGCTCAACAATCGCCTGACTTTTTTCATGAATAATTTCTTGAGAAAGAGCTTTTCGTTTGGAAAGGTAATATTTTCTGAGTGTTGGTTTGTTCATTTTAAAAGCTTTGAGTTATGAGCAATGAGCTTTTGTATTTTAATAAAATTTAATCAAAAAGCCCTTAAATTTCTAAACTACATTAGAAAATTTAAGGGCTAAATTGATAATAAATCTTAAGCTTTCAAAAACAGATTCCGAAACCCGAAATCACCAATCCAAAATGGATTAATCTTCATCTCCGCCACGCACTCCTGAAAGTATCGTTGAGCCAAAGAAAATAGCATTCAAGAATAATTTGTTTGTGCCGTACCAGAATGCTCTGAAATTTGGATTATCTGTCATCACAATTACTTTTCCCGCTCCGAAAGACGTTGCTACTACCGAAGGAGTATTTTTCATTAATTTCTTGTTTCTTTCGGTTACGTAACCACTCACAAGCGGGTCATTTGTATAAATCAGTGGCGCATTGTATGGGTCTTTAATTTTCTCTAAGTAAATATTATTGTCTCTGAAAACGCTTAAAGTTTGGTCTTTATAACCATAACCAATTGGGTGCGTCGGGTCTAATTTTACTTGGAAAATCGCACCACTTGTTTGTTGCGCACCTTTGTAGCGTTCAGCCAAAGCATAAGGTTTTGCAGTAGCTGTATCAGCAGGAATCGTTTTGATTTTTACAGGTGATAAACCTTTGGCAACAGCCCATTCTACAGCATCCGTCAAAGTAATCAACGTTCCGCCATTGCGTACCCACGTTTTGATTTTCTCTTCATTCAAAGTACTGTACTCTCCACTTGAAAGAATCAAAGTATTATACTTCTCTAAACTCATGCGGTTTACTTGCGTAATATCCGACATCGTTAATGGAACATTTACTCTGGTATCCAACAAATGCCAAATTTCTCCTGCATCGTTTGGATTCACCCCTGCGCCCGTCAGCATCAATACTTTTGGCTGACGCATCGGTGCGAAATAGCTACTTCCTAAATCAATTCCCGAAGGCGTTAGTCCCGTTTGCAAAGCATAAAAATCAATACCATCACGTTCGGCAAGTGTTTGTATCAAATTTTTTAAAGCGTTAAAATCAGCTTGTTGGTTTGAGCCAAAAGTGACTTCAACCGTTCCGTAGCTAAAGTTTTTCGTTCCGCCTTCAAAAACGCCCGTGAAAGGTTCTGTCGCTACTTTTAGTTTGTAACCTTTTTTCTGCAATTCATAAGCGGTTCTTGGAGCGAAGTATCCGTCCCACTCAAACACATAACCATAAGTAGTATTGCCAATGATTTTTCCTTTCGGGAAATCATTTTTGGTCAATTTATCACCTAAAGTAGGCGCAATTTTTGCTTCAGAATAAGGTACATTAAAACAATGTGGCATCGACCAAGCCGAAATATCATAAAAAAGCGAATCTTCAAAAGTTGTTCTTTTTTCAAAAATCCCTTGAACCAAACGGTACTGTGGTTGGCTTAATGGCACAACGAACGCTTCTCCTTTTTTGAAAGTTTTTCCGTCTAATACTTCATCTTTTGATACATTGAAAACATCAATTTCGTGTTGACGAAGAATGTTAATCATTTCCCAAACTTTTACTTTATCATTTCCTCCGCCAAAAACGAATGCTTTTGTTGCCGAAGTAGATTTTTCTTGATAGAAATTTCTTTGATAATCTAACAAATCCTGACGCAAAGCTTTAGCCGCACGCAAAGTAGAAAGTGTTGTTACAAACTGATTTCTTACAGTAAAAGCAAAGCTCATATTGCCATTTTGTGTTTCTTGCAAATGCCCACGAGAACTGGCTTGCTCAAACAAAATTCCGATACTTCCTTGAACGTCTGGAAAAGTAGAACCTTTTCCGTAATAAAAATCATCATAACCTTCTTTCGTAAAATACAATGAACCGATTTTATCTAAAGCCGTAGCATGAAATTTTCCGATTAATTCTGTTATATCAATATTTTTTTTCGGAGTAAGCGGATGTGTTCTCGCTGGAATGCCCGGTTGGAAAAAGAAAGAAGAGTTTGGACCCATTTCATGGTGGTCGGTCAGAATATTTGGTTTCCACTCATGGAACTTCTGAATTCTACCTTTACTTTCTGGATGTTGGGTGTAAAGCCAATCACGATTTAAGTCGAACCAATAATGGTTAAAACGACCGCCTGGCCACATTTCATTCAATTCACGGCTATTTGGGTCGGCCACTAAATTGTTACTTTTATTCGCATTTACCCAGCTTGAAAAACGTTCGCCACCATCTGGATTAATTCTTGGGTCGAGTAAAATCACCGATTCATTCAAAATAGAATCTATTTCAGCACCTTGCGCCGCCGCCAAATAATACAAAGCCAGAACTGAAGCATTTGTACCGCTCGCCTCATTACCGTGTACAGAATAGCCCATCCAAACTACGATAGGCATATTTTTAGTATCTAAACCAGAGGATTTATCAGGTTCAACCAATTTGTGGTGGTCGGCTTTGATTTTATCAACATTCGCAAGATTCTTTGGGGAAGAAATCGTCAGGAGTAATAATTGACGGTTTTCATAAGTACGTCCGTACTCGCTTAATTCGACTCTATCAGAAAGTTCAGCTAGTTTTTTCATGTAGCCCAAAAGTTGCTCGTGTTGAATGTGCCAGTCGCCTACTTGATAACCCAAATATTGCTGAGGGGTTGGAATCTTTGGGTCGTAGTTAATATTCTGAGGAAGAAAATAGCTGTTAGGTACTTGTCCGAAACAAGTATGAGCTAGCATAAAAAACAAAAAAGCGGCTAACCGCTTTTTCATTGAAATGTTGATAGGAGAATTGTTATTCATATTTATTAGTTTGATGATGATAATGCAGGATTGTAAAGGAGCTATGTTATTCACAGCTCAGAAGTATTTTAAATTTTTGAAGAGTAAAACAAAAGACACAAGAAATTTCGTTGAAGAGATTTTATAAAACCCTACAATCTTTAATGCTCAACTTACTTCTCAAAAAACTAGCGTTGTTTCATCAACTTAGCTTCAATCGTTTGTTGTGTATGAGGCACTGCTCTTAAGCGTTCTTTTGGAATTAATTTTCCAGTATCAATACATACACCATAAGTGCCATTTTTGATACGAATCAAAGCATTTTCTAATTGCGTAGAAAATTTTTGTAAACGTGCTGCTAATTGACTCATACTTTCTTTTTCTGAAGTATCAGCGCCATCTTCCATTGGTTTTGAGCTACCCGCTGTAACGTCAGTTCCTGGATCATTGCGTTTGTGCAATGCTTCACGAATGTAGTTTAGCTCTCCACGTGCGTCTTCAAGTTTGCTCGTGATAAGTACTTCAAATTCTTTTAGCTCTTCCTCAGAGTAACGAGTTTTTTCTTCTACAATAGTGTTCATATTCTAATAGGGCTATTTGGGTTGAAGATTTTAAATTAATAGCGTTTAAAATTTACGCAAAGATAAATGGTTCAAACTTAAATTTGCAATATTTCAAGAATAAATAAAATTTTTCTAAAATTTTATAATTCCTTAATTTTTGAAATTAACCAATGAATATTTGGCAAATGAACCTATCTTCCATAAAGTTAAAAAGCAAAACGCAAAAAAACCTCAAAATTATGTTTTTTGATTGAAAATCAGGTATTTCTACTTACGTTAAAAGTACTTGTTTTTGTTGTTTGAAGTGTGTTATGTTTGTGCATTATCAACAAAAACTAATCTCAAGCATTGATTACCATCCATTTAGAAAAAAACAGGAAATAGTATTTTCTTAATATTACTGTTTTCAGAAGGTTGGCAGTCGATGATATAAAGACAATGACTTACATAGAACCAGCTCCGATTAAGGACAAGGAAAATCCGCTAGAATCAATGATGCAACGCTTTGATAAAGCCGTTGAATTATTGGGAATCTCTGATGAAATGTATTACATCTTAAAAGTACCTGCTCGTCAGGTAACTGTAGGGTTGCCCATTACAATGGATAATGGAAGTATTAAAGTATTTGAAGGCTATCGAGTGATTCACTCTAATATCCTTGGACCGTCGAAAGGAGGTATTCGTTTTGACCCTGCCGTGAATATTGATGAAGTAAGAGCTTTGGCTGCTTGGATGACGTGGAAATGTGCCGTAGTGGATATTCCTTATGGTGGTGCTAAAGGCGGAATTGCTTGTAATCCTCGTGAAATGTCTGCTGGCGAAATGGAACGTTTGATGCGTGCTTATACGGTTTCGATGTTAGATGTTTTTGGCCCAGACAGAGATATTCCAGCACCAGATATGGGCACAGGGCCACGTGAAATGGCTTGGCTGATGGATGAGTACTCTAAAGCAAAAGGAATGACTGTAAATGCTGTTGTGACAGGAAAACCACTGGTTTTGGGTGGTTCATTAGGTAGAACAGAAGCTACAGGTAGAGGAGTAATGGTTTCGGCTTTAGCTGGAATGGATAAATTGAAAATTAATCCTTATAAATCATCTGCGGCTGTTCAGGGTTTTGGAAATGTAGGTTCGCACGCTGCTAATTTATTGCATGAACGTGGAGTAATGGTAAAAGCGATTTCTGATATTTCAGGAGCATATTATAATGAAAATGGGATAGATATTGAAGGTGCTATTAAATTCAGAGATTTGAACAAAGGTACTTTAGAGAATTTTCCAGGTGCTGAAAGAATCAGTCATGAAGAATTATTGACACTAGATGTTGATGTACTTGTTCCTGCTGCCAAAGAAGATGTTATTAACAATGAAAATGCACCTTATATTCAAGCCAAATTAATCGTGGAAGGTGCTAATGGCCCAACATCAGCATCTGCCGATGATATTATTAATGACAAAGGAATTTTGGTTGTGCCAGATATTCTAGCGAATGCGGGTGGGGTAACGGTTTCGTATTTTGAATGGGTTCAGAATAGAATGGGCTATAAATGGAATTTAGACCGTATCAATCGCCGTTCGGATAGAATTATGAAAGATGCTTTTGATAAAGTATTCTTGACTTCGCAACAATTTAAAGTACCAATGCGCATTGCCGCTTATATTGTAGCGATTAAAAAAGTAGCAGATACTTATAAATTCCGTGGTGGTTATTGATAAATGTTTAGGATTGTCAGCTTTTCAAAGTTGACAATCCTTTATTTTTAAGAATTAACAAAACGTTCATTAAAGCCTCTTACCGTTTTGGCAATTTCTTTAATTAAATCTACTCTTTCTTCAATGGCATTGCCTACAACAATTACGTCGGCACCAGCTTTTAAAGCATCTTGTGCTTTCTTCGCTGAATTAATTCCTCCGCCAACAATTAAAGGAACTTCAACAGATTGCTGTACGGCGGCAATCATTTCTGGTGAAACGGCATTATAAGCGCCAGAACCAGCATCCATATAAATCAATTTCAATCCTAACATTTCGCCAGCCATTGCTGTACAAGCTGCAATACTTGGTTTATCGTGCGGAATTGGCGTTGTATTTGAAATATACGAAACTGTTGTTTGGCGACCGCTATCAATAATCATGTAGCCTGTTGGTAATACTTCTATGCCACTTCTTTTAAGAATTGGGGCGGAGATTACTTGTTGTCCAATCAAATAATCAGGGTTTCTTCCTGAAATTAAAGATAAAAACAATACGCCATCTACTTGATTATTAAGATGTAAGCTATTTCCTGGAAATAAAATAACAGGAATGTCGCTACTTTTTTTAATTTCAATAATAACCTTTTCCATAATGTGGCTGGTAATTAAGCTACCGCCCACAAAAAAGAAATCTACCGCTTGTTCTTTACTCAAAGCTATTAAATGCGAAAAGCTGTCTTCATTGACTTTGTCGGGGTCAATCAAGACAGCAAATGCTTTTTTGCCTTGGGCTTTTAGCTCGTAAAATTTATTGAGAAGATTTCTCTGCATGATTTTCTTTTAAAATCGAAAGGGCTTCCATGACTTTATCTTTGGCAATTGCCATTAAAAATGACAGCATGTAACCTTTAATAGATGAAATAAGCCAAGATTCTTTCGTTTTTTCTTTTTTTACAACAACAGGCAGATTAGTATTTTCTGAAACCTTAGTTGTTACTTTTTTGTCAGAATCTGAACTGAAAAAACTAAATATCAAATAAGTGGTAGCCAAAACGCCACCCACAATCAGTGCGGTTGTACCGATACGAGTCGCCTCTGATTTAAGGTCACTTACTTGTCCGTCAATCGTTTCTTTATATGCTTTTGCTTCTAAATGTAACTCTCGTTTACGTTCAGAGATTTTTTTTGGGCTAACTACTGGAAACATAATCTTCACGTGGTTCTGTTATTGTACGAATAAAATTCATTACGAAACTTACTAATACAATAACTGTGTACGTCTCTAAAACTACTCAAAAGTAATAAAAATTGCTTTTTTGACTGAAAATTTAAAGAAAGAATTCTTTTTTAATTTTCTTGAAATACTGTTTCAGCTTCTTCTTCAATACTTTCTGTGATTGTATCAGGTTTAAGTAAGGTTTTTCCAAGATGGAAAACATAAGCGACAACAATTGCTAACAAAATTGTAACTGCAAGAAAACCAAGATATTCACTTTTGAAAACATGGTTTAAAAATAAAGCCAAAGTCAGCAATGAAAACATGAAAAGCATTCCCGCTGAAAGTACAAGGATTGCTCCGATAACCAACTTTTTAATCGTTTCTTGAACACGCTCTTCTACTTCAAGTTTGGCAATTTCTATGTGCGTTTGAACGTACTTATAAATATTTTCAATCAATCCGTTTGTCTCTGGTATTTTCATGGCTTACCTATTTTTTCAATACAAATAACTAAAAAATAGTATCCCAAAGCAAATATCCATTCAAGGCAATGATGATAATTGCTACAATCCAAGCGCAAATTTTCATCAATTTTGAATTCACAAATTCACCCATTTGAGTTTTATCACTTGTGAAAACAATCAAAGGAACCACTGCAAAACTAAGTTGTAAGGATAAAATTACTTGACTCAATACCAATAAATCTCCCGTACCTTTTTCTCCATAAATAATTGTAACAATCAGCGCTGGAATTACGGCTATTAAACGAGTAATGAGTCGTCTCAACCAAGGTTTTAGTCTTAAATTCAAAAAACCTTCCATGACAATTTGCCCAGCCAAAGTACCTGTTAAAGTAGAGTTTTGACCAGAAGCCAATAAGGCTACAGCAAAAAATATACCAGCGAATTTTACACCCAAAACGGGGTCAAGTAAATGATAAGCATCGTTGATGTCTGCCACATTTTGATTGCCAGTATTGTGGAAAGTTGCCGCTGAAATAATCAAAATAGCTGCATTGATAAAAAAGGCAAGTGATAAAGACAAGTTGGAATCTATCGTTGCAAAAAAGATGGCCGAACGCTTGCCTTCACTATTTTTTTCAAAATTACGAGTTTGAACAATGCTAGAATGTAAATACAAATTATGAGGCATTACTGTTGCACCCAAAATTCCAATGGCAACATAAAGCATTTCTGGATTGATGATGATTTGAGGTTTGGGTAAAATACCTCCCAAAATTTCATTTACTGATGGTTGTGAAACAAAAATTTCATAACCAAAACAGCAGAAAATCATGAAAATTAAACCAGCAACAATACATTCTAAAGCCCTAAAGCCTTTTCCTTGAAAGTATAAGAGTACTAAAACATCTAAAACCGTAATGACGACGCCTACTGTGAGGGGTAAGCCAAAAAGTAAATTAATGGCAATGGCTGAACCAATTACTTCTGCTAAATCGCAGGCAGCAATGGCAATTTCGCACAAAACCCATAAAGCAATGGCAACAGGTTTTGAATAAGCGTATCGACAAGCTTGTGCTAAATCTCGTCCAGTGGCAATGCCTAATTTTAAGGAAAGATGCTGAAGGAGCATCGCAAAAAGGTTGGAAATCAGAATTACGGAAAGGAGCGTATAACCAAATTTTGAACCACCAGCAATATCTGTCGCCCAGTTTCCTGGATCCATATAACCAACCGCTACCATTAAGCCTGGTCCTGTAAAAGCCCATAATTTTTTATAAAACGACCCCGTTTTAGGCACTTTTATAGAACCATATACTTCTGGTAATGAATGGTTTAAAATAGTGTTTTTTATATTCATATTAAATATGCTATGTAATTGTAAGGTTTGTCGATTGTAATAATCATTATTTCCTTTTTGTAATCAATTCATAAAGGATTTACAACGAAGGTTTAATGACTATAGTTACATAAGTGATGTAAATTTATTTTTTGTTAAGTACAATTCAAAATATTTTTTTAGATTAATCTAAAATTTAATTATTCGCTTATTAAATAATATCTTTGCATTGCAAATAATGCTCTTATTATCCCCAAAAATTGCCATCATGACTTCATTCACAGAAGAAAACTACCTTAAAATAATTTATAAGCTTTCTGCGGAAACCGACAGTGAAGTCAGCACGAATGCTGTTGCAGAACTGACACTTACCAAAGCGGCATCAGTTTCGGATATGCTTAGGAAACTTTCAGAAAAACAATTAGTTAATTATCAGAAATATCAAGGTGTTAGGCTAACTGAACTTGGCGAAGCTGTGGCATTGAAAGTTATCAGAAAGCACCGTTTATGGGAAGTATTTTTGGTAGAAAAGTTAGGTTTTAATTGGGATGAAGTACACGAAATTGCAGAACAATTAGAACATATTGATTCAGAAGAATTGGTTGAAAGATTAGATGAATTTTTAGGTTTTCCGAAATTTGACCCTCACGGTGACCCAATTCCTGATACTTTCGGAATTATGCCTGAATTGAGGTATCAGAACCTTTCAGAAATTACTGTTGGACAAAGTGTTGTGATGGTAGGCGTTTCTGAGCATTCGGCAACTTTTTTACAATATTTAGCCAAAATGGGTTTGACATTGGGTTGCCAAATTGTTGTGAAAGAGCTGAACGATTTCGATAAATCACTTAATGTAAATCTTGGTGACTTATCAAATCATTTTATTAGCCATGAAGTAGCCAAAAATTTACTGGTAAAAAGTATTAAAAACTAAGAACAAAAAAAAACCTAACAACGCCGCCACGTTGCTAGGTCTAAAAAATCTGCGTTACAAGAACGCAGTGCAAAGGTACAAAAAATGGAGTTTAAGTCAAGCATTTATTGAAAATTGCAAGTGTATTTCCTGAAATTTTGTACGAACTAAGATTTTTATTTGGTAAACACCAAGAATTTATTGACGAAACAAAAAATCCTCCCTTTACTTTTTTAACTAGTTTTTACTGAAATAAGCCTTTTTTTTATAGATTATCTTTCAACATAATACCGTTTTTTCTCAATATTAGGTCTTTTCTCTTTTTTGTTGATTTTAATATTTCAAGTAATTTGAATGATATATTCAACATTACATTCAAAATAAAGGAGATTGAATCGTTTGGCTTAAATGAAGACTAGCGATAAATACTCAATTTTTTAAAGTAGTTGTTTTTCTGCCATTTCATCCTTTAATTGTACGCCACTTATTTTTTTTACTTTTATTTCATTAAGTAAGTAGAAAATCTTTTCTGAAGCTAACTCATAATTTAATCCTTCTGGACGAATATTCGAAACACAATTTCTACTTTCGTCGGTCAGTCCTAATTGTGGTTGGTATGTAATATACGCACCCATACTGTCGGGAGATGTAAGTCCGGGGCGTTCGCCAATTAAAATGATTACAATATTTGCCTTTAGTAAAAAACCAATCTCATCTGCAATTGCTACTCGTCCTTGTTCAACAATACAAATCGGTGCGATTTCCCAGTTTTCAGTTTGAAGTTTAGGAATTAAATGATTCAAAAAAGGAAAAGCGTGTTCATTGACGGCACTTGCCGAAAGTCCATCGGCGATTACAAAACAAATATCTGATTCACTGGCATCTTCTTCCAATAAAATTTTTCTAGATGCTTGGTTGATTGTTCTTCCTAAATCGGGTCTTTGTAAATATTGTGAACGAGATTTTACTTCACTTTGTAGCCGTAATACTTCCAAATTAAAATGCAGTAAAAAGGACTGAAACAATTCCGCTACTTTTAAATCTGAATAAACTGCATCACGGGCTTGCGCATGGTCTGCTTGAAATTTCAACAATTCAGCCGTAGGCAAACTATGCCCAACCCGACCACGAGCAATGCGAGCGGGAGTATAATTTTGCAAAAATTGCCATTGGTCGGCTTTGTTGATTTCCATGTTGTGATTCATTGAGTGATTTAATGAATGAGCGATTTAGTGATTAATCAATTGAATTAAAAAATTGATTTTATTTTTGGCTAATTCTTTTCATTTTGATTATCGAAAAGAACAGCAAAAAACTCAACACTTAATCAACTCCATATTTCTTCTTTATCTCCTCATCCAAAGGCAAGAGGTATTTATCTCCAAAAGCCTTTATCCATTCTTGTATTTCCTCAAATTTATAATCTAACGCCTCACAATCGCCGTAACTCATTAAATTACCCTGCTGTGTTTGTAAATCTGTTTTAACAATGGCTTTACCAACGGTGACATAGAGATAGCGATTGCCTATGATTTGTACTTGTGTAGGCTCTTTATTTAACCATAAAGTTTGAATTAAAGTGTCGGAGATTATGTCGTATGTTTTGACATGATGGTTAGTGATAATAACATAAAAGGTACTATTAGGAGAGAGCTTGACTTTACTATTGTTATTAAAGACATGTTTCTGTTTTAAAAAATCATTCATTTTACCCGTTGCTACCTCCCATACTTTAGATGTATTATTTTTATACATTACTTTTAGCCATTTACCATTAGGAGAAAAATAGAACTTAATAATGTCTTTCTCTTGCTCTAAAAAACTATGTTTTTCCCCTGATGCTAAGTCCCATACTTTGAGACAATAATTTTTGTCTATTGTTATCAACCATTGTTCATTAGGCGAAAAATAGAACTTAACAATGTTTTTGTCTTGCTCTAAAAAACTATGCTTTTTTCCCGATGCTAAGTCCCATACTTTGAAACAATAATCTTTATTTTTTGTTATCAACCATTTTTCATTATGAGAAAATTTGAAATCAATAATATATTTCTCCTGATTTAAAAAATCTGGCAATTTCATAGTTGCTACATCCCACAAACTGTAAGTATCATTTTCACCTTTTGTTATTAACCATTCTTCATTAGATGAAAACTGGGCATATCTAAAGTCGTACTCCTGATTTAAAAAATGTAGCATTTTTCCTGTTGCGGTATCCCATACTCTGTATGTATTATTATTTCCTTTTGTTATGTACCATTTACTTTTAGGAGAAAAATTAATATCAAGATAGTCATCCTTTTGCCCGTAAACGTCATACGTTATTCCTGTTGCTACCTCTAATATTCTATACTTAGTATTTTTATAGCGTATTATCATCCAATTTTCATTATGGGAAAATTTAGCTTCATAGAGATCAATCCTATTCTTTGAAAAATCATGTATTTTTCCTGTTGCTACATCCCATACTTTGAATGTATTATTTTTATACTTTGTTATCAACCATTTATAGTTAGGAGAAAAATTAGCACTAATAATTTCTTCCTCCTGCTCTAAAAAAGTATGTATTTTCCCTGTTTCCAACTCCACTATTTCATAAGTGTCATTTTTATCTTTTGTTATCAACCACTTATCTTTAGAGTAAAATTGGGTACTAATAATATCTTTCTCTTGCTCTAAAAAAGCACGTGTTTTCTCTGATTTAACCTCCCAAGCTTTGTAAATATAATTGTTATCTCTTGTCACCAACCATTTGTCTTTTGAGGAAAAAATGGACTCACTAATGTCTTTCTCATGTTTTATAAAATCAAGTATTTTCCCTGTTTCCAACTCCACTATTTCATAAGTGCCATTTTTATCTTTTGTTATCAACCATTTATTATTAGAAGAAAATTTAGCGTAAATTAAATTTTTCTCTTGTTTTATAAAATCAGGTATTTTCCCTTTTGCTAAATCCCATACTTTGTATGTGTCATTATTATCTTTTGTTATTAGCCATTGATTATTAGACGAAATATTGACCTCACTAATGTCTTTCTCCTGCTTTAAAAAGTCGGGTATTTTCCCTTTTTCTAAATCCCATATTTTTTTTTCGAAAGTATCATTCCATCCACCTAAAGTAGGATCTATATATCGATGTTCTGTTATCAACCATTTATCATTAGAAGAAAATTTAGCTTCATAAATATTATTGTAATGATTAAAAAAGTCTAGCTTTTTTCCTGTTACAATCTCCCATATTTTGAGAGTATCCATCCTATCATTTGTTATCAACCATTGATCCTTAGAGGAAAAATAAGCATTTCTAATGTTGCACTCTTTTTTTAAAAAATCATGTATTTCCCCCGTTGCCATTTCCCATACTTTAGATTTGGAATCCTTATTGATGGTCATCAACCAATTATCCTTAGAGGAAAAATAGGCATCTCTAATGTCATACTCCTTTTTTAAAAAATCAAGTATTTCCCCTGTTGCTACATTCCATACTTTCGCTGAATCATTTTTATCTTTTGTTATCAACCATTTATCATTAGAGGAAAATTTAGCATAAATTAGGTTTTTCTCCTTTTTTAAAAAAACAGGGATTTTCCCTTTTGCTATATCCCATACTTTGGTATCATTATTAGTTTTTGTTATTAACCAATTATCCTTATAGGAAAAATAGGCATCTTTAATGTCACATTCCTTTTTTAAAAAATCAAGTATTTTCCCTGTTGTTACATTCCATACTTTCGTTGAATCATTTTTATCTTTTGTTATCAACCATTTATCATTAGAGGAAAATTTAGCATAAATTAGATTTTTCTCCTTTTTTAAAAAATCAGGTCTTTTCCCTTTTATTATATCCCATACTTTGTATGTATAATTATCACTCTTTGTTATTAGCCATTCATCATTAGAGTAATAATAGGTTTCTCTATTGGTAAAAAAAATACTTTTACAATGCCATTGATGAATATTACTCTGGTTAAAGATAGTTTCACTGGCTTGTTTGATAGTTTTTAAAACCCTTGTGTCTTTGGTTTTAGAATAAGCTTTTTCTAATAATCTCATGCCTTGTATAGGGATCAGCTTATCTGCTTCAGATGTCCAATAAAGGGCTTGAGCATTATTTTTTTCTATAATGGCTTGTTCTTTGGCTTTTTGCTCTCTGACTAAAGATTCTCTTACTTTAATAGTAGCTTTGTCTGCTAATTTCTTAGCAGAATCAATTTTATTGTAAATAATAATATTGAGTTGGTTGGTTTTTTTTCTAATAGAGTCTGCATCTTTATTTTTAAAACTCTCTAAGCATAAATAAATAGCATTGATTTTCTCTAATGCTTTTTGATAATTATAATTACCCTTAGCATCTTTGATTGTGTCTTTTTCAGCGGAGTAATATATATCCCAGCAAGGTGATTTTTGTCCTACTAATAGGATAGGATTAAAAAAAACTATAAAAAAGAGGAGAAAGAATATTTGTTTCATCTTTTATTTTGCTAAAGTTGATAGTCTTTTCATTTTGAACTGTACAGAGTCTCTGTCTTTGAAGTTCAGATAGTCAGCACTTAATTGAATTTTTTTTTGTAAAGAGTCTATGTAATGGGGGAATCCAATTTTTTTAAAAACTTCCGCTTTAGAAATAGCGTCGTTAATTTCTCTTATCAATACTTTTTCTTTTGAAGCCTCTTTATCTTGATAATTTATGTAAACATACCAGACCCCAAAAATCAATCCGATACAAATTGCAACTCCCAAAATAGCCATATTTTTGTTTACACTGTTAAAATTACGTTCCTTAACAATATCTTCAATTACGGCATTGGAAGGTTTAGAACCTCTAAGATTTTCAAGTGTTTCGGGAATGTAAACAAAACTGTAATTATTAGAAATTTTAGGGTTTTTAAACTTTGCTAAGGATTCATTGATATTAATTACAAGGATATTTTTAGAAAATGTTGTTATTTCTTCATCAATCCAATCTGTATTCCTAATACTTAAAGGTTCTGCCGCTTGTGGAGAAGCAATTAAAATCATTTTGCGGCTTCGCTTAAGTCCTGTTTTAATCTCTTTGGGCAAAGCATTACCGGGAAGAATCTCAGATTCATCTACAAAGCAATAAATCCCTCTGCTGTATAGGCTGGATTCCAATGATTTCATATACCCATAAGCATCCGCTCTACGATATGAAATAAAGTAATCCCAACCAAAAAGTTTTATTTTTAGGCGGTCAAAAAAACTGTAATTGTTCATAGTTTATAACTGATTTATAGACAATTTCTAAGCCCCTTCATTACCAAATATATAGCTTCCATCAGATGATTCGTTTGAAATAGTCTTAGATTTTCTTCTTCTGTAAGTCCATTATGAAGGTCTTTCCATGATAGATTTTGAAAGAAAGTATTGATTGCTTCAACTGATGGAATATTTGATGAGTCTTTTTCTTGATAGAGATGTTGTAAAGCCTTGTACTTTTCAGAAAAATAATCTTTGTGTTCGCTTGTAATTAATGTAGTCTTTTGGGTAATGCTCTGTATTAAACAACGAGTTGCTCCTCCGAACATTCCTATTAAATAGATTGGTTTTTGGGTTTTCAAACCCACGTAAGCCTCCTCTATTATCCCTGCACAACAACCTTTAAAACCTCCTAATTTGCCACCCATTAATATCAGAGCATCACTATTAAGATTCTTTTCTTTTCGCATTTTAGTTAAATTTTTTGCCCATAAAAAAGTATTCTCAATGGTATCAGGAGCAACAAATTGATAGTCTTTTTCATCAAGTGAGAAGATGGTATCTGGTTTAACCTTTACAATTTTTACTCTGTTTTTTTTAAATTTCACTTCTTGTTCTAAAGTAAGTGGACAATAGATTGGATATGAAAAATAGTTAATGAATGGGAAATATTGGGCATCGTCTTTTACTCGATATTGAAAAGATAGTTCTAAAAACTTTTCTAAAAAGCCATTTTCTCTTAAATCTCCACCATATACAATTGTTGCTCCTTGTACCAATAAGTGTCTTGTCAATTCAATAATAGAGTCTTGCAAATGTAATGATGACATTCCGAGTTCTGCTAAGTCCTCTGAATCTGAAATAGAGAAGGCTATTCTTTTTCGATTTAGGGCTGCATTGTTTGGACTAAGCGTGTTTAAATCTGTCTCAATCATTTCCAACAATTGCGTTGAAACCCCAGTTATATTGATTTCTTGCTTATCTAAATTAGTCTCCATCTTTATAAATATTGGAATGAGTGTGATGGTGTTACAAAATTGATGTCATTATTTACCTCATTAAGAATTTTTAGTTCCTCATTACCTAAAGGTGGGTCAGGATATAAAACCAAGACAGGCTTATCGGTATTTTCTTGACGAAGTTTTAAAATATCAAGGTAATTAAACAGCTCTGGGGGATTACTTAGAATATGACAATGATATTTTTTTTCTAAATTATAAAGAGCGATATGTTTTTCTAAAAACTTTTGAGCAAACAGATTTACCAATACTTGAATAATTGCTAAATCTATAATATCATTAAAACTACCATTCCATTTGATGGTGGGGACATTGCCTAAATAAGGAAAACTTCTTCTTTCTTGTTTCTGTATATGATGAACAACAACGATAGGACACTTTTTCCTTTTGGCAGTAGATACTTCAATCTGACACCATTCTCTTGTAGAATAAGCATCTGTAAGAAAGACTATCATAGCAGTATTTTTATCAATATTACGATTGATTTCATCAGAGAAATCATATCCATCTGCTATATCATTGGTATCAAAAAAGGTATTTACTTTTAAATTGTTTTCAATGTAATTCTTGAAACTAATTGCTAATTCTTCTCCATCTGCTTTGGCATGACTCAAAAAAAGCTTTACAGGTGGTCTTGGTGTAATTGTGGTGTTTGTGTTTACTACGTCATTGACAGATTGAAGGTCCAACATCATTCTGGTAATATCATGTAACAACCTACTTTTAAGTATTTCCCATTGTTTATCTAAATCATTAGTTTTCATCAAATTGATACTTTGGAAACGGGAAAAATTATTCTCTTCCAAAAAATAATTAGAGACAGAAGACAGTGCAATAGGATAAATACGATTATTATCGTCTAAATTCGGAAGAATATTTGATACATATTCTTCCCAAATAGCGTCATTAAACATATTATCGTCTATTAATAAAATAATGGCATTTTTATCTGACTCTTGAAAATTAATAGAAAGGATTTCATTGTTTTTATTAGCCTTATTTCTATAAAACACAGGGATATTTAAGTTTCTACTTAATACATAATCAGTATCTCTATTGAAGTTTTGATAGATTTTATTAGCAAAAAAAACGCCATCACTAAAATTAGGATGCCATAAGACATATATGGATAGTGGAGAAGAATACATTTTTTTGGCTGTTTTATTGATAATGAAATAAGCTAATATTTTTTTAAAATTTGGGGGCAATTTTTTGGGCAATGGATATGGCTAAATCTTTTATCGCTCTATCCCAGTTTCCATCTGATAAAACCTCAACTTTAATATCTTTGAATATTATAGGTAAATCTTCAACTTTTGTATTATCTATAATAAAAGGAATTATACCCTCTTTATTCTTTTTTAACATAATATCACACTCATCAGTAACCCAACCAGATTGTAATGAGTTTTCAGAAATACAAAGTAGAATATAATTACTATTGTCTACACCTTTTTTTACTAAATCAGGGATATTATCTCCAGCGGTTATTTTCATATCATCAAACCAAATGTCAAAAGGGATATAAGTTGATAACACCTTTTGAAATTCATAAATAAAGTAAGCTTCTAACACGACTTTATCCTTTGATGAATGAGAAAGGAAAATAGAAGGGAAAGGCTTAATATTCTTACTCCAAGTGTTTCCGTCACCTATTACCACATCCGAATTAATAAGATAAAAATCTCTACTATTAATTATACTATCATATAAACTTGGATGCACTAAATAAATATCCTTCTCGCTATTTCCAGTAATATGATAGTGTTGCCAATCAAATTCATGTGGTTTTTTAAAAACTTGAGTTATGTTACCATTAGAAACTGTGCTTCTATTTACTTTACCTATCAATCCAATATTATAAAGCTCACAAAAGGGATGACAGTCTTCCTGTGTAAAACCATTGTTTCCAGCAAATTGATTTTTTATTGATTCTATCATTTTACCATTTAATACATTTGAAGGTATCAAACTCAATATTGAAAATAAATTTTTTGTACTTTTAATATAATTCATCAAGAAGATTTTTTCTGTTGAGAGATAATCATCAATGATATTTTCAGAACCTGTTTTATTAATTATTTTTTTAAATTCTAATTCGGTCTTAGTATCAGATGATTCGTCTATTTCTCTACCAAATTTCATAATAGACCTTGGAGTATAAGTTGAATGACGATAAATGTATTCAAAAACATCTTCTTCTTGATTACAAAAACTATTCGTTACTTGTTTAAACCCTATAAATTCTTCAATTGAATTAAGTCCTGTATATTGTTTTATTGAAAGTTCAAATATAGATTTTAAATCGCTTTGTGAATATTCAAGAATTGTACTCAATCCTCTAATTACACTCTTTTGTTCATCCAAAAATCCTGCAAAAGCTTCTTGTCTTATACTCGTATAAACTTTAATATGAGGATTATACGAGTGCAATTTATGTACTGACTTTACCAAACCTAATTGCCCATTTTTCCAAATTTCAATATCTTCTTTAAAATTATCTGATAAAGTTTGATCAAAAGCATCTATAAAAACACATACAGAGTTTGTTATAAACCTATTTGATAATCTGTAAACGTCTGATGTATTTCTTAAGAACTGTTCTAATTTTTGAATTGTACATTCAGTTATAAATTTATTAAGAAAATAAGATGGGTCTATCCTTTGTGATTTGAGAATTCCTACTAGTATATATTCAGAAATGGCACGTGGTAATTCGAAGTTATCAATCATGATTTTTATTTCATCGTCAAACTCATCTTTCTTGCCAAACTTAGAGTAGGAAAAGATTGAAAACGTTATACACACTTCCCACAAAGATCTCCAAGATTCCAAAGACCTGATTACCTTCTTACTTGATAGTGTTCCAGTAAACTTAGGTTCATCATATTCTCTGCTTTGAGGAATGATAAGTGATCCACTTTTTTCATCTTCAATCATTTTCTTTTTAACTCTTAGGAGTAAAGTCTTTCCCATTCCTTTAGTTGCTACTAAAATTTGGCGATCACTATTTTGAAGAAAAGCATCTATTCTTTTTGTTTTTAAAATAACATTGGTGTCTACGTTAGAGTGAGACTTTCCGTCAAGGGGCCATTTTGTCATAGTTATTAATTATATAAGTGAAAGTATTGTAAACGTTGTTTTTGTGCCAATCAAAGAAGGTTTAAAAGATTATTTCCCTAATGATAAAGTCTATTGATGAATCTATACAAGAACATGTTAATTAGCGGATGATTAATAGATGAATCTACAAAAATGATTTTTCATATAAAATAATTATGTTCTAATTTTATTATACGGTAAAAGCAATGTATATCAAGGCTTTATAAAAACATTAAAACGAGTTTTAATCTAGTGATATGTCAATTGTATCTTGTGATACGAAGCTTTCATTTAGTGATATGTCAATTACATCTTTATATATGAGGATTTCATTTAGTGGTATGTCAATTACATTTTGTGATATGAGGATTTAATTTAGTGATATGTCGATTGAATCTTTATACATGATGATTCAATTTATTGATATGACAATAATATTTTGTGGTATGCCTTCTTCATTTATATAATTGAATAATTGTCAGTTATTTATCAAATAAAAATGCTATAATCGGTAGAAGTAATTTGCTCTTTTGTTAACTTTATGTATAGATAAATTAATATTTCCACCTTTAAATCATTCTACCAATGGCAACAACAACAGAGGCTACCTTCGGTGCAAAACTCGCTAACGCAATCACCATTTCAACACACTTAAAAGGTTTTACAGGTTATATTGCTCCAACATCCGAAATTACCATTGAGGCTTACGATGCTTTAATTGCTTCCACTAAAACCGAAAACACTAAGGTTATTACCTAGAGAGCCAACTACTCTACCGCAGTAGAAACAAGGCTTAAATTATTTGCTAACGAAACAAACTCCGTCGCCAAACTGATTAGTCCAATTTTAGCTACAGTTAGGGCTACATTAGGAAAAAATGCCAAAGAGGTATCTGATATTTCTGCCATTGCCGAGAAAATTAGAGGGAAGAATAGTCCTAAAGTAAAAGAAGGAGAAAATGTTAATACCATAAGTCAGTCAGAGCTTTCTTATGGAAGCAAAACCCAGAATTTTTCAGATTTAATCAGTATTTTAGTCAGTTTAGGAACTGCTTATAATCCCTGCCAATGAAAACGTAAAGTTGATTACTTTACAAGCCAAGCTTGAAGCAACCAACACGGCTAATATCAATGTTGCCACTAGGCTTGGTTCATTGAAAACAGTATCTGACCTCCGAAATACTTATTATGAAAAGTTGTCTGAAGTTACCCAACGTATCAAAGAGTCTGTAAAAAGCCAATATGGGGTAGCGTCTGTTGAATATAAATTAGTAAAAGGCTTGAAGGTCTGATTACATATTACGGTTGACAATGAGGGTTGAACATCCTGTAAGTTTTAAAAGCCATCAATGTTATTGGTGGCTTTTTTATGAATATCAGCATGGGCTTTTTATTACCTAAGTATAAATTACTCTAATCTAAACATTGCATTGAGTAGTTGCTGATTCCCCGTCCTTAACCTCATTTTCTCATCAAAAATATTCATTTTCATTAGCCATGCTTCAAACTCCGGGGCGGGGTGTAAGCCTAATAAATGTCTTACATAAAGGGCATCATGAAAAGAAGTGCTTTGATAATGAAGCATTACATCGTCTGCTCCGGGAACGCCCATGATAAAATTACAACCTGCCGTCGCCAACAAAGTAAGCAAAGTATCCATATCGTCTTGGTCGGCTTCGGCGTGGTTGGTGTAACAAACGTCAACGCCCATCGGTAGTCCTAAGAGTTTTCCACAAAAATGGTCTTCTAAACCTGCTCTGATAATCTGTTTGCCATTATACAAATACTCTGGACCAATAAAGCCCACTACTGTATTGACCAACAAAGGATTAAAATGCCTAGCCACGGCATAAGCACGGGTTTCGCAAGTTTGTTGGTCGAGTCCGTGATGAGCGTTGGCGGAAAGTGAACTTCCTTGACCCGTTTCAAAATACATCAGATTATTTCCTACAGTTCCTCTTTTTAGCGAAAGTCCAGCTTCATAGCCTTCTTGTAAAATATTTAGATTTACACCGAAAGAAGTATTGGTCGCTTCTGTTCCGCCAATGGATTGAAATACTAAATCGACGGGCGCATTTTGTTCAATGGCTTTTATCGTTGTGGTAATATGGCTCAAAATGCAGGATTGCATCGGAATATCAAACCGTTGACGAACGGCATCCAACATTTCAAGCAGACGAATAACGGTTGGAACATTATCTGTAGCAGGATTTATACCGATTACCGCATCGCCACTTCCATAAAAAAGCCCGTCAATCATACTAGCGGCAATTCCTTTAAAATCATCTGTGGGATGATTGGGTTGAAGGCGAGTAGAAAAATGTCCTTTCAAGCCAATTGTGTTGCGAAATCGGGTAATTACTTCACATTTTGAGGCAACTGTTACCAAATCTTGGATGCGCATCAATTTACTTACAGCAGCTACCATTTCGGGTGTTAAACCTTTTTGTAAAGCTTTAATAGTAAGCGTGTCAGTGCTTTCTTCCAGTAAAAAATTCCTAAAATCACCAACGGTTAAATGACTGATTGGGGCAAATGCTTTTTCATCATGCGTATCAATAATTAAGCGAGTAATTTCATCTTCTTCGTAAGGAATGAGATGTTCGGTAAGAAAGGTTTTTAAAGGAACATCCGCCAAAGCCATTTGTGCCGCTACTCTTTCCTCGGCAGTACTTGCCGCCACACCAGCCAATTCATCGCCAGAACGCAATGGACTAGCCTTTGCCATCAAGGTTTTTAGGTTGGGGAAATGATAGTTTCGGTTTCGGATGTTGGTTTGATACATGATGAATTGTCATTTACTTATACAAAGAAACAGTTTTTTAGCTATAATTTTCTTTCCTTCATACCCGTTATTTACACTAGTAATATTATCTTGTATTTTTATTTATTCAATCTACTTTTGTATCTGCAATAGCATAACCCCAAGATACAACAAACTTAAACAAACTTCCTCTCGGTGGGGTCAGAGAGTCCTCTTTATCATGAAAAAAGTTACTACCCTTATTGCCGTGGTTGTGCTGAGTTTTATCTCAGGCTTTTCGGTGATGGCTCAAGAAGATTTGAGCAAAAAACTTCTACCAATGGATCCTAAAGTAAAAACAGGAATCCTTCCAAATGGACTTAAGTATTATATCATGAAAAACGCTGAACCTAAAAATAGGGCTCAATTGCGTTTAATGGTAAAAGCGGGTTCTATTTTGGAAAATGACGAACAACAAGGCTTGGCGCACTTCATGGAACACATGAATTTTAACGGAACGAAAAATTTCCCGAAGAATGAATTAGTTAATTTTCTTCAAAAATCGGGTGTTCGTTTTGGAGCAGATTTGAATGCTTATACTGGTTTCGATGAAACGGTTTATATGTTGCCCGTTCCGACAGATTCTATCGAAGTATTCAAAAAAGGAATGCAAATTTTGGAAGATTGGGCACATAATGCTACGCTTGAAGCGTCAGAAATTGATAAAGAAAGAGGAGTAGTTTTGGAAGAATCACGTACTGGAAAAGGAGCGCAAGCACGTATGCGTGATAAGTTTTTCCCGATTATTCTTAAAAATTCGCAATACGCCAAACGCTTGCCGATTGGGAAAGATGACATCTTGAAGAATTTCAAATACGATGTTTTAAAACAATTTCATCAAGATTTTTATCGACCAAATTTAGAAGCCGTTGCTGTAGTGGGTGATGTAGATGTAGCGATGGTCGAGAAAATGATTATTGAAAAATTTAGCGGTATTCAGAATCCTGCCAACGAAAAGCCAAGAACAAAATATAGAATTGAGCTTACTGGCGGAACAGACGTAGCCATCATTACTGACCCAGAACAGCCTAATACGATTGTGCAGATTATGCACAAACAAGAAAAACGCAAAGACGTTACTTATCAAGACCGTCGTGATGGAATGGTTCGTTCATTGTTCAATCAAATGCTTTCGGCTCGTATTCAAGAGCTTACTCAAAAAGCTGATCCTCCTTTTCAATTTGGTTATGCGGGTTACGGTGGTTTCTTAGGTAATTTGGATGCTTTCAATTCGGTGGTTGTAGCAAAAGGTGGAAATGTTGAAAAAGGCTTAAAGGCGATTTTAGAAGAAGTAGCTCGTGCGAAGAAATTTGGGTTTACTGCTTCTGAATTACAAAGAGCTAAAACACAATATATGGTTGGACAAGAACAAGCTTTCAAAGAAAAAGACAAAACTGATTCGGAAGGATTGATTGAAGGTTTGGTGGGA
The DNA here is from genome assembly GCF_040543805.1 of Arcicella rosea. NCBI lineage: Bacteria > Pseudomonadati > Bacteroidota > Cytophagia > Cytophagales > Flectobacillaceae > Arcicella > Arcicella rosea. Next base: position 187,245 of record NZ_JBEUMS010000009.1, read on the forward strand.
GCTTTCTTGGAAGATGAAAACCTTACTTCAACAGAATTTAGCTATGAATTTACTAAGCAATATTTAGAAGGCGTAAAGCTTGAAGAAGTAAATGCTTTAGGTAATTTATTGATTACAGAAGATAATCGTGCGGTGATTTTGATGGCTCCAGAAAAAGACAAAGCCACTTTGCCTACAGAAGCACAAATCAGAGAATGGTTGAATGGAACTGGAAAAGACGTAACAGCTTATGTTGACCAAACCGTTGATAAACCTTTGATTGCGAAATTACCAACAGGTTCTAAAGTAATTGCTACCAAACAAATTCCAGAAGTAGGGCTTACAGAGTTTACTTTTGCGAATGGTGTAAAAGCTGTTTTGAAACCAACAGATTTTAAAAATGATGAAATCTTGATTGGCGGTTATAGTTTTGGCGGAACTAATTTGTACGGAGACAAAGATGCTGACAATGCAAGAGTAGCCTCTACAATTGCTTCGATTAGTGGTTTGGGAGAATTCTCAACTGTAAATCTTCGTAAAATGATGACGGGGAAAGTAGCGAGAATTAGTCCATATATTACAGGAATAAGTGAAAATATCACAGGTTCAAGTAGTCCAAAAGATTTTGAAACGGCTTTACAAATGTTGTACAGTTACTTCACACAACCACGTTTTGATGCCGATGTAGTGAAAGGCTTTTTAGCAAATCAACGTGACAATTTGATTAGTCAGCAAAAAACTTTGACACCAGAAAAAGTATATGGTGATTCGCTCAATGCTATTTTAAGTAATTATGCGCCAAGAAATTTACCAATGACGAGCGAAAGAATGGAAAAAATTGATGCTAATCGTGCTTTCCAAATTTATAAAGAACGCTTTGCTGATGCTTCCGATTTCACATTCTTCTTTGTCGGAAATTTCAAAAATGACGAAATTAAACCTTTACTTGAAAAATACTTAGGTGCTTTGCCATCAACCAAGCGCAAGGAAACGTATAAAGATTTAGGAATTCGTTCACCTAAAGGGAAAATTGAAAAAACAGTTTACAAAGGCACAGAACCAAAAGCAAGAGTAACATTGGTTTGGGCTGGTGATTTTGACGGTACAACAGAAAGTGAAACACAAGTAGAAGCTTTATCGGAAGTATTAGAAATTAAATTGATTGAAACTCTCAGAGAAGAAGAATCAGGTGTTTATGGTGTTGGTGTTAGTGGAAGTACTGCTAAAATTCCAGCGAAACGTTATACTTTCCGCATTGCTTTTGGTTGTGCGCCAGAGAATGTAGAAAAATTGGTAAACCGTACTTTGGCTGAAATTCAAAAAGTAAAAGACAAAGGTGCTGAACAAACGGATATTGATAAATTCAAAGCAGAAACTAAACGCCAAACAGAAACACAATTGCGTGACAATGGTTTTTGGGTAAATTATTTACAATCTCAATACCAAGAAGGCGATGATGTAAAATACATTTTGAAAGAAGAAGAAGCCTTGAAAAAAGTAACGGTAGAAAGTACCAAAACGGCAGCCAAAAAATACTTTGCTGACAATCAGATTAAAGTAATTTTATTGCCAGAGAAGTAAAATTGAGATTTTTAATACGAAAGAAGGCTTGGGAACTTTATGTTTTCAAGCCTTATTAATTTTTACAGGTTTTATACTTGTTCAGGGAATTTATCTTACGAAGTATAAGTATTTGATAAAAGGAATCAACCAATATTTACCACATTCCATATAAATTTGTCTTTTAATCTTTAACTTTAAAAGATATATACCACAGGTAGTCTTGAAGGACATGCCTTGAGTCTACTTTCCCAAATTATGGAACTCTTCATCATATTTGTTTTAATATTAATCAATGGTATTTTTTCGATGTCCGAAATAGCATTGGTTTCCTCACGAAAAGCTCGCTTGGATGCTTCTGCCAAAAAAGGAGATAACAATGCGAAAATCGCTTTAGAAATTGCCAACGACCCTAATAAGTTTTTTTCTACTGTACAAATCGGCATTACTTTAATTGGTATTTTAACAGGTATTTACAGTGGCGAAAAAGTAACTAATGATATTGAAGCTTTTGTAGCTCGCTTTGCTTTACTTGTACCTTATCAGCATAGCATCGCAGTTGCGATTGTGGTGTTGTTAATTACTTATTTTTCTTTAGTTTTTGGTGAATTAGTGCCGAAACGAATCGGATTAACCAATCCAGAATTTATCGCCAAAGCCGTTGCTCGTCCGATGAATATGTTATCTACACTTACTTCTCCTTTTGTATGGTTGCTTACTTTTTCTTCTGATTTACTGATTAAAATTCTGAATATCAAACCTTCTACCGATAGTAAAGTAACTGAAGAAGAGATTAAGGCGATTGTTCAAGAAGGGGCAGATAGCGGTGAAGTACATGAAATAGAACAAGATATTGTAGGCAGAGTTTTTAGCTTGGGCGATAGAAAAGTTTCGTCTTTGATGACGCACCGCAATGATTTGGTTTTTATCAAAGCATCGTATTCTGTCGAGAAAATTGTTGAAGTAATTAGCGAAGAACTGCATTCACTTTATCCTGTTTATGATAAAGACAAAGACCACATTATTGGCATTGCTAGGCTGAAAGACTTGTTTTTACCACTTAGTCAGGCAGATTTTAATTTACAATCTTACTTACAAGCGCCACAGTTTATTATGGAAACGGCTTCGGCTTATCAGGCTTTGCAACGTTTTAAAGATAGTAGAGTTCATTACGGCATCGTGATTGACGAATACGGACAAACGCAAGGAATTGTTACGCTGAATGATTTGCTGGAAGCTTTGGTAGGAAATGTTTCAGATTTCGACCACGAAGGTTATCGCCTCGACCAGCGTGCAGATGGTACTTGGTTAGTCGATGGACAATATCCTTTAGCCGATTTTCTTCAATATTTTGAATTGAGCGAATACATCAGTGAATATCCTTTTAATACTTTGGCAGGCTTACTTTTGAACGAGCTTGGACAAATCCCACAGCAAGGCGATACCATCGTTTGGCAAAACTTGATTTTTGAAATTATCGACATGGATGGCGCTAAGTTGGATAAGGTTTTGGTGAAAAATAATGTAGATACAGAATAGCTGGACATCTCTTTAAAATTGTAGTTTTGGTAATAATCTGCCATAACTAATTCTTCTTTTATTCATAAAACCAAGCAATAATCTTTATTGAATAGCGGTCTTTTTTGGTAACTTTATAAGATACTTTGTTGTTAAAATGAAGACTGTTTCATTTGCTTACTCACAAACTTGAAATTTATCCATGCCCAATCATACAAAATCTGATATTACAGGTTACGAACAAATTGAGATTCTCGGTGCAAGAGAACATAACCTTAAAAATATTGATTTAATCATTCCTCGCAATAAACTTGTAGTCTTCACTGGAATTTCTGGCTCTGGAAAGTCATCTTTAGCTTTTGATACCATTTATGCCGAAGGGCAGCGTCGTTACATGGAAAGCTTTTCGGCTTATGCTCGTAGCTTTTTGGGGAATATGGAACGCCCCGATGTGGATAAAATCAATGGACTTTCGCCCGTAATTTCTATTGAACAAAAAACTACTTCAAAAAACCCTCGCTCTACGGTTGGTACGGTTACTGAAATTTACGATTTCATGCGTTTATTGTTTGCTCGTGCAGCGGAGGCATTTAGCTACGTAACGGGCGAAAGAATGATAAAGCAGTCTATCGACCAAATCATTGAAGTAATCCTGCAAGATTATCAAAATCAGAAATTGATTTTGCTCGCTCCAGTCGTGAAAGGTAGAAAAGGACATTACCGTGAACTCTTTGTGCAAATTGCCAAATTGGGTTATACCAAAGTAAGAGTGGATGGTGTAGTGATGGACATTCAGCCAAAAATGCAACTCGACCGTTTCAAAATTCACGATATTGAAATTGTTGTTGATAGAATTATCGTAAAAACCGAAGAACGTTTTCGTTTGTCGCAATCTGTTCAAACAGCCTTGAATCAAGGAAAAGGTTTGATGATGACTCGTGATGAAAAAGGAGAAGTACGTAATTTTTCAAAGTACTTGATGGACCCAATTTCAGGAATTTCTTACGACGAACCTTCGCCAAATAATTTCTCTTTCAACTCGCCTTATGGCTGGTGTCCGAGTTGCCAAGGTTTAGGAAAAGTGGAAGAAATTACGGAAGAATCTATCCTGCCAGATAAAACCCTCAGTATTAGCAAAGGAGCAATTGCACCTTTAGGCGAGTACCGTGATATGTGGATTTTCAAGCAATTAGAGGTATTGCTAAAACCATACAAAGTAAATTTGACGACTCCCTTAGAAAAGTTTCCAGAAGAAGCCATCAAAATCATGTTGTATGGAACAGACGAACCTGTGCCAGTCCCCTCTAAAAAATACGAAGGAACAGACTGGAATACCAAATACGAAGGCATTATTGTTTTCTTGAAACGTCAGCAAGAAACAGGTTCAGAGAAAATACAAGAGTGGTTGAAAGACTTTATGGTCGTGAATACTTGTCCAGATTGTAAAGGATTACGTTTGAAAAAAGAATCTCTTCATTTCAAGATTGATAAAAAAAATATTGCCCAATTAGCAGAATTAGACATTGCTGAATTGGCGGAGTGGTTTGTAGGTTTAGAAAACCGCATGAACGAACGCCAAAATGTGATTGCGAAAGAGATTTTGAAAGAAATCAGAAAAAGAATTGGTTTCCTAACGGGCATTGGATTGGAGTACTTAACGCTGAATCGTTCACTAAGAACTTTGTCGGGTGGCGAAGCACAACGTATTCGTTTGGCAACGCAAATCGGTACGCAATTGACCAACGTTTTGTACATCATGGACGAGCCAAGCATTGGTTTGCATCAGCGAGACAACGTAAAATTGATTCAAGCCTTGAAAGATTTGCGAGATTTAGGCAATTCAATTTTAGTCGTTGAACACGATAAAGACATGATGTTGGCTTCTGATTATGTGGTGGATATTGGACCAGGAGCGGGTCGTCATGGTGGCTCGATTGTTGGACAAGGAACGCCCGAAGAATTTTTAAAGAATAATTCAACAACAGCTAAATTCTTGAGCGGTGAAATTGGGATAGAAGTACCCAAACAGCGCAGAAAAGGCAATGGCAATTTCTTGACCATCAAAGGAGCAACTGGAAATAATTTAAAAAATGTTACGCTGAAATTACCACTTGGGAAAATGATTTCGGTAACGGGAGTAAGTGGTTCGGGGAAATCTTCTTTGATTCACGATACCATGTACCCGATTTTGAATCGTCATTTTTTCAATGCTAAACGTGAACCAATGCCTCATAAATCGGTAGAAGGTTTAGAGCATTTGGATAAAGTAATTGAAGTTGACCAGTCACCAATTGGTAGAACGCCACGTTCAAATCCCGCTACTTATACAGGAATGTTTACTGACATTCGCACACTTTTTGCTGAACTACCTGAATCAAAAATCAGAGGCTACAAAGCCGGGCGTTTTAGTTTTAACGTAAAAGGCGGACGTTGTGAAGATTGTGAAGGAGCAGGCATGAAGAAAATCGAAATGGAATTTTTACCAGATGTACACGTAGCTTGCGAAACTTGTAAAGGAAAACGTTTCAATCGTGAGACTTTAGAAGTACGTTTCAAAGGAAAATCTATTGCGGACGTATTGGATATGACGGTAGAACAAGCCGTAGAATACTTTGAAAACCAGCCAAAAATTGCTCGAAAAGTGCAAATGTTGAAAGAAGTAGGTTTGGGATATATTACAATTGGTCAGCAAGCGACAACACTTTCGGGAGGAGAAGCGCAAAGAGTAAAATTAGCGGAAGAACTTTCAAAAAGAGATACAGGCAAAACCATGTATATTTTGGATGAACCCACTACGGGTTTACATTTTCAAGATATAAAAGCTTTAATGGAAGTACTCGATCGTTTGGCGGATAAAGGCAATACCGTGTTGATTATCGAGCATAATTTAGACGTTATCAAAGTCTCAGACCATATCATAGACGTTGGTCCAGAAGGGGGACAAAAAGGTGGTCAAATCATTGCCGAAGGCACACCCGAGCAAGTAGCAAAAGTAAAAGGAAGCCATACCGCTAGATTTTTGAAAGATGAGTTGGTTTGAGTGAGAAGTGTTCACAGATTCGCTGTGGGCTGTGTCTTCACAGCCCACAGTTTTATGAATAGTGAAACTGACATTAATTGTAAAATAATTTTAATAAATATGTTCAACGATAGAGCTATACTTATAAAAAAGAAAATGAAAGATGCCATCATTGACAGGCTATTAGTAAACTATAAAAAAGTTACAATTGGAATTTTATATGAATCTCTCCAATATGTAAGCAATGATTTCTATAAAAATGAAGAACTCTTTTATGAATGTTTAGATGAATTGAAAAGTGAGAATAGAATAAACTTTAAAGATATTGAAGACATTTATTGTATAGTTTATCCTGTTTGAAAAACATTGCTGTCGTTTGTGTTGGTGGTAGGCTGTGAAGACGCAGCCCACGGCGAAAGCAAGATATTAACTCTCCCCCCAAAACAATCATGAAAATAGACATCAAAGATTTTGAATACAACGGTGAAAAGAAGTTTAAAATCAAAAACTCGGATACCAAAGTTAAAGATTTTTATGAATCAGCTGAGGAGTATGAGTTGATGATGGCGGAGATTAAAGAAGTAATTGATAAACGCCAAAGTTTGATGTATGCTGATAACCGTTATGCAATGTTGATGATTTTTCAAGCTTCGGATGCGGCGGGGAAAGATGGAACGGTGCGTGCGGTACTTTCTGGCATTAATCCAGCAGGGATTTCAGTGCATAGTTTTAAAAGACCAACTCAAGAGGAATTAGACCATGATTTCATGTGGCGAAATATGGTAAAAATGCCTGAAAGGGGGAAAATGGTTTTTCATAATCGTTCGTATTATGAAGAGCTATTGGTGGTAAAAGTACATCCCGAGATTTTATTAAAAAGTGAAAAACTTCCTATAGAATTTACCAAAGATTTAGATAAAGTATGGGAGCATCGTTATGAAGATATTCGTAATTATGAAAAATATTTGAATAGAAATGGTACGGTGGTGTTAAAATTCTTTCTGAATGTATCAAAAAAAGTACAGGCGGAACGCTTGATTGAACGCATAAAAGACCCGACTAAAAACTGGAAATTTGAAGAGGGAGATGTAAAAGAACGTGAGTTTTGGAATGATTACCAAGGGGCTTATGAAGAGGTGGTGAATCAAACTGCTGCTAAACATGCTCCTTGGTATGTTGTGCCAGCAGACGATAAAAAGAATATGCGATTGATTGTCAGTACTATTATTTTACATCATATCAAGGCTTTAGAGATGGAGTATCCAGAAGCAGATGAGGCTCGCCAAGCTACTTTGCTACAACTCATCAAGGTAATCGAGCAACAAAATGAATAAGCTAATGTGAAACTATTTTGGTAAATTGCAGGCTTAAAGACAAAAAGATTACCATGCGACTGAATTTCAAGGACTTAATTATATTTGAGAACGACGATTATATTGTTATCAACAAACCTCCATACATTGCTTCATTAGACGAACGTCAGGCTGATAATTCGCAGAGTATTTTGCGAATGGCCAAAGAGTATTCAGATGATGCCCAGTTGGCTCACCGTTTGGATAAAGAAACTTCTGGTGCTTTAGCAATTGCCAAAAATCCAGCGGCATATCGACATTTGGCTATGCAATTCGAGCACCGTCAGGTAGAAAAACGCTATCATGCTGTAGTAAATGGTGCGCATGACTTTGAAATGATTTCAGTCTATTTGCCCATCGCTCAGAAAAGAGATGGAACACAAGTAATGATTGACCGCCAGAAGGGAAAAGAGGCAGAAACAATCTTCAATACCATCAAAGTATATCGTAACCACACATTGGTAGAATGTATGCCTATAACGGGCAGAATGCACCAAATTAGGATTCACTTGGTGTGTTTGAAAGCACCAATTGTTTGTGACCCAACGTATGGCGGAGAGTTTATTTACTTATCTGATTTAAAAAGAAAATTTAATCTGAAAAAAGATACCGACGAATTGCCTTTGATGAAAAGAGTAGCACTTCACTCTCGATCTTTGACCTTTAAATTATTGAATGAAGAGGTTATTGCAGTAGAAGCGCCATATCCTAAAGATTTTGAGGTTTTGGTAAAGCAGTTAGAGAAGTTTTCGTAATTTTGCGCCCATCCAATTCAAGGCTCTCGGCTCCGTAGTTCAATGGATAGAATGTAGGTTTCCGGTACCTAAGATGAAGGTTCGATTCCTTCCGGGGCCACAAATAATCAGAACAAACCCTTAGCATTTAAAATGTTAGGGGTTTTGTTTTTAGAGAGAGGGTACATTGCGAGGTATTTTCAGAAACATAAAGGATAAAAAAGAGGCTTGTTAAACCTCTTCTTGCTTAAATAAAGTTCATTAAGTCGAAATACATTTGACGAGTATCTTCTTCTTTATCCTGATTTGTTAGAAACATAAAACCATTCTTTTCATAAAATGGTACAGAGTTTTTGTAGGCATCAACGGTTAAATATCTTGCACCAGTCGAAGCATTTTCTATAAACTTACCTTTTATTGCGTTCATTGCTAATGTTCCAAAACCTTGTCCCTTAAAGTGTTTATCAGTTCCGAATCGTCCTATTTTTATAGCTGGATAGCTGGTAAACCTTTTACCTTCTGGCATTAGGTCTTTAAAACGTTTTTTCCACTGATTACCACTTTCTAAATCTTTGACTGAAATTTTATCATTTAGTAAACTAAAAAAGAAGACTGTTCTATCTGATGTTTCCCCCATGTAAGTAACGGCAAGAAATTGACTTTGATAAAGTTTTGCATCTACCAAAAGAAACTCATTCAAATCTGAATCCTCACAGTCAAAAGGTTTTATTTCATGTGTTGTAGAAAGTTTTACAAACTGTATTTCCATTAAAAAATATTAGGGTCTTTACTCATTGACTTAAATGTTTGGTAAGCATCTGCTACAGCTTTTTTTTCTTCTGCTGTTGCCTTTTTAGGATTTTTTGTTTTTTCTAAAAACCTTATTGCGTCCTGACCTGTCAAGACTGGTGTTTCTGAGATTGGTCGTGCCATTGTCTTAAGCTTTTTTTGATTAAACAAAGTTACTATAAATAGCATTCCATTGTATTGATATAGCTTGATTTTCACCACTATAATCTACTCTTAATCAACTGGATAGAAGAAAACTGTTAATCCATTGTTTTTTTTATGATTGAAGGAAATAATGATGAATACTTAGAGGCTGTTGTGTGAAATTTGTCAGTTAATAGCAATCATAGGCTTTATAGTTTTAGAAAATAGTTTTGTCAATTGGATTTATTGATGTGGCATTTAGAATTAGAAGCTTGTCATTTGGATTTATTAGTGTGGCATTTAGAATTAGGAGCTTGGTATTTAGATTTATTGGTGTGGTATTTGGAATTAGGAGCATGGTATTTAGATTTATTGGTGTGGCATTTAAAATTAGGAACTTGGCGATTAGATTTATTGATGTGGCATTTAGAAATATAGGCTTGGCAATGATATAATTGCAAGAGGAGGAGAGGATTCAGCTAAGAGTATTAGGTAGATAATACTTGTCGAGAAGAAAATTGGGGAGTCGAAAACTAAATCAGGGTTTAAAATCATGAATACTGTAAATGTTACTACAGAATTCATATTCAGCAGGTTGATTAGAGCAGATGAATAACAAACGTTGCTTGGAGTATTCTTGTACATTCTTTAAGTACCAGTTACTAGCGTTGTTATCAAGATTAGAAGTTGGTTCATCAAGCATAAGAATCTCGCAGTCAGACAAGAAAGAGAGCCCTAGTTTTACCCTTTGCTTCATTCCAGACGAAAAATACTTTATCTCTTTGTTTTTAGCCTGCGGTAATTCTATAAAATCAATGAATTGACTGATGCTAAGTCCGTCTCTTAATGGTTTGAACTTGATATGAAAGGCTAGAAGCTCGCTTAAAGTGAAGTCTTCGATAAGTTCTAAGTAAGGAGCAGTAATGCTAATGTGTTGATAGAAACTATCGACTTCAAGGGTTTTATCGCCATCTTGAAAACTAACCGTTCCTTCGCTATGGGGCATAAAGCCCGAAAGTACTTGAAGTAAAGTAGATTTTCCACTACCATTCGCACCCGTAAAAGTATAGGAATTTCCAGCATGAAAGGTCAGATTTACGTTTCTGAAAATCCATTCATTTCTGAATTTTTTACCAAGATTTTGAGTGATGATATGCAATTTACTTGTGCTGATTAAATAAAAAAGGTTGATAATAAATGTATAATTTGTTTATTATCAACCTTTTCAAAAATATTAAGAAAGACCTTTCATGATACCTCTTTCAGAGTTACGGATGAAGTTTACAATTTCATCACGTTCAGAAGAAGCAGGAAGATTGATTTCAATTTGCGTTAAAGCATCAGTAGTATTTAAGTTTTTCAAATAAATATACCTGTATGCTTCCTGTATTTGCGAGATTTGTTCTTCCGAAAAACCACTTCTTCTTAGTCCAACCGAGTTAATACCTACATAACCAAGTGGCTCACGAGCAGATTTTGTATAAGGAGGAATGTCTTTTCTAACCAAAGCTCCACCTGAAATCATCACATGTTTTCCGATTTTTACAAACTGATGAACAGCAGCAGTACCGCCAAAACGAGCGAAATCTCCCACTTCTACGTGTCCAGCCATTTGTACGTTATTGGCAATAATTACATTGTCGCCGATGATACAATCATGAGCAATATGGCAATAAGCCATGATTAAGCAATTTTTACCAATTTGTGTTTTATACTTATCAACAGTACCTCTGTTGAGGGTTACACATTCACGAATTGTAGTGTTATCACCTACGATGGCAAGGGTTTCTTCGCCTTGAAACTTTAAATCTTGTGGAATAGCAGATATTACGGCACCCGGAAAAATACGACAATTTTTACCAATTCTTGCACCAGGGAAAATCGTTACGTTTGAGCCAATCCAGCTACCTTCACCAATTTCCACATTTTGATGAATCACCGTAAAAGGTTCTACGACCACATTCTGAGCAAGTTTGGCGTCGGGATGTATGTACGCTAAGGGTTGTGTCATATTTTTTATTGATAACAACGAATAGTTATTCGTAATAATTAACTCTTTCTTACTAAGCTTGCTGTCATGTCAGCTTCACAAACTACTTGCCCGCCTACATAAGCAACACCGTGCATTTTGGCGATACCTCTTCTGATAGGAGCCAATAAATCACATTTGAAAATGACAGTATCACCCGGTACTACACTCTTTCTAAAGCGACAGTTTTCGATACCTACCAAATATGGCCAGTAGTTTTCTGGGTCTGGAACAGAGCTAAGTACAAGAATACCACCTGTTTGTGCCATTGCTTCTACTTGCATAACGCCCGGCATTACAGGATTGTTAGGGAAATGACCCATGAAATAATTTTCATTCATGGTTACATTCTTGATACCAACTACACTTTGGTCGTCCAAATAAATGATTTTATCAACCATTTGAAATGGATAACGATGAGGAAGTAATTGATAGATTCTCTCGAAAGTAAAGATTGGTGGTTGCTTTGGATCGTACTGAGGTACTTTGTTTTTCTCAGTTTCCAACATCAACTTTTTGATTTTCTTGGCTAATTCAACATTGGCAGCATGACCCGGACGAGCGGCTAAGATTTGTGCTTTGATAGGGCGACCCACTAAAGCTAAATCACCAACCATATCCAATAATTTATGGCGAGCCATTTCATTATTGTAATACAATTCTAAATTATTAAGAATACCTTTTTCTTTAGAAACACTTACTTTTGGTTTGCCTAAAACCATAGCTAAATGGTTAAGTTCTTCTTCAGAATAATCACGGTCGGCAATGACGATGGCATTTGATAAATCACCACCTTTGATTAAATCTGCTTTGTATAAAGCTTCTAATTCATGTACAAAACAGAAAGTACGGCATTTAGCAAAGCTTTCATTAAACTGACTAATGGCAGTTAAATTAGCGTGTTGACTTGTTAAGAATTTAGAATTATAGTCAACCATAGCTGTTAAGCGGTAGTCGTTTAATGGCAAAGCCGCTAATTCAACACCTCTTTCAGCATCTTTATATCTTATTTCAGAAGGAATTTCAAAGAATTTACGATGTGCCTCTTGTTCTTCTAAACCAGCATCCAAAATAGCTTCTACAAATTTGATAGAACTTCCATCCATAATTGGCGGTTCTGGTCCATCTAATTGTATCAAAACATTATCAACCTGACAGCCTACCATTGCCGCTAATACATGTTCTACGGTATTGATTCTAGCTCCGTTATGTTCGATGGTTGTTCCTCTTGAAACATCAACAACGTGATCTACATCAGCATCAGCAATAGGCTGATTCGGTAAATCTATTCTTTGAAATTTGTATCCATGATTGGTAGGAGCTGGCAAAAATGTCATATTGGCTACAACACCTGTGTGTAAACCAACACCTGACATCGTAACCGATTTCTTGATGGTATGCTGTTTGTTATTCATTGCTTTTTAACTTATTTTCTAATTCTCTCAATCGTTTTTCTGTAGCAGGGAGTTTACGAATAAGAGCCTGTGTTTTCAAGTAGTCTATATTTTCTGTGGCTGGAGTTCCGCTTAAAATCATTCCTTCTTTACTAGGAGCTTTAGAAACACCTGATTGCCCCATTACGATGGTTTTATTAGGAACAGAGATGTGTCCATTAATACCAACTTGTCCGCCAATCATACAGTTCGCTCCAATTTTTGCTGAACCAGCAACACCTGTTAAAGCAGCAATTACTGTATTTTTCCCGATTTCTACATTGTGTGCAATTTGAACCAAGTTATCAACTTTTACACCTTCTCTTAGAATGGTCGAACCGATTGTGGCACGGTCAATGGTAGAATTTGCGCCAATACTTACGTAATCTTCTAATATTACATTTCCTAATTGGGGAATTGTTTGATAAGTACCGTCTGCTTGCGGAGCAAAACCAAAACCATCTGCGCCAACTACTGCATTGGCATGAATAGTACAATGATTGCCGATACGAGTATTTGGATAGATTTTCACACCAGAATATAGTGTGCAATTATCACCAATAATACTTGCTTCTAAAACCGTTACGTGGGGATAAATCTTTACGTTTTTACCAATTTTACAATTATCAGCAATATAGCTAAAAGCACCAATATATTCGCCTTCACCGATAGTAGCCGAACTACTGATGAATGAGGGCTGTTCTATTCCTTTTTTCTGATTTGCGATGAATTTTTGGTATTCTTGAAGAAGTGTAGTAAAGGCAGAATAGGCATTTTCAACTAAGATTAAAGTAGGAGAATATCCTTTTTTGGGCTCAAATGTTTTATCAACAATTACAGCAGTTGCCTGAGTAGTATATAAAAAATGCTCATATTTAAGATTTGCTAAGAAGGAAATACTGCCTTCAGTTCCATCTTCAATTTTGGCTAATTGGTTAACTTTAAGGCTTTTATCTCCTTTTACTTCTCCATTTAGCATCAGAGCAATTTGTTCAACGGTAAATTCCATTCTTGGGGTGGTGGTCGTTGGGGTTTGTTTTTGGACGGCTTCGCCTAACATATTTTACCGCAAATATACATTCTTTGCCCAACATATATAATATTTTTTGACGATGTTACTTAATGCCTTTATTGTAGGTAAATCAGATGCTTCGGCAATATCCAATACTCTTTTGTCTTTTGTCAGGATATTAATGTTCTGTTTGCCAGATACATAAGCAGCATTAGAAGTGTTCCCTTGGATAATTAAGTAAGGTAAATCACTTTCTTGAATACTTGGATTACTCAGCAAATCAATTTGAATTTTTTCAAGAAAAGATGCTTCGATAGGAGCGTCCGAAATATGAATTTTGAATAAATTTCTATCTAACAACATTTTACTGATGTTCGAAAGTAATTTATCTGGATGTTTTGCCCAGATTTTCACACAAGCCCAAATGTCATAATCGTCCATTTCTGCGAAGGCTTCTAAATAAGATTTATCGGCAGTAAAGTCTTCTAAACTTACTTCTTTTTTTAAGAAAATCATGAAAGCTGGTGTTGCAAAAACGTCTTCGCCTGCTCTGATTAATTCTCGGGCTCTGGTGATGATTTGTATCAACATTGTTTCGGCACAAATAGATGTTTTGTGCAAATACACTTGCCAGTACATCAGACGGCGAGCAGTCAGGAAGTTTTCGATAGAGTAAATCCCTTTTTGTTCAACGACTAATTGATTATCGACAATATCCAACATTTTCAGAATTCTGTCGGCGCCAATAAAACCTTCACGAACACCTGTGAAAAAACTATCACGATTTAAGTAATCCATTCTGTCAACATCTAATTGACTCGAAATTAATTGCGTGAAAAACTTTCGTTCATAATTACCCGTGAACATTTGTATTGCCAAAGTCAAAGCTCCACCTAATTGGCGATTCAATTCCTCCATCAATAAAAATGAAATTTGTTCATGTGGTACTTTATCTAAAATGACAGATTCTAAAACATGAGAAAAAGGACCGTGACCGACATCGTGCAATAAAATAGCAATCTGTGCTGCTTCTAGTTCAGCTTCTGAAATTTGGTGTCCTCTACTGCGTAAAGTCATTAATGCTTCGTTCATCAAATACATTGCCCCCAAAGCATGGTGAAAACGAGTATGCAAAGCACCCGGATACACATACTCTGCCATGCCCAATTGTTTGATTCTCCGCAAACGCTGATAGTAAGGATGTTCAATCAAATCAAAAATTAGCTCGGTTGGTATATTGATAAACCCATAAACAGGGTCATTTACGATTTTGCGCTTGTTCATGTGTTGTAGTTGTGAATGAGTGATTTTTGAATTAGTGAATACTTTCAAAATCTTACTTCTTGTTTCCTGCTTCTTTCGTTTTCTAGTCCTAAAGTCTATATCCAAATCTTGTCTCTTGCTTCTTCCGTCTTCCAATCCTCCAGTCCTAAAATCTTTCAGTCTCTCCCAAAGTCCTAAAAAACAAAAATAGCGATACAAAATCTGCATCGCTATTTTTTTCAATTATTTAGTCGTTAAAAATCTTAATTATTACCGCCATTGTTTCCGCCTCCTCTGCGACCACCACCATTTCCCATGCGGTCTCTTAATTCATCTTGTAATTCAGTGTATTTTGTCAATTGTTCAGCGGTGAAAATAGTTTTCAATTTTTCATCTTGCGCTTTAGTCAAATCACGTAATTCTTGCATCGCTGCACGTCTGTCAGAAGCATTTCTGATTGCCTCTCTTTTGGTGACTCTTTCCGTTAGTAAAGGCTTAATTTGATTGACTTGTTCAGTAGTCAAAGACAAAGCCTTTGTCCATCTTTTTAATTGAGCGTCAACTCTTTGCTCAGGCGTCATATCTTGACGTTGACCATTCGGTGCTTCAGCATTTTGTGCTACTGAAGTCTGAACATTCACGATAAAAGTAGCGGCTAATAAGCTCACTGCGAAGATTAATTTCCTTTTCATTGTTAAGATTTTTATTTTAAACGACGTTTAGATGAATAAGAATTGAAAAGGTTTAAACGTATTTTTAAAAAGATATTTTGTAAAAATGCTTTTAAAAATCTAATTTTGCACCACAAAGAACTCAAACGCTTTGTAGGGCCTATAGCTCATTCGGTTAGAGCAACTGACTCATAATCAGTAGGTGCTTGGTTCGATTCCAAGTGGGCCCACAAAAAATCCCTCATAATCAATTGATTGTGAGGGATTTTTGTTTTTAAATATGTTTTTTAGAACGCTTGTCTCATTGCAAGTATCTTTGTATTTGCATATTCAATAAGCATTTGGATTGATTTGTTTACGTTTCCATAAGTTGAACAAAGTTAATTGAAGTGAATATTTAGGAAATAATTTTTTGTTTGTTGTCAGATACCAAACAATACGACCTGTTATTTTGCAACGGTCTCTTTTAATCTGTTTCAATAATCCCATTCGTTCAAATTTTCGTTTATACCTTGTTACGCATTTTTGAGGTACT
This sequence comes from Arcicella rosea, assembly GCF_040543805.1. Taxonomy (NCBI): domain Bacteria; kingdom Pseudomonadati; phylum Bacteroidota; class Cytophagia; order Cytophagales; family Flectobacillaceae; genus Arcicella; species Arcicella rosea. The sequence continues at coordinate 203,283 of NZ_JBEUMS010000009.1, forward strand.
CCTGTAGCATTGGTAACCATACTCGCACTCGCCACATGAGTTTGCAAATAATCAAATACTATTTTTTCTTGTGTTTTGTGCCTGTTATCTTTTGAATGCCATGCAATCAAAGAATTTTTAGTGTTAGTAATTCTCATCTGTTGGTTATGAATAAGCTTTTCAACTAATACTTTTACTTCAAATATTTGTCCTTCAAGAACAGAAAAGGGGTTTGTGTTTCTCTCCATTTTATTGATATTTTTTTAATGATAGAGCAATATTAAAGAGAGATTTTTGATAAATAGTTACATTTTAACAAGCCGATAAACAGAAAAAGCGTCGAAATCTTAGTTTGACGCTTTTTGGTTGTAATTATCTTGTATTCAGGTATTTACTATTTGTTTTTGACGCTTTCTTGACGCTTTTTTATTACATCTAATTTGAGTAATATCTTTCTTATTTGGTCTATATTATCTTTTTCATTTTTTCCATTAACTTCTAAATCGTTTCTTCTTGCTAAATTGGCTAAAGCCGTTTGATGAGTCATTCTTGACTTTTTCATTTCATTTTTATATTCAGCCACAATTTTAAGGTGTTTCGGACTTGTATCTCTAATGTTTTTTGTTTTTTTACACTCTTTAAATTTAAAATCAAGAAGTCTTCTGATGATATTATCCAACGTATCCCTTCGTCTTTGAAATACTGATTGAAAATCACTCAAAAAATCAACAGTTACATAAACTTTCTCTCCTTGATTATTTTCAAAATACGGATTCACATAGTCATACTTAGGTTGCATCAAACCTCCATTCTTTAGTTCAAAATGTTCTGCTTCCAAAATACTCCACAAATCAGCTATTTTAAACTTATTCCTATATTTAGCCTCCTTCTTTTCAATATTGTCAGGGTTTGTTATCCATGTTCCACCAAGAGCTTGATGGTCTATCGCAAACTTATTACTAAGTTTCATTAAAGATAAAATGACATTATTCAAATCCGTTCTTCTAATTTTCAAGTAATTAAACCCATCTTTGTGAATACTTCTAAAGTCATTTACTACCTCATTTTCTAAGTTTTTCAAATATTCTACATAGCCGCCTATTGATTCATTTTTTAATAGAACACCTTTAATTTTAATTTTTTTCTCTTTCCAAGCATTATACTCAACGATCCTATTATTCAAAATATCACTAAAACGACGTAAATCCATAAAATGAGGTTTTACAGTCAAATATGTATTTGGGTCTGCTTGAGTATCACAATAATAAAAGTTTTCAAATTGCTCTTTTAAGCTATTGAATTTTACTATTGAAAAACTATAATGTTCATTTATAGGTTTTACATTGCAAAAACTATTTGTTTGACGATAATAGTCAATCCAATCCACCTCTTTATCTATCAATTCAATGCTATTAATTTCCTCAATAAGTACATTATAACTATCTTTCATAATCGCATTAATTTAAAAACCCTGTCTCGCTTTGGTTAGTGGACAGGGTTTTGTTTTAAAAAGGTTTAATCGTTTTTAGACTCCCGCAGTAATCAAAAAATTAATTGGAATATTTAAGCCTTCGCTCAAACGTCTAATCATTGATACGCTTAGCTCTTGCTTTCGATTCATTACTTTCGATACTTTCGTTTTATCTCCAATGAAAGGGATTAAATCACGTTGTTTTAGGTTATCTTGTTCCATCCTGTACTCCAAATATGCTATGGGGTCGCTGGCTTGCATTGGTACGTGTACGTCTTCGTATGCTTCTATCAAAGTGATAAGCATTTCCAACTCTTGTCCTTCTTCGCTTTCTTTTTCAGGTTTTAGTTTCATCAGTGCACGAACCTTGTTCAGTGCCATTTTGTGATATTTTTCGTTTTTGATATTATCCATCATATTCCACTGTTTTAACGTCTATTTTATCGTATTCTTTATGAGTCCCCACCCATAAGATAAAAACCATTTGATACTCATAATCTATTTCAGTAACCAATCTGTAATCATTTCCCTTGATATTGAATACTACTCTGTTATTTGAAATAATGCTGGCATTACCATAAGTTTGTTTTACATCGTTTGGCGTACTCCATTTTACTTGCTTCACGATATTGAACCAATCTAATAATGGAAACTCTGCTGGAGGATGAATTAACCAAAAGTCTCTTAATGTGCTTTTTGCAATGATTCTCATGTTCAAATATAACACATTGTTGCGAATATAGCAACTATTTGGTGTAAATCCTAAAAGGAATCTTCCCTCTATTTCTCGAAATTTCCAAGATAATTTTTAATAGTTAAAATTTGGGTATGTCCTCTTTCAGTTACTCATGAATGAGTCTAAAAAATGTTTCTTTTTGCAATTGTGTTTATTGTATTAAATCAACAAAAAGAGAGCGCCTTTGAAAGCGCCCTCCATATTATATAAAGCAGATTAGGATAAAAAAATCTTTGATAGCTTTGCTTAAAAGCTTATTCTTGTTCTTCGGGTTTGTTAATCTTTCTATTCTTTTCTGCCCATAAATAAAGCGAAGGCAAAATCAGCGGAGCAAAAATTAAAGTACTGGTTAGTCCGCCAATGATTACTGTTGCTAATGGTCTTTGTACGTCCGAACCAATTCCTGACGAAATTGCCGCAGGTACAAGACCAATAATAGCAACAACTAAAATGGATAATAGTGCTCTTAATTGCTCTTTTGATGATACTAAAACGTTTTGTTGTAGTTCAATGCCATTTTCACCTTTGGCTCGATTAATGGCTGAAACTAATAATACACCTGCCATTACCGAAATTCCAAAAATACTTACAAAGCCCACGCCAGCCGAAACGTTGAAGTAATAACCACGCATCAATAAAGCCACGATTCCTCCGCCCAAAGCAAATAAAATACAACTCATCGTCACTAAAGTATTGGGTAAATTCTTGAACAACATAAACAAGAAAAGAAACACCAAAAGTATCGTTAAAGGAATGGTGAAAGCCAATTGTTTTCCTGCACGTTCAAGGTTTTCGTATTGTCCACCGTAAATAATTTGATAGCCTTTCGGAACGTGTACTTTGGCATCAATTTTATCTTGCAATTCTTTCACAAAACTGCCTTGGTCTCTGCCTTTGATGTTCGTGCGAACAGTTACCATTCTTTTACTTCCGTAGCGGTAAATATTGGTTTGTCCTTCCACAAAATGAATATCTGCCAATTGACTCATCGGAATTAAAGCCCCATTTACCGAAGGCACAAGAATATCTTTGATGGCATCAATAGAGTTTCTGAACTGTGGCAAAAAGCGAATCACGATGTCGTAGCGTTTTGTGCCATCGTACAAAGTAGAAATCGTTTTTCCGCCAATTGCCGCTTCAATCATGTTTTGAATATCAGCTACATTGATTCCAAAACGAGCAGCAGATTCACGATTGATATTGATAGCCAATTGGTCTTGTGGACCTTCTTGCTCGATGTTTACATTGTCTGCTCCAGTGGTTTGTTTTACGATGGTGGCAATGCTATCGGCTTTTTGTCGCATCATTTTCAAGTCGTCGCCTACTACCGAAATCGCCAAATCTGCGGCACTTCCCGTAACAATTTCCATTACTTGGTCGATAATCGGTTGACCCGAAGAAAAGGAAACCGAAGGCAATTGCTGTTGTAAATCCTTCTTGATTTTATCTACCAATTCCTTTTTTGAAATGGTTTTACTCCACAAACTATAATCTTTTAAGCCAATCAAAATTTCATTTCTATTTGCTGGAAATGGGTCTGTTCCATCATCATTTCTACCTGTTTGTGTAATAACAAATGAAATTTGTGGATACTTGGCAATGGTACTTCTGATTTTAGCGGCATAACTGGCATTTTCCTGAATGGTAATTCCCGCAGGGAAATTTCCTCTAAGGAAAATAGAACCTTCATCCAAGGTTGGTAAAAATTCAGTTCCGAGTTTTATACCGCAGAAAATAAATGTTCCAACAATCGTAAAGCCGATGATTACGGTTCTTTTGTAATGATTCAATAATTTATCCAGCACATTTCCATAATGTTTCGACAGAAAATCCAGCACATAATTTTTATGTTCTTTCATCGGTTTGTCAAAATCAGCTAAGGCTTTTTTGTAACTGAATGAAATCAAGACTGGAATAAAAGTAAGTGCCGCCAACATCGAACCAATTACGGCAAAAGCCAAAGTAAGTGCCATTGGTGAAAACAATTTTCCTTCTACACGAGTCATCAATAAAATGGGCATATAAGCCAAAATGATGATGGTAACTGAGAAAAATATTTCACGACCTACTTCTTGTGCCGAAAGCAAAGTGATTCTGATAATGCCTTGTTTTTTCTCTTCAATGGTGGCAGTTCTGTACTTTCGGATTAAATGTTCTGCCATCAAACACGCTCCGTCAACAATAATCCCAAAATCGATAGCTCCCAAAGAAAGTAAATTGGCTGGAATGCCCGTCAAACGCATTAAAATAAAGGCAAACAACAATGAAAACGGAATTGTTAAAGCCACTACAAATGCACTTCTGATACTTCCCAAGAAAAATATTAAGAGAATCACAACGATTGAAATTCCTTCAAATAAAGTATGAGCTACGGTTTCCAAAGAATGGTCAATCAAGAAACTGCGGTCGTAAAGCGGACGCAAATGCACACCTTCGGGCAATTCACTGGCTTGTAAATCCGCCATTTTTTCTTTCAAAAGCTTCAATACTTCACTTGGATTTTCGTAACGTCTTAACAAAATAATGCCTTCTACGCCACTTTTTACATCCAATTTATCTTTTGTAACCGTGTAACCCAAAACCCCGCTGGCGGGCGGAGGGGTAATTTCTACAGTGGCAACATCTCTGATAAACACAGGCATTCCATTGTCAGATTTCAACACGATATTCTGAATATCTCGCTCTGTTTTAATCGCTCCTAAGCCACGAACTGCAAAACCTTGTCCACCACGAGCTAAGATATTTCCGCCTGTATTTTGGTTATTCACATTTACTGCATCCGTAACATTTTGTAAAGTAAGGTTATACTTTCTTAGTTTTTCGGGCGAAGTAATGATATGATATTGCTTCAAAGGACCGCCGAAAGTTACTACATCGGCAATGCCAGGTACTTGTAATAGAGCAGGTTTAATAACCCAGTCTTGTAAATCTCTTAATTGCGTTTGACTAAAATTCGCTGGTGCTTCTACCACATAGCGATAGATTTCTCCAACGGCAGTACTCATCGGTGCTAATTCTGGATTTACACCATCAGGCAAAGATGCTGAACTCAAACGTTCAATTACTTGCTGACGAGCGAAGTAATCGTCTGTGCCATCTTTAAAAGTTAATTGCACAACCGACAAACCAAAAATGGTACGACTTCTACGGTCTAATACATTGGGCGTATTTTGTAAAGCACGTTCTATCGGTACTGTTACTTGTTGTTCAACTTCTTCGGCTGCTCTTCCGTCGTATTGTGCTACTACAATCACACAAGTATCGGCAATGTCTGGATAAGCTTCAATTTTCAATTGTGTAAAGCACCAATAGCCTACCGCCATCAGCACAGTACTTATCGCAATCACAATCCAGCGATTACGAAGGCTGAATATTAATAAGTTCTTAATCATTTATTTCCACTGTTCTACTTGGTTCGTAATAATAAATCCACTTTTTACTTCTACTCTCAATGCTGTCAGCACAGCTTTTACTTTCTCGGTGTCGTCGATGAAAGTAATCAGAATGGGCGTTTCGTCGAAACTGAATAAATCATTTGGACGATGGAAATGATTGTTTGAACCAAAACCAGAAATGCCTTTAAAAACGGTTAATCCTTTGATTTTCTGAGCAATCAAAAACTGTACGATAAACTCATGTAAGGATTTTGTTCCAAAGAGTTCATCTTCATCTATAAAAATCTGAGCTTGAAGCATAGCCTTTTTTGTTAAAGCAACGTTCCTTTTAACAAGAATGCTGCGATGCTGAAATAAATGATAAGACCGGTTACATCCACTAAAGTAGCTACAAAAGGTGCTGATGAAGTGGCGGGGTCGAAACCTAATTTTTTTAAGACTATCGGTATCATTGAGCCACTCAAAGTTCCCCACATGACGATGCCGATAAGTGAGAAAAATATCGTTGTGGCTACCAATAAGTAATGTTCAGTATAATTAAACCAGTGAAATTGTTGCCAAAGAAGTATTCTGATAAAACCTATTGTTCCAAGAATAATTCCGAGAATAATGCCTGATGAAAATTCTCTTTTCATCACAAACCACCAGTCGCTAAAAGTAATTTCTTTCAAGGCCATCGCACGGATAATCAATGTTGCGGCTTGCGAACCACTATTTCCTCCACTTGAAATAATCAAAGGAATAAATAATGCTAAAACCACTGCTTTTGAAATTTCTTCATCGAAATAGCCCATCGCAGAGGCAGTAAGCATTTCGCTGAGAAAAAGTACAATAAGCCAACCAGCTCTTTTTTTGATGAGTGTAAAAATGGGAGTTTTCACATAAGGGAAATCCAAAGATTCTAAACCCCCAAATTTTTGAATATCTTCAGTATCTCTTTGTTCAGCAAAATCAAGTACATCATCGGCTGTCAATACTCCAATCAAAACATTTTTATCTGTCACCACTGGCAATACATCTCTGTCGTATTCTTTGAATTTATCAATGGCAATTTCTTTGGTATCGTCAATGGTCAAGCTTACACAAAATCCATCTAAAAGGCTTTCAATGGTTTTGAAAGATTCGTTCAGTACTAATTTTCTAATTGGAATATCATCGACCAATTTTCCTGTTTCATCAATGACATAAATCACATTGGCGGCTTCGGTGTCGTTTGGGTTATTCCTTAAATGTTCGATAGCTTCGCCAACAGTCATTTGTCTTGAAATCGTAGAAAAATCTGTATTGATAAGTCGGGCAACGCTATTTTCTGGATAACCGAAAAAATCATGAATTTCAGCTCGGTTTTTCTCAGAAAGGTATTCAATAAAGTACGATTGCTCTAAACCAATCAAATTTGAAAAAAACTCAAACCTATCATCAGAAGGCAGATTATTTAGAATGGCTGAGGCTTTCTCTTTAGAAATTCCTTTGATGATTTGTACTTGCCAGTCGAAATTGAGATAAGCAAATACTTTAGCTTGAGAGTTTTTGGGTAAAGAAATTAAAGATTCAGCAGCAACTTCCAAAGGCAAAGAACCAATCAATATTGCTACGTCATTTGGATGTACAAAATTTTTATTTTTGTCTAAACCTAAAAGTGCAGTAAAATCGCCCTTCAAAATTTTTGCTCTTACATCTTTCATGGCTTTTATTGGCTATCAGCTTTCGGAAGTCGGCTGTCAGGTTTTAATTTCTTAGTCTTTTACCTTCTCTGTTTTTCATGTACTCATGTCGTTCCTACGGAACTTGATTATGTACAATTTTCATGACATCATTGCTACCGATACATCGTCCCTGACGGGACTTGAGCTATAATTCTTCAAATCCATAAGTCCAAAATCCAAAAGTCCCAGAAAAAAATCTTGCTTCTTGTCTCTTCCATCTTCAAGTCCTAAAGTCCACAAATCCTAAAGTCCCGAAAGAAATCAATACCCAAAACTCAAACCCTTCAACTGCATTACTCCTTTAACAGCAACCGATTCTCCGTTTTGTAAACCACTAAAAACAACAATTCTATCACCAATCTGATTGCCAATATTTACTTCTCTACGTTCAAAAGTATTGTTAGCATTTTTTACAAAAACATAATTTTTACCTTGAACCGTCACCACTGCATTTTTATCAATATTGATATGAGAACCTTCGCTTACACCAAACAAAACCGTAGCAAACATTCCTGCTTTTAACTTTTGACTTGAATTGTTTAAGCTTATTCTCAGCTTCACCATTCTGGTCGATTCATCAATTACATCGGCAACTTCTTCAATTTTTCCTGTAAACTTTTCATTCGGGAAAGCCGTAAATTGTAAAGTGCAATTGCCGCCTTCTTTGATTTTCGTGATTTGATTTTCAGGAATATCACAAATGATAAAAGCCTTTCCAATATTTGAGTTTTTCAATGTTTCTGGATTAAAACCGCCTGTTTTTAGCTTAGTTTCATGCTCGATGATGGCTGTTTTTTCGTTGGCTAAATCGTTTTGTACGATTGCTAACTCTGTTTCAGCACTTAGTAAATCTACTTGTGCATTGGCTACGTCTTTCCCTGTTCCAGCTCCATTTTTTTGTAAATCTTCAAAACGACTTACCTCTACTTGTTTACGAGCAATGATTGTTTTCTTTTGCTGAATGATTGTCGCTTTCTGACGAATATTCTGCAAATGCTGTAAAAGCGAAGTATAATTGGTTGCCAAATCAGCATTTTCAAACAAAATAATATTCTGTGAAGCACCTTCTTGTGAAGAAACCACCGTTGCCGACACTTTGGCTGGAGCAGTAATTTCATCATTGAGCGAAGAGCTTCCCAAAGTTTCTGTAGCAAAAAACTGCATACTTGTTGAAGTTGGAAAAACGATTTTCATGCCATTCTCCTGTACTTTTGGCAATACATCAATCGGTTTTGTTGCCTGATTTTCTTTTCCTCCACAAGCGGCAAGAAGCCAGATAGAGAGCAGTGTTATTGTTATGTTATTTTTCATCGTTTTAAGAAATCTATACAATTTAAGCACCTATGAATTTGAAGTACTTTAACTTGGCTAAAACTCAGTGCAACCTATTTTAGGCAAGGACAACTCACAACTCATCATTCACAATTCAGCACTCATACTTATTGTGCCATTTGATTGATTAAACCAGAAGCATAAAGTAGTTTGATATAGCTTTGGCGATATTGTTGTAATGTGTCGTAATACTGTTGTTGTGTATCCAGCCAGCTTCTTTGGGCTTCTAAATAATCCACAATCGTAGTTCCACCGTGCAAGTAAGAATATTTTACGCTACTCAGAATACTTTCAGATTTCGAGAGTAAATCTTTGAATTGTTCTATATTCTGTTTCTGAGTTTGGTAAGTATTATAAGCCGTTGAAAGCTCAGTTTGTATCAATGTTTGGGTTGCTTGTAAACCTTTTTCAGCTTGTTGTTTTTGCAAATACGACTTTTTGATTTCGCCTTGATTTCTTGAGAAAAAAGGTAAATCTATCGATCCGAAAAAACCAATGTATGGAACTGTATTTTGTGGGTTGTAAATCATCCCTAAAGTTGGCTGTGGTGTTGCCAGTGATTTCTGTAATTTGATATTACTTTCTGCCGCTTGGATACTTGCCTTATAAGCCTGAACATCACTTCTTTCTCTTAATGCTTGTTGTAAAAGGGAATCTAATTTTGGAGTAAAAGCAAAAGAGAAATCATCTTTTACGTCAATGTCAATATTATCTTGGGTTCCCAACATGAATTTTAAATTCGATAATTCATTCAGGTAAACTCGTTCATTTGATTTAAGCTGTAAATCATATTGATTCGCTAATAAAGCTGTACGAGTAAGGTCGGTTGAAGTAATTACTTCTTTGCCCAATCTGATTTTATTAATGCTTACTAAACTATCCGTATTGGTTTTAGCAATCTGTAGAATATCTAATTGCTTACGAGCCGTCCACACATCCAACCATTTCAAAGCCACATCTTGTAAAACATTTCTTTCGGTTTCGACAAAGGCTTTTTGTGAAAGCACCGTGTTTTTCTGTGCTAAATCTATTTTTGCCTGACGTTGCGAAGGCAATTGAATTACTTTCGTCAATTGCCACCATACTTGCCGGTTTTGTGCGCTTGCCCAATCGGTATTAGCTGGATAAGCAGCAGGACGAGTAAGTACAAGTGTCTGGTTGTTCAAATTGAGATTTGGACGAAGTTGGGCACTTACAATGTCGGTTGCTGTAATACCAATATTAAGTTGCTGAGTAGTCAGCAAAGGATTATTCGCTTTGGCCACTTGTAATGCCTTTTGTAAAGTATAAATTTCTTGCGCTGAAGAAGGTTTATACATTAAAAAAACAAGCGTGATAATGAATGAAATTTCTCGGAGCCGCATCATCTTGTAAATCTTTAATTGATGTTACAAATGTGGAGGATTCAAGGGAGAAAGGCAGTTAGAGAGGTTTTAGAAAATTATTAGAAAATTATTAGAGAAGGAGATACGGGTTGGAAACCCGTTTTACCTATCTACTTCGCCCATTACCAAATCCATTGAGCCAATGATGGCTACTAAATCTGCCAACATTGCTCCACGACTGATTTCTGGAATGATTGATAAATTATGTAACGAACAAGCTCTGGCTTTTAAACGTACAGGAATATCCGAACGTCCGTCGGTGCGGAAAAAGAAGCCTAATTCTCCTTTTGGGTTTTCGGCACGAGTATATAAATCCATCGCTTGCGGACGAATCTTTTTTGGTACTAAAGCTTGTGGGTTGAATTCGGTAGTACGTTTATGGTCGTTCGTGAGCTGGATTAAACATTGCTCAATAATCTTGATAGATTCATCGCATTCTAATACTCTAACATAGTTTCTATCCCAACAATCGCCTACTGTTCCCATTTCGCCTTTGCCCACAGGAATATCAAAATCTAATTCTGGATAAACAGAATAGCCATCTACTTTACGCAAATCAACTTTTAGCCCCGAACCTCTTAAAACTGGACCAGTACAACCATAATTGATTGCCAATGCCATTGGCAATACACCAACGTTAGCAGTTCTTTGGATAAAGATTTTGTTTTCGATAATCAATTCTCTTAACTCAACCATTTTAGGTTTTAAGTAATTGATAAATTCTGTACAACGCTCCTCAAAACCAACGGGTAAATCATAAAACAAACCACCTACCCAAATATAATTATAGAGCATTCTTGCTCCAGTAATCCATTCTAATAATCGCTGAATATGTTCACGGTCACGCATTACCCACAAAAAAGCAGTATATGCACCAATATCCAAACCATAAGTACCCACAGCCACAAAGTGCGAAGCCAAACGATTTAATTCTGCCACTAAAACACGAATATATTCAATGCGTTTGGGAAGTTTTCCTTCTAAATCCAAGAGTTTTTCCACACCCATTACATAAGCATGTTCTGAATTCATGGCTGCCAAATAATCCATTCTATCTACATAAGGTATGATTTGATTGAATGGTAACGACTCTGCATGTTTTTCAAAACAGCGATGCAAATAACCCAAATGTGGCACAACATCCACCACCAATTCACCATCAGAAACCACTTCCATTCTCAAAACTCCATGCGTTGATGGGTGCTGAGGACCAAGTGATAAAATCATTTCTTCCGATTTCAAATCCTTTAACTGATGTTTGTTAGGATCAGAAAGCCGAAAGTTTTCGGGTTTATATTGATATTGAATCATTTTGAGTTTTGAATGTTGAGTTTTGAGTGAGGAGTTTTTTAGTTTGGAGTTTTGAATGCTAAATGAGGAGTTTTTTGAGTTTGGAATCGGAATATTACTCCACATTCACAACTCACAACTCAGCATTCACAACTCCTCACTCAATATTATGGTTTGAATTTCTCGTAAACTTCTTTGCCTGTTGCTGGGTCTTTTCCCCAAAGCTCAACATATACCACCGAAGGCATCATGCCACTTTCGTCAACTTTTACAAATACTTTTTTAAGAATTTGCATTTTCCCGTTAATCGGGAATAATGCTACTGGTTCGCCTTGAGGAGTAATTTTTACGACAAACTTTCTTTTGCGATACGCCAAAAAGTGTCCATCATAACTTTCTTTTTCCGTCTCAACTTCTTTGGTATATAAACCATAAGCAAGGGTTCGTTGAATATTAGTCAATTCTTGTTTGCGCCCACCTTCATTATATTTTATCCAATAAGTATGCACTGGACTTTTAGGATTTAGTTTTTTATCCGCCGTCAGGTTGGCATCATAAATTACTGTATTTGAATTAGAACTTCGCTGAATATAAAATAAACGAATATCTGTATCAGGGGGAGTTGGGAAAACATCGGTTGCAGGAACCGTCTTGTTTTTTTGAGCTAAACTATTGAATACAAATAGAATAGAGAGGATAATGATTGTTTTTGAAAATCGCATTAGTAAAGATATTGTTTCCTCTAATTTTCAATTTACACATCAGAGGACAAGCAGTTAAAATGTCTTGTTGATTGTTTTTATCCAATTTATTTTCTTTAAAAAGAGCTTTTGTCATTGGAAGGCTCAAAGGTAACAAAGCTTATCAAGATTTTTGTTCCTTAAAAAGTATTTTGCATAATTTTCTACGAAGGTATTTCATTTTTATTGTTTGAAAAATACTTAAATGAGTAAACGGTTATTTATTCAAAAAGATGTTTGAATAAAGGCTTCATCACAATTGTAATTTTGTATTTTTAACAGATTCATTTACGAACAACAATCGTCATCAATAATTCATCTAAATTTGTAAATACAGAATAAGTATTACCTCAAATATAAAATCATGAACATTCTCATTATTGAAGACGACGAAAGAATTGCCTCTTTGGTAAAACGAGGATTAGAAGAAAACGATTATAGCGTTACACTTGCCTACGATGGCATGATGGGACGAAAACTGGCTTTACAAAATGATTATGACTTAATCATCACGGATATAATTTTGCCGAAACTCAACGGATTAGAACTTTGTAAAGATATTCGTTCAGCCAAGCCAGAAACCTTAATTATTATGCTTACTGCTTTGGGAACGACTGATGATAAAGTAGAGGGTTTTGATGCTGGAGCAGACGATTACTTGGTAAAACCTTTTGATTTTAGAGAATTACATGTGCGTATTCGGGCTTTGATGAAACGCCAAAATGGCAAGACAAACCATCAAGGATTTATTTTGAAATATGATAATTTAGAATTGAACAACCAGACTAAAACCGTAAGTCGTTCTGGAATTGATATTAATTTAACCCCTAAAGAATTCAAATTACTAGAATACATGATGCAAAATGCTGAAAGAATTCTGAGTAGAACTGAAATCGCTGATAAAGTTTGGGATACGCATTTTGATACAGGAACTAACTTTATTGACGTGTATATCAATTACTTACGTAAAAAAATTGATAAAGATTTTGAACCTAAACTCATTCATACAAAATCTGGAATGGGTTTTATCTTTAAGGCAGAATGACAATCAGAGAAAAACTAAGTTTACTTTTTACTTTAATCACCGCAGCCATCTTGATGATTTTTGCGGCTTTGGTCTATTATGCTGCTTATCAAAATCGTGAAACAGAGTTTTACAACCGCTTGAAAAAAGAAGCAATAACGAAAGCCAATCTTTTTTTTACCGCAAAAGTAGAATCAAAAACACTTCAAACGATTTATAAAAATAACCGTGAAACTATTAATGAAGTAGAAGTAGCTATTTATGACACAAACTTCAAATTACGCTACCATGATGCTTTAGACATTGATTTTGTGAAGGAAACCAAGCAAATGATTGATGAAGTAAAGCAAAAAAATGAAGTGCGTTTTTATCAAGATAATTGGCAAGTTGTAGGCTTACTCTTCAGTATTGAAGGAGAAAAGCATATTGTGATGGCTGCCGCTTATGACCAATTTGGCTATAAAAAATTAGAAAATCTTAGAAATACCATTCTGATTATTTTCATTGCTTCAATCATTCTGATTTATGCGGCAGGTCGATTTTTTTCTAAAAAAGCACTCTCGCCCGTGACTGTCATTGTGAATAAAGTAAAGAAAATTACGGCTTCAAATCTAGACTTACGCTTGAACAATACACAAGGAAGGGATGAATTAGCTGAATTATCAAGTACTTTCAATGAGATGCTCGACCGTCTGGAAAAATCGTTTGATGCTCAAAAGCAATTTGTATCCAACATTTCACATGAACTTAGAACACCCCTTGCGTCGATGATTACTGAGTTGGAACTTTCAACACATAAAGAAAGAAGTACTACAGAATATCAAAGCGTTATTCAAAATACTTTAACAGATGCCCAAAAGCTCGCCCGACTTGCCACCAGTTTATTAGATTTTGCGAAAGCAAGTTATGACCCATCTGAGATTTCTTTCAGAGAAACTCGTTTAGACGAAGTACTTTTAGACGCCCGCCATCAAGTTCAACGCCAATACCCGACCTATTTGGTTGATATTATTTATAAAAACGAAGTTGAAAATGACGAAGAGCTTTCAATGAATGGCAATGAATATTTATTGAAAGTAGCATTTGCCAATTTGATTGAAAATGCCTGTAAGTTTTCAGATAATAAAAAATGTATTATTTCAATTGTTGTTCAGGAACAAAAAATAAAGCTTGGTTTTACTGATGAAGGAATTGGTATTTGTGAAGAAGAAATTGCTCAAATTTTTACTCCTTTTTTCAGAGGAACAAACAAAAAATATACAGATGGGAACGGCATTGGTCTTTCGCTTACACAAAAGATTGTCAAGCTGCATCATGGTGAAATTTCTGTTGATTCGACTGTTGGGAAAGGCACAACTTTCAGCCTAACATTTGAACATTTGTAGTGAAGTAAACATTTTAGAGTAAATTTTTAGCGCCTATTGACGCTAAAAATTTACTCCCAATCTAACAGCCATTCTATTTAATTCATACTCTTTCGTTGTTGTATAAGGATACTCCGATGTTCCCGAAGTGGTTACTGTTTTGAAAGCATTGTGTTTATAGCCGACACTCAATACAAAATTTGCTTGTCCGCCAGTTGGAATTAATAAACCAAGTACTGGAATAAGTGCCAAACCTCCAGTTGCTGTCTGATTATCAGATGCGTCATCATTCAACCAAGTAAAGCCGTAGCCAGCATCAACACCAATGTATGGTTTTACTTTTTTTGTATTTGCTTTTCCGTAAGTATTTCTGATACCGACTGATATTGGCACAATTTGCATGGCATTAAACCAATCTACGCCTACCGTTACACCAGCAGAAAGCTTATCAAAAATTTTATAGCCATTATATGACTGAATCGTGAAATTTGTCCTTCCATCAACAGGCGTGGCATACGCTTGTTGTGAAATTTGATAAGACTTGCCAAATAAGCCCCCGAATTCGGTGTAATTGACGTATTTATTTTGAAAAAAACGTTCGATTTTACTCGTTTTTTCCTGAGCAAAACTCACTGAAAAGAGGAAGCAAAACAATATAGTTAGTCTATTTTTCATGTTCTTTAAGGCTTATTAGTTTTCTTTTTTGACCAATATTTTACTTAATAATTTCAGATTATTTACATCTCTGTAATCGTATTGATACAAACCATCTTTACCAATAAGCATTAAAGTGCCGTTCAGTGGAATCACGTCAAAAGTATCCATTTCTTTAAAATGTTGGATTTGCTGAATATCCATAGGATTGGTTGCATTGAAAGTTTTCAGCCCGCCTCTGCCTTCACAGATAAAAAGCTTTTTGTTATCAATTCCCAAACCGTAAGGGCTTTCCATCGTGTATGATTTTTTCAATATCGGCGTGGCAGGATTTGATACATCAATCACATCCAACTGATTAGCATTAGCGGCGCCACAACGAGTAAAGTTGTTCACTGAACGAAGCGTCACGTAAGCAATGTCGTTTTCAACTACCACTGGGTCGCAAGCACGAACGTGGTCTAAACGAGATAAATAAGTAGGATTATTTGGATTTTCGTTATTCCAAATTTGCATTCCAGTAGTTGTTCCTAAGAATAATTTGTCTTTATAAGGAAAGATGGTTTCTATACCAAAACCTAATTTAATAGAAGCATCTTTTACAGGTTTTTCAGGATTTGCCAAGCTGAAAAGTTTCATTTCGTCGTTAGTAACAGCGTATAAATGATTATTCACGATGGCAAATCTTGCCGTTGAACCACCAACTCCAGCACCATTTGTTGCTGTAGCTTTATTACTACTTCCAGAATAAAAGCTTGATAGATTCCAAGAATCATACATCACAGGATAATAATAAGGTCTTGGGTCGCAAGCTACTTCTTGAGTGGTGGTGTACCATTTCCATTTTGAATCATAAATGGTTTGATTATTTGCGTTATAACTCCAAGAAATTCCATCAGCAGTTCCATAAGTAAATACTTCATTGACTCTTGATACTTCTTTAATTGCAGTAGGATTACTAATATCGAAGGCAACAAAATCCGTATAACTATCCACATATAGGATATTCCCTTGAACAGCGATGTCAATATTCCCTAACACTTGTATAAAAGCGATGGCTTTGGGTGAAGCAGGATTGGAATTGTCGATAACATGAAAACCTTTTTTTACTTCGTTGATAAACAAGTAGTTGTCTTTCACGTAAATCTTTCCGGGATTCACTAAATCTTGTGGAGCTAGTGTTTTTACACTCGTTCTGAGTTCATTTAATGAAATCATCACTGATTCATAACCTCTGTAAGTATTGGTTTCTACACAATTATCCTTACAAGAAGTAAAAGCAATCAACAAAGCAAAAAATGTGACTGCTCTAAGTAAAAGTTTTTTCATGAGCAATGTGCCTAAAAAGGCATTAAGAGGTTAAACATTCTAACACAAATTATTTAGCTGTACAAAGTCCATTTACACAATCAACGTTTGGGGGCAAAACCATTGCACATATTCCTACTCGTTTGTCCTTATATTTGATATTCATTTCCTTTTGGAAGTCGGTATATGCTTTTACCTTTTCAATCAATACTTTTTCATCCACTTTAGATAAAGAGTAAATCAAAAAGCCAGAAGGACCTCCACATGCTTGCGCACCAATTCCCATTACTTTACAATCATCACCAGCGCAAGCTCTGTTTTGTGCATACGTTTCCATTTCTGTGTATAGATTTGAAAGCTTTAAATTGTCTGCTTCTTCATCACCGAGTAAATCATTGTTCTTGCAAGAGAAAAACAGTACAAAAGCAAGAATAGGATAAATAATTCTGAATGCTTTCATCGCTTTATTTTACTTTTATGCTAGTATAAATTGTTCCTAATTTCTGACCAAAAACGGGTAAGTATTTAGGGAAAGGCTGATTCATAATATCTGTTTCACGATAAAAAATAGTATCGTCAATTCTCCAAGATTTAACAGCTTTTCCTTTCTCCTTTCTTTGCAAGAATAACATTCCTCCATCTGCACAACCAGGGCAACCAAATGTCTTGCTTTCAACACTTGAAAGCTCAGTCGGATATTCACTCAATACAGTTTTAACTTTATCGTATTCACTATCAGGTAGTTTAAATCCCGAAAATTGATATTGTTCTTGGTCTTTACAGAAAATATTACTGGTGTCTGCGTAAAGTTTTCCGTCGTTAATCATATAAATAGCAGAAGCTCTACAGCCCCAACCTAAGCCTACATGACCAAAAACTAGATAATCTTCAAGTGTTTCTGCACTTACTTTCTGTGAAGAATTAAGTACTTCTATTTCATTTTTTGAACAAGCTAACATTCCTAAAATCATTAGGAAAACGGATGATAAAATGAGTCTTTTCATGTTAATTATTGTTGATAGGTTCCTACTCCAACGGATACTTTTACATTTTTAAAAATTGACTTTTTTTGAGGTTTTGGTTTTGCTGGCTCATAATATGGCGTTGCTTCGACAGGCGCAATAATGCTAGGTTGTTGCCATTCACGAGTAACGCTTTTGGTTGATAAAGGTGTTAATTGCTCAATAGAATCTGCAAGTTTTGTACGTTCTAAAGGTTCTTCTTCTACAATTTTTAAAGGTTGCTCTTCCGATAATTCTATCGGAAGAGTCTTTGTTTTAAGGGGTAATTCAGGGACTAGAGGTTGAATATTTTTCTCAATTTTTTCATTGATGATAGGTGCAGGACTTTTCAACAATGTTTGTTTTTCTAACTTGATTTCCTCCTGTAGAATAGGTTGAATTTCATTACTAATGCTGGTATTGGCAATAAAAACCCAATAACCTATACCAAGCAATGCCACTAAAGCACTCCCTAAATAGTAGAATGGGAAAGTATTTTTGGGTGTTTGAGGCAACGATGGTGCAGCATCGACGCTTAAGCCTTGCTCTATCTTATCCCAAACGGCGTCAGATGGAGTCAAAGAGGCATCGTCAAAGGCATTTTGCCATTGTTCCTCAAATGAATTATTTGTAAAATCGTTCATCATTAGCTATTTACGGATAATTGACTTTGTAAAATGGCTCTAGCTCGTGCATATTGTGACTTTGATGTTCCTTCTGTAATATTTAACATTTCAGCGATTTCTTTGTGTTGATAACCTTCTATGGCATAAAGGTTAAAAACTGACTGACAACCTTTGGGTAATTTGCGAATCATTTCAATTAATTCTTTGAAATGAATGCCTTCGATACTTGTTAAACCATCGGTGAATTGATTTTCGTATTCTTGTACATCACTCATTCCTTGAAAATGCTGTTGTGCCCGAATATGATTGATGGCAACATTGATAACGATTCGCTTAATCCATGCGCCCAAGGTACTTTCTCCCCTGAACTTACTTAAATTCTGAAATATCTTAATAAATGCTTCTTGCAATACATCTTCTGCCTCTTCTTTATTTTGGGTATAGCGAGCACAGACCACCAACATTCTACCAGCGTAAGCATTGTATAGCTTTCGTTGGGCGTTTCGGTCATTTTGCAGACAGGCCTGTATGAGCTGTTCTTCGTTTTCCAAAATCTATTAATATTTAATTAAAGAGGCTTATGTAATGGTGAATTAGCGATTTTTGAATTGTGATTATCCTTTCTCAAGACTGGTGTCCTTTCCAGACCTCAACAAACTCTTGTCATTATTCCTATCTCTACGAATAATTTTATCTAATTCTGACAGAGCTAACCGCTACAATACAAAGACGTTAAAACGTTAGAAACAGTTGGAAAAGCTTGCAAAAAAAAATATATTTTTCTGTGTCTTTACTTACTTATCAACACTAAAGCCACTAAC
Source organism: Arcicella rosea (assembly GCF_040543805.1). Taxonomy (NCBI): domain Bacteria; kingdom Pseudomonadati; phylum Bacteroidota; class Cytophagia; order Cytophagales; family Flectobacillaceae; genus Arcicella; species Arcicella rosea. Next base: position 222,115 of record NZ_JBEUMS010000009.1, read on the forward strand.
TATTGGCTTTTTATTATCTTTGCATTCTAAAATTTGAAATTTTACATTCTGTGAATCAAGAAATAAGAGACAAATACGAAGTCGTAATCGGCTTAGAAGTACACGCTCAGTTACAAACTGAGAGTAAAATTTTTGCGGCCGATGCTGCTTCATTCGGTGCTTCACCTAACACACATATTTCGCCCATTACACTCGGACACCCTGGTACTTTACCAAAATTAAACAAAAGAGCTGTTGAGTTTGCGATGAGAATGGGTATTGCGTGCAATTCTCAAATCACTGAAAATCAATATTTTGACAGAAAAAATTATTTCTATCCAGATCTTCCAAAAGGCTATCAGATTACTCAAGATAAAACTCCTATCTGTATGGGCGGTGGTGTTCATGTAAAGCTTTCTACAGGTGAAAAAACTGTTCGTTTTCATCATATTCATTTAGAAGAAGATGCAGGAAAGTCTTTGCATACCGACGGTTCAAGCGATAGTTTACTAGATTATAACCGTGCAGGAACACCATTAATTGAAATGGTGACTGAACCAGAAATTAAATCTGCCGAAGAAGCAGCAACGTTTATGACTGAAGTACGAAAACTAGTTCGTTACTTAGGTATTTGCGATGGAAATATGGAAGAAGGTTCACTTCGTTGCGATGTCAATATTTCTGTGATGCCTGTCGGAAGTAAAGTTTTCGGTACAAAAGTTGAAATCAAAAACATGAATTCAATGCGTTTTATTCAGAAAGCCATTGAATATGAAATTGTTAGACAAATTGATGCCGTAGAAAATAACGAAAAAATCATTCAGGAAACTCGCAGTTTCGACCCTGCCACTGGACGTACTTCAGGAATGCGTGAGAAAGAATCAATGAATGATTATCGTTACTTTCCAGAACCAGACCTTGTGCCTTTGGTCATTTCAGAAGAATGGCTTTCGTCGGTAAAAGCACAAATGCCAGCCTTGCCTTGGGAGCTTTTAGCGAAATTTACCAAAGAATATGGTTTGCCAGAATACGATGCACACGTTTTAACGGATTCAAGAGAAATTGCCGAATACTTTGAAGCTACTTGTAAGTTTACAAAGCATTACAAAGCTGTTTCTAACTGGATTATGGGAACGGTAAAATCATATTTGAACGACCACAATTTAGACATTACTCAGCTAAGTATTACTCCTGAACAATTAGCGCAATTGATTCAATTAGTTGATGAAGGAAAAGTAAGTAATTCAACGGCTTCGCATCAGATTTTCCCTGAAATGATTGCTGATAATACTAAAACACCTTTGCAAATTGCCGAAGCGAAGAATCTGATTCAACAAAGCAATACAGATACACTTCAAACGTTAGTTGATGAGGTTTTAGCCAATAATCCTGCCAAAGTAAAAGAATACAAAAATGGCAAGAAAGGACTTTTAAGTATGTTCATGGGTGAAATCATGAAGAAATCTAAAGGTTCGGCAGACCCTAAAGTAACCACAGCTTTATTGCAAAAAACCTTAGAAAATTTATAACTCGATTCATATCTTGTTATCATCCACAAATCATGAAAAAAATATCACTTATCGTTTTATTCGTACTGGTCAGTATTTACACTTTTGCCCAGACAAAAACGGTTGTCATCACAGGAAAAGTAATGAATGTTGTACCCGATAAAAAGGTGTTACTTCAAGAAATTAATGGTCGTGGAACTGCCATAACGATAGATTCTGTCCAAGTTGCTGCTGATAAATCATTCAAATTCAACAGTAAAATACCTGATGGCGGTGGATATTATTTAGTGAACTTCTTCGGAATGGACCTTAGCCAAAAAGTACTATTGATTCTGGAAGGTGGAGAAAATATCAATTTGGTAGCAGATGGAATGGATACGCCTGCGAAAAGAGGAAGTTTTCAGTTAACAGGTAATTCAAAAAACATTGAATACTTCAACCGCATTCTGAAAATTAGTCAGGAACTACAGACCAAAGTAGAATCTTGGAATATACAGGTAACTGCGGCGCAAGCGAAAAATGATAATACTACCATTCAAAGAATTCAGAACGAATTTCAGGCTGCCCAAGAAGCAAATATCAATAAAATTAAAGTGTTGATTCCTGAAATGGGAACAAATTTAGTAGCACTTTGGACGGCTGGAAACTTTTTGAATCCTGAAAATGATACAGAAACGTTATTACAAGTAGCCGAAAAGTTTAAGACAGAAAAAGGGAATTCGCCCAATGTACATATCAAAACTTTCTTGCAACAAGTAATGCGTTTGAAAGGAGTAAATGTAGGTTCGGAAGCACCAGAAATTGCGATGAAAACCCCCGATGATAAAGTATTAGCCTTATCGTCTTTACGAGGAAAATATGTTTTGCTTGATTTTTGGGCATCTTGGTGCGGTCCTTGTCGCAGAGAAAATCCAAATGTTGTAAGAATGTACAACAAATTCAAAGACAAAAATTTTGATATTTTTTCAGTAAGTCTTGACCAAGAAAGAGATTCTTGGTTGAAAGCCATCGAAAAAGATGGATTGGTTTGGAAACACGTTTCTGATTTACAATATTGGAATTCAGCAGCGGCTGTAGCTTATGGTGTACAAGGCATTCCTGCTACTTTTTTATTGGATAAAGAAGGGAAAATTATCGCCAAAAATTTAAGAGGCGAAGAGCTTGAAAGGAAATTAGAAGAAATTCTAAAATAAAGATTTTTCAAAATATTATTCTGCATATTTCAATCCCTGACATTTTTTATAAAACTGTCAGGGATTTTTCATGTAATTTTGTTCTTCCAAACAATCAAAACAGAATGTTGAGTAATACTTCTCAGAAATTCTATCACACAATCAATTTTTTGAAATGAAAGTAGCCATCATCGGAGCAGGAAATATGGGAATGGCATTTGCCAAGTCGTTTATCCAGTATGATTTAGTCAAAAAAGAAGACCTTTTCCTTATCGAAAAAAATGCAGAACGTGCAGAAGCATTGCGTCTGGAAAAAGCAGGAGTAGTTATTGATACGATTTCTTCAAAAATCGGAGAATATGATTTAATCATTTTGTCGGTAAAGCCACAAGATTTCCCGTCTTTGCAAGAAGAATTGCGTGCCGTAATTCAGCCAAAACAATTGATATTAAGTATCATGGCTGGGATTTCTATTGAAAAAATAATCAGTACGCTCAATCATCCTTTGGTAGTGCGAGCAATGCCAAATACACCTGCTTTGTTGGGAATGGGAATGACAGCTTTCTCGGCAGCAGGAGATATTACTTTGAGTCAATTGAAAAAGATTGAAAACCTGATTAACTCGACTGGTAGAGCGGTTTTCTTGGAAGACGAAAGTCTTTTAGATGCAGTAACAGCCTTGAGTGGTAGTGGTCCAGCTTACTTTTTCTATTTAGTAAAAGCGATGATTGAAGCAGGAAAGCAAATGGGTTTTGAAGAGTCGATGTCTGCTTTGTTGGTAAAACAAACGATGTTGGGTTCATTCCATTTAATTAATAATGCAGAGAAAAGTTTAGATGAATTAATCAAAGCGGTGGCTTCAAAAGGAGGAACAACAGAAGCGGCTTTAAAACGTTTTGAAGAAGGACTTTTAGCACAAAATTTACAAGAAGGTATTTTTGCCGCACAAAAAAGAGCGACAGAATTATCGAAATAATTTTCAGATGTCGGATTTCAGATTTTTATACTTTGGAATCCGACTATTAATCTTTTGAAATAAAATCTACACCAATATAATACTTGCAATGTTTAATGTTATCTTCATATCTCTCACCTTATTTTACTACAGATTTTAACATAAATCAACATTTCAAGTCCAAATATTCAAGCCAAAGGGCAATAAGAAAAAGACAATATCCGAAATCGGAAAGTCAAAATCCATTCACAGCTTAATTACTTTTACTTTAAAATACACTATTTCAAGCAAAAATATAATTTTACAGTTATCCCCTTTATTTTGACGCTAATTTTCGCTTTTTTTACATAAATCATTAAACTAACGTTCAAATTCAATCTATATGTCGATAAAAGTTGCCATTTCTCACAAGACGAAATACAAGTTTGATAGAAGCGTCAGTCTATCGCCACACATTTTTAGATTACGTCCTGCTCCACATTCACGGACAGCAATTGAAGGATATTCGTTTAAAATTTTCCCTGAAAATCATTTTATCAATTGGCAACAAGACCCATTTGGGAATTATCAAGCCAGAGTGGTTTTTCCTGAGAAAACAACTGAATTACACGTAGAGGTTGAGGTAATTGCCAAATTGCAGGTAATTAACCCTTTTGATTTTTTTGTAGAAGAGTACGCTGAAAAATTTCCTTTTCAATACGATGACCAACTAAAAAGAGAATTAGGTCCATACTTTGAAAAAAGAGAAGCTGGTGAAAAATTACTCAACTGGGTTGAAAACAATAAAGTTTATACAGACATTAATACGGTTGATTTTTTAGTACACCTCAATCAAAGAGTATTTAATGATTTACAATATAATATCCGTATGGAAACGGGGGTACAAAGTTGTGAAGAGACCCTTACCATTAAAAGTGGCTCATGCCGAGATTCATCTTGGTTATTAGTCCAAATTTTAAGACAACACGGTATTGCAGCAAGATTTGTATCAGGCTATTTGGTACAACTTACTTCAGATATAAAATCTTTAGATGGTCCTTCTGGTCCAGCAGCAGATTTTACAGATTTACACGCTTGGGTAGAAGCTTATGTACCGGGTGCTGGTTGGATTGGACTAGACCCTACTTCTGGGCTTTTCGCTGGTGAAGGACATATTCCTTTATCATGTACGCCAGATTACGTAAGTGCGGCTCCAGTAACAGGCGCAACAGATGTTTGTAATGTTACTTTTGAATTTGATAATCATGTAACCAGAATTCATGAAGACCCAAGAGTAACCAAACCCTATACCGACGAGCAGTGGAGTAATATCATGCAAGTGGGTTACGATGTTGAAAAAGATTTACAAGAAGGCGACGTCCGAATGACGATGGGTGGCGAGCCTACTTTTGTTTCAGTTGATGATTATGAATCTCCAGAATGGAATTCAACTGCTGATGGAACATTAAAACGTAAATTGGCGTATGATTTAGCTTTAAGATTAAAAAATCGTTTTGCTCATGGTGGTTTATTGCACTTCGGACAAGGAAAATGGTATCCGGGTGAATTAATTCCACGATGGCAATATGCGCTTTATTGGAGAAAAGACGGACAAACTATCTGGAAAAATGATGCTTTGGTAGCAAAAGAAAACGACCAAAAGTTTACTTTTCATGATGCCGAGAAATTTACGATTGAACTTACAAAATACTTAGGAATCAATACCAACAATATTATTCCAGCTTATGAAGACCCTATTTATTGGGCTTTAGAAGAAGGGAAAATTCCTGTCAATATCGACCCGCTTAAAGTAAATTTAAAAGATTCTGTTGAAAGACGTACTCTTGCAAAACTTCTTGAAAAAGGCTTAAACAATCCAACAGGCTTTGTTTTTCCTTTGAAATGGGCTAAAGAAACCGATACTTGGACAAGCTGTGCATGGACTTTCAGAAGAAACCATTGTTATCTGATTCCGGGGAATTCTCCTATTGGTTATCGTCTGCCATTAGATTCATTACCTGCACTTTCTGACGATAGAAAAGAGTTTCCGGCAGAGCGTAGCCCTTTTGAAGATTTACCAGCATTAGGTGATTTTAGTCAGGTTGTTGAAAAACGTTATGGAACGATTGCTCCAGACTACGAGCTTCCGCCTGCTAAAAAGAAAGTTGTTGACGAAGATGAAAAAGGTGATAAGAAGAAAGAAGAAGGTAACGAAAAGCAAATCATTTTCGAGATTCCTACTTTTACAACAGCGCTGACGATTGAAGAAAGAGAAGGGATTATCTATGCTTTCTTACCTCCAACCGAATATTTAGAGCATTATTTAGATTTAATTGCTTGTATCGAAGCAACTTCAGAAAAGCTTCAAATACCAATTCGAATTGAAGGTTATCCTCCTCCATCGGATTATCGTTTAGAGAAACTCAACGTTACGCCTGACCCCGGTGTAATTGAAGTAAATATTCATCCAGCGAAAAACTGGCAGGAATTAGTGGATAACATCAGTGCCTTGTACGAAGAAGCTTTCTTTTCTCGATTAGGTACTGAAAAATTCATGGTTGATGGCAAGCACACAGGAACTGGTGGCGGAAACCACGTAACCATTGGCGGAGCAAAACCAGAAGACAGCCCAATTTTACGTCGTCCAGATTTGTTGCGAAGTTTGATTACTTATTGGCAACATCACCCAGTACTAAGTTATTTATTTTCTGGACCATTTATCGGACCAACCAGTCAAGCTCCACGATTTGACGAAGGTAGAGAAGAGAGATTGTATGAAATGGAAATTGCTTTCGACCAAATTCCAGAAGGTGAAAATGTGCCGTTTTGGATGGTTGATAGAATTTTCAGAAACCTTTTGGTGGACGTTACAGGAAATACACATCGTACAGAATTCTGTATTGATAAAATGTATTCGCCAGATTCATCAACAGGTCGTTTGGGAATTTTAGAGTTCCGTGGTTTTGATATGCCTCCTCATAAACACATGAGTTTGGTTCAAAACTTATTAATTAGAGCTTTGATTGCTAAATTCTGGAAAGAACCATACAAGAAAAAATTGATTCGTTGGGGTACAGAATTGCATGATCGTTTCCTTTTACCGCATTATGCTTACTTAGATATGCTTGATGTGGTGAATGATTTGAAAGATGCAGGCTATAATTTCGATATTTCATGGTTTGATGCCTTCTTTGAATTCCGTTTCCCTTATTACGGCGGTATTACTGTTGACAATACTCAACTAGAAATCCGTTCAGGCATTGAGCCTTGGCACGTTTTGGGAGAAGAATTATCGAATGCAGGAACAGCAAGATTTGTGGATTCTTCATTAGAAAAAATTCAAGTAAAAGTAACGGGGTTCATTGAAGGGCGTCATATTTTAACTTGTAATGGATGTAGAGTACCATTAAGAAGTACAGGCGTAAAAAGCGAATTTGTAGCAGGCGTTCGTTACAAAGCTTGGAATCCACCTTCGGCATTGCATCCAACCATCGGAGCAGATGCACCTTTGGTTTTTGACATTTTAGATACTTGGAATAATAAAGTAATTGGCGGTTGTACTTATTTTGTATCGCATCCGGGCGGTAGAAGTTTCGATACTTATCCAATTAACAGTTACGAAGCAGAATCAAGAATGATTAGCCGTTTCTGGGGTTTTGGACATACACCAGATGCACCCGAAACACAAGATGCTGCGCCAATCAGAAATACGCCAACGATTTCGAGATTTGTGGCAGAAAACAAAAAAGAATTAAAAGCAGATACGCCAATAGAAGTAGTCAATCCAGAGTATCCAAATACTTTAGATTTAAGAAAATATTGGAAGAGAAGATAAACAAACAATACGATTTGTATTTCTGAGTAAATAATAAAATATTTGGGTAAGGTTTTCGGAGTTAATCCAAAAATCTTACCCATTTTTATTATTAATACCAATGTCAAAAAAGTCAAAGAATAGAGTATTTTTATTTGCCGGTCGTGACGATTGGCAAAAAGACACTGGACTAAATCATGTTTTAGTAAATTATTCTAAAAAGAAAAATTATAAGATTGTTTGGGAAGATCCTGCTGGAGGTTTTACTTACAAACTTCGCTTAATTGAAAGTCATTTTAAAAATATTCCTTCCATCATCAAAAAGCTAAATCTTAGGCTGTCTCAGATTCTTTACGCACTCATACATTGGAATTATTTTATTTATTTGTATGAACAAATCTCTAATCGAAAAGAAAAAGATTTAGTAAAACTGCGTTGTAAAAAATTAAAGAAAAGAATTCAAGAACTAAGTGTTGAAAACGAAGTAGTCATCATTTCAAGGTCTTCGGGAGGAAGAGTATCTTCTTTAATTGCGGATGAATTAAAAATCAAACATATCATTTGTTTAGGTTATCCTTTCCAGAATCCAGATAATGGCGTTGAGCCAGAAAGGTATCTACATTTAGAACATCTAAAAACACCCATGTTAATTATTCAAGGGATTGATGATGAATATGGAGGTAGTGAAATCAAAGAAAAGTATAAATTTAGCTCCAATATTGGTTTATACTTTGTTGATGCTGACCACAGTTTTAATGTTGATGCCAATACTTGGAATGAAATCTATCACCAAATTGACAACGCTATTGGATAGTTTAATACAAATATTTCATAATCATTAACGATGAAATACGAATGATTGATGAAATGAAAAAAGAACATTAAATCATCATCATCATCCCGCCCAATTCTCTCTATCCAAGCTTCTATATTGTATGGCTTCGGCAAGGTGTTCTGTGCGAATATCTTCTGTGCCTGCTAAATCAGAAATCGTGCGGGCTACTCTTAAAATTCTGTCGTAAGCTCGTGCAGATAATTGTAATCTTTCCATCGCTCTTTTCAATAAAGCTACGCCTGCTGTACTGATTTCGCAGACTTCTTTTACCATTTGCGAAGGCATCATAGCGTTAGAGTAAATCGCAGGATGGTCTTTAAAACGAATTGTTTGTATTTCTCTGGCTTTTATTACTCTTTCCCGAATATCCGCTGAACTTTCAGATTTTCTGTTGGATGATAATTGTTCAAATTTTACGGGCGTTACTTCTACGTGCAAGTCGATTCTATCTAATAAAGGTCCTGAAATTTTGTTGAGATACTTCTGCACTACGCCCGGACCGCAAACACATTCTTTTTCAGGATGATTGTAATAACCACATGGACAAGGGTTCATCGAAGCAATCAGCATAAAACTTGACGGAAACTCAACCGCCCATCTTGCTCTTGAAATAGATACTTTTCTTTCTTCCAAAGGCTGACGCATTACTTCTAAGGCTGAACGCTTGAATTCTGGTAATTCATCCAAAAACAATACGCCATTATGCGCTAATGATATTTCTCCGGGTTGTGGATTACCTCCTCCACCTACTAAAGCCGCATCTGAAATGGTATGATGCGGAGAACGATAAGGGCGAGTCGAAATCAAACTTGCCTTTGTTCCTAGTTTCCCTGCTACAGAATGTATTTTGGTAGTTTCTAAAGCTTCTTGTAAAGACAATGGAGGCAGTATTGACGGAATTCTTTTGGCTAACATGGTTTTGCCAGCACCGGGCGGACCAATCATAATGGCATTGTGACCACCAGCTGCCGCAATTTCTAAAGCTCTTTTGATGTTTTCTTGTCCCTGAACATGAGAAAAATCTGCGTCATAATCGTTCTGAGAATTAAAGAAAATATCACGAGTATCAGTAACGAGTGGCTCTATTTTGAGTGTCCCTTTTAAGAAATCGACAGCTTCTTCTAAAGTATTTACCCCGATAATATCTAAATTATTAACAATAGAAGCTTCAGAAGCATTTTCTGTAGGAAGAATAAAACCTTTTAAGCCTTTTTTACGGGCTTCAATCGCAATTGGTAATACCCCTTTTATCGGACGTAAAGCACCATCTAAGGCTAATTCCCCCATGATTACGTAGTCTTCAAGGCTTTTCAAATTAGCTTGTCCAGAAGCATGAATAATCCCTAAAGCAATTGGTAAATCATAAGCAGAACCTTCCTTCCGAATATCAGCAGGAGCAAGGTTTACAACGACTTTGGTACGAGGAAAGAAAAAACCTGTTTGTTTAATAGCAGATTCTACCCGATGAGTAGATTCTTTGACAGCTCCGTCGGGAAGCCCGACGATAAAGAAATGCTGTCCTTGTCCTTCACTCACTTCAACAGTGATAATGGTAGCATCAACACCATGAACGGCACTACCGAAGGTTTTTGCAAGCATAGATTTTTGTGTTTATGGTGCTTGGTTTGAACAAAATAACAAGAAACAAAGATAAGATAGATTTATAAAAAAGACTAAAGTCTTTGTATAGAATACAATAATTGATTGTATCTATTTTTACAATGAAATATCTTCATATTATTTTAAACCTTCACTCAACCAAACACCATTTTCTTCAACGCTTAAACTTACTTCTCTTCCACAAGGCAATGCCCAATTTTCAGGTTCATGTCCAACAGGAAAACCATAACAAACAGGGAAATTATATGCTGCCACAGCATCTTGAATAATTTCATTAGCATTTTTTCCGAACTGTACTTCATTGTCTTCTAAATCAGAAAAATGTCCTACAATCAAACCTGCTAAAGATTGTAATTTTCCAGCACGTTTCAATTGAATCATCATGCGGTCGATAGAGTATAAGTATTCGCCGACGTCTTCTAAAAATAAGATTTTTCCATCAGTATCAACATCTGAGTTTGAGCCTATGATATGAGTAAGTATAGCAAGATTTCCGCCCACTAATTGTCCTTTGGCAATTCCTTTTCTATTTAATGAATGTGCGGGAATATTATAATTTACACCTTCTCCGAAAAGTACTTTTCTAAGTGTTTCTAAAGCAAACTCTCCGCCATCTTGCATAAATAATTTTAGCATGGTCGAGTGAATACTTTCAATACCAAGCGTGTGAATATGACAAAGTACTGCCGTAATATCTGAAAAACCAGTAATCCATTTTGGGTTTTGGATGAAGTTTGTGAAATCAATTGTATCTAATAATCGTGAACTTCCATATCCACCTCTTGCAGAAATGATAGCTTTAATGTTTGGGTTGTCCAACATTAATTGAAAATCGTTAGCACGAATTTCATCTGTTCCAGCAAATTGATGATACTTGCTCGTTAGCGAAGTTCCCAATACTACGTTTAATCCCCAAATATTTTCGATTACTTCAATGGCAGGTTTTATTAAATCAAAATCTACTTTACAGGCTAATGCTACTAAGCCAACGGTGTCTCCTTTTTGTAATGCTTTTGGTTGAATCATTTTAATGATAAAAGAGTATTGCTGAAAAACTCTCTAATTTTTTGTTTCGTGATGAGGATGATACTCGCTACTTAATGGTACTTCTTGAATATCGGATAATTTTCGCAAGTCCAAAGTTACTACTCCAGCACCGGGAACATCGCTAAACATTGGAAGAAATTTTGCACCCATTACTACTTCTCGTGCATGAAATGAAGTCCGAGAATTCACAGTTTGGTTATAAGTTTCTTCTGTGGCTTTTAACAAAACCAAAAACTCGGCATCGCTTGCTAGTAAATCATCTTGCGTTAAACCAAAAAGTGGACTTTCATCTGTAATTGGATGAACGATTGTCCAATTGGCAGGAAAAAAATTTACTTTACTTCTTTCCAGTTTCAGTCCGTAATATCGTCTTACAGTTTTACTATCACTTTGCTTTTTGAGCATCGATACAGCCAATTCTACCTGAATGTCGATTAATTGTCTATCTTGTTCATTTACAATCCTAAACATAAAGCCAGTAATATCCAAATAAGGCGCAATAACGGCTTTGTCGGAGTATAAAACTCTAGCAACTGGTCTTGAAAAACGTCCGTACAATAAACTGGTAGCCAAGGCAAAAATCAATAACCCTAATAACGATTCAATGGCGGCGATGGTACTTGCGCCAAAACCAATAGGGGCGATTCTTCCATAACCTACCGTAGTGAGTGTTTGGGAAGAAAAGAAAAAGGCATCCATAAAACCAGAGCCTTTTGTCGATAAATCAACGCCTTGCAGGTGTTCAATGCCAACAGCTTGATAAAGACAAGCGAAAATAAAATTTAGGATTAAGTAAAAGGCAACAATGAGTGTGAAAAAACGTTTCCAAGAACAAATAATTAACTCATTGAAAATATTATAACGTCCCCAAAAATTACCACCAATTCGTTTAACATTGAAACTGCCATCACGATTTAATAAGCGAGTATCAGGGTCTGTGATTTGAGTCCCAAAGCCCAAATCGTTGCGTTTTTCTTCTGCCTCAACAAGTTTACTTTTTTTGTGTCGAAGTATAGCCATGAATTTTTTTGAAGTCAATAACGGTTAAAGATAATTATTGAAAGTAAAACAGTTGACCGTTTACTCAAAAATCTTTGTAAGGAAAACAAACCTTTTGTAAATTGCTAACGTATAGCAAAGATGTTTTTCGGACTAAAGAATTGTTTATAAAAAGCTTTTGAAGGATGAAATGCTATTTACAAGAAATTATATTTGGCATTATCTTGAAAAGTGTTAGAATGAAAATTACTTTATCTAATTATCTTTGTAAATAGGGATGCTATTTTCTCCAGTATTTTTGAATTGCAACACTTTGTTGGCTCATTTTAATATTCAATTTTTTAGATTATTGTGCTAAGAATCATGAAAAACATATTTGTAACATTATTTTTTTGTCTGATGGCTTTTGTGGGAAAAGCACAAGTAACAGCAGCTAAACCAGCTAAAGCTAAAATCAATTGGATGACTTTGGAACAAGCTTTTGCTGCAACAGAAAAAGAACCACGAAAAATTTTAGTAGATGTATATACTGGCTGGTGTGGTTGGTGCAAAGTGATGGACCAAAAAACATTTACAGACGAAAAAGTAGTAGAGTTCGTCAATCAAAAATATTATGCAGTAAAATTGGATGCCGAAATGAAAGATACTCTTAGAATTGGCAAACAACAATATATTTGGGAGAATGGCTATAACCAAGCAGGAGTAGCACTTTTACAAGGCAAAATGAGCTTTCCGACGATTGTATATTTGGACGAAAAATTCAATATGATTCAACCTGTGGCGGGTTATCAAGAAGCCAAACAGTTTCATCAAGTAATTACTTTTTTTGGAGACGACCACTATCGTAAAGGCGATTGGGACAAGTATCAAAAAGAAATATATCCTAAACAGTACGTTGTAGAGAACAAGCAGTAAGCCAATGCGAAAAGTATTGCTGAAATAATTAAGGTTTATTCTTATTTTTAATATTTAGAGTTTGTCGAGTTTTTTTGTAAATTCCCTTATTATTTCTTATTTCACAACAAACCAAAATGAAAATAAACCTTTACTTTTTTTTAATTTTAATACTTATTACTTCAACAGCTGCATTCAGTCCATTAGTGGATGAAGACGAAGAATTAATTGAAACCTTCAAGCAAATTAATGATGAAGTATTAGCCAACAGTCGTGCTTACGAAACTTTGGGAGATGCCTGCAAAACAATTGGACACCGTCTTACGGGAAGTTCAAACGGAAAAAAAGCAGAAGAATATACTTATAATTTGCTGAAATCGTATGGTTTCAAAGATGTAAAGTATCAGCCATTTCAAGTAGAAGCTTGGTCGAGAGATACCGTTACCTTATCAATCGCTCCAAAGAAAAGTGACAATTTTCAAGATGTAGAAGTAGTATCTTTAGCAATGACACCCGTTGAAGCAAAAGTTACTGCGGAATTGGTAGATGTTGGTAATGGATTAGAACCAGATTTTCAAGCAGTAAAAGAACAGCTTCCTGGCAAAATCGCTTTAGTGAATCTTGGATTATTAGCACCTTTTAAAGGTACTCGTAATTTGCATCGTTCAGAAAAAACAGCCCTAGCCATGCAATATGGTGCGGCAGGAGTAATTTTTGTGAATACTGTAAAAGGAAATGTACTATTAACAGGTACAGCTTCGGTTACAGGTAGTTTAATTGCGATTCCTGCGGTTTGTGTTTCTTTAGAAAGTGGCATCAGAATCCGTTCTTGGATGAGCGAACAACCCAATTTGATGGGAGTAATTGATATGAAGAACTTTAGTAAAATGATTAAAGCTCGTAATGTGATTGCAACTATCAAAGGAGATAACAAAAAATACCGTGATGAGAAAATCGTAATTGGCGGTCATCTTGATTCATGGGATTTAGCTACTGGTGCATTGGATAATGGGATTGGTTCATTTTCTATTTTAGATATTGCTCGTGCTTTCAAAGCCTTGAATTTGAAATCTAAAAGAACGATTGAATTTGTGATGTTCATGGGTGAAGAAGAAGGACTATTGGGTTCAAAAGCGATGATTGAAAAAAGTAAAAGGAATAATTCGCTAGAGAAAGTAGCCTTTATGTTTAATCTGGATATGGCGAATAACGCTAACGGATTCAACACATCAGGTAGGGAAGAAATGGTAGCATTGTTTACTAAAATAGGAGAGTACATGAAAAAGGCTTCTCCAGAATATAAAAACAATGTAATCAATCAAGCGGGGCTTCATTCAGACCATCAAAGTTTTATGTTGGAAGGTATTCCAACGGCTTCGCCAATTGGTGGAATTTCGCCAGATGCAGTAGGATGTTATCATGCCAATTGTGACCGTTTTGATTTAATCAACAAAAATGAAATGGTAAATACTGTAAGATATACAGCGATGATGTTGTACGGAATTGCCAATGTTGATAAAATTCCAGCAAAGAAATTAGACTTTTACTCGACTAGAGATTTTTTCATAAAACAAAACCTTAGAAAAGAATTAGAACTTGGTAGAGAATGGAAATGGGGAACTGAAGAATAATGTATTTACGATATTCTGAAACATTCAACCGACTGTTCGCTAATTGGTTAATCCTTAATTAATGATTTAAATAATATGGATTTTTTTGAACATAATATTGAAATTTCATCTGATACAAAAGACAATATCATTAAAGTGATTGGAGTCGGCGGAGGAGGAAGTAATGCTGTTCGTCACATGTACGAAATGGGGATTGATGACGTAGATTTTGTTGTTTGTAATACCGATTTACAGGCGCTGAATGATAACACTGTTCCTGTAAAATTACAATTAGGCGAAATCTTAACAGAAGGACTTGGAGCCGGTACAGAACCAGAACAAGGACGATTGGCAGCATTAGAAAGTGAAGCGCAAATAAAAGCACTTCTTCAACCAAGTACCAGAATGGTTTTTATTACTGCTGGTATGGGTGGAGGAACTGGTACAGGTGCTGCACCAGAAATTGCTAGAATTGCTAAAGAATTAGATATTCTAACAGTTGCTATCGTAACGGCTCCGTATTCATGGGAAGGAACTGAAAAAATTGAAGCGGCTAATCGTGGAATTGCAGAATTACAACGTACTTGTGATACTGTTTTGGTTGTTCTGAATGATAAGTTGCTAGAAATATACGAAGATTTAAACATCTTGGAAGCCTTTGAACATGCAGATGATGTATTGGCAAATGCGGCGAAGTCGGTAGCGGAAGTAATTACAAAATCTGGTAAAATCAATGCTGACTTTAAAGATGTTAAGAAAGTATTGAGTAATGCTGGTCAAGCTGTAATGAGTACAGCTACAGCGAAAGGTCCAAACAGAGCAAAAGAAGTAATCGAAAAAGCCCTTGATTCACCATTATTGAATAATCGTGATATTAAAGGCGCAAAACGTATTCTTGTTACAATTGCTACCAGTGAGCAAAAAGTAATGGCGGTAAAAGAACAAACGGCTATTACTGCACATATCATGGAAGCCATCGGAAATTCTCCTGCTGGATTCAAACTCGGTTTTATCATTGATAATAATCTTGGGGATGATATGAGTATCACAGTGATTGCAGCGGGCTTTGATTTACCTGATGGACCTGTCCGTACTCCTATAAAACAAGGGTTAAATGGGAATCATGCCAAAAAAGGTTTGAAAGAGCCTGTAACCTTGCAAATTTCAAAAGTTGAGGAAGAGGAAGAAGTGTACGAAGAAGAAGAAGAGGAGGTAATTGAAGAGGAAAAACAAGCTATAAAACATGTTTTCCCACCTCGTGAAGATGATACACCAAGACTTCGTAAAATGATTGACGATTTCTCGAATAAAATGCCAACAGATATTGAAGATTACGACACGCCAGCTTTTCAGCGTTATAATGTTAAATTGTTAGATATTTCTGAAATATTAGAACTTGATTATCAGACACATTCATTATAATTGTAATTGATAGATTTTAACATACCAATCCCGCAAGCGCCAATTCTTGTGGGATTTTTATTAAACAGTATTTCAATTTTCACAATAGATAAATCAATGAAAAAAATCTTGTTATTATTGCTTACTTGTTTTGTGTTTGTAAATGTTCAGGCTCAGGACAAAATAAAAGAGCTCACAGAAGAAAGAGAAATCTTGTATCAGAAATATAAAGAATCAGAAAATTTGTCAACAGGGCTTTTTGGCAATCGTTCAAAAGATGATATGCAAAAAACCATAGAGGCTTTAACCGAAATTATTGATAAAGACAACGAAATTCTCAACGAGTACAAAAGCATTCAATCAAATGCTACTGCTGCTTTTACTGATAAGTATAACCAATTGATTCAAGAGAATAATGATTTAACACAAAAGAATCATGATTTGGTAGAATTGACAGAAAGACACAAAGGCTTTTCAAAAGAGAATCATCAGATGTTGGAAGAAATTGAGAAGTACCAAGGTTTGTATATCGCCTTGTTGGGATTTTCGGTGTTGCTGGCAATCATCTATATCATCAAATATTTTAGTTTGAAAAGTAAATTGAAGAATTCAGAGAAGTAGTGTTTAGCTATCCGAAAATGGCTTTTTCATACTATGTTTTGTGTTCTTACAAATCACCTCAGAGAAAGACCACATCCTGAATAATTTTCTCTCCAACTTCTTTATTGATTAGTTCGATAATTTTATTTTTTGCCATCAATAATTCATTTCGAAGTGGAGCAGAATCTAATTGAATAAATAATTTTCCATCATTAATATAGATTTGTGTGGTTCGAGAAGCAATTGGCGAACCCATAATTTTTTCCCAATAAGCTACAATATATGTTTCGTTAAATTTAGAACGGATTTTATATAGCTCAAGCATATCTTCGATAGCATCCTTCAACGAGGACGTACCTGTCTTTCTACGAGCATTTTCTTTATTATATTGATATACTTTCGACATGACTTTACTGCAACTGAAACTTGATGAGTGCCAAAGTTAAGAGATTTTGTTATTGTAAGTGCCAATAAATTAAACCTTAGCCATTAAATTAATAATACAACCGAATGTCTAATCTTTTTTTATATATCCAAGTACGTAATAATCGGAATAATATTACCTACAATAATGAGTCGATTGATTTTGTCAAGAAAACAAAACCATCAGTTATTGTTTATGATATTGATAACCACTCTGATAATTTAACGTTTCATTATGCCAACAGCTTGATAAAAGAAGCTGAGAAAGTACTTGTATTTTTTGATTTAGAAGAAGGAGCAAGTCTGAAACAAATGATGGCATTGCTTAACAATTTATTAGACAAACCCGATAGCCTAAAGCTTCTGATAAAAGGAAACAATGAGCGATTAGAAAAAACAATAAGTATTTTAGACTATCAGAAAATCAAAGAAAATACTCATGAAATTGGCATCCTAGAAACAATCCTTAGGGAGTTTTTATGAAAAAAATACATTCATTGAAAAGTTATATACATTCATTGAAAAGTCAAATTCTTGAAATAATACTGCAAATGTCTTTCAAAATGCTTGTATTTATTGTTATAGTACAATACATAGGTTTTGTTGAATATTTTTTTTAAAAAAACTTCATACAGAAGGTATCATAATTAAAAGAATTTTGTGTTAGTTTTGTCATTACCTAAAACAAGATATTTCAAAAGAATCTTTTGCGTTTAGGTTATTTTCATTATTTTTATTTTAAAAATCACCTAAAACTGTTTTTTAACTTAAACCCAAAAATTACCAAACTAATGAGTACACAAGCAAAAACTCCAGCTGCTAAACCAGCAGCACCAGCTCAAAAAAAATCAGGCGGCATTTCAGCAGGCTTGGTTATTGTAATTCTTTTTGTTATTGCACAGTTATTTTTCCGTTTTGTGATGGGAGATGGTTCACGTTTTGAAGGCGGAACTAACGAAGGTCACCCACACCAAGGAGATTTTTTAGCTCTTGCATTTAAAGGTGGTGATATTGTACCAATCCTTTTAACTTGTTTCTTAACAGCTTTAACATTCTCTAT
This sequence comes from Arcicella rosea, assembly GCF_040543805.1. Taxonomy (NCBI): domain Bacteria; kingdom Pseudomonadati; phylum Bacteroidota; class Cytophagia; order Cytophagales; family Flectobacillaceae; genus Arcicella; species Arcicella rosea. The sequence goes on from NZ_JBEUMS010000009.1 coordinate 240,011, forward strand.
CGAGCGTCTTATCACAATCAGTAAAGCTAAAGGAAGCGGTGATGTTAACGCATTTGTTCGTAAAATTCAAGCTCTTCTTGACAAAGACGATACTGAAGCAGCATTGAAAGAGTGTGACAAACAAAAAGGTTCAGTAGGAAACGTTACTTTAGCTGCTGTTAAAAAATACAAGCAGTTAACAAGTGATGGTTCTTTGGACAAAGAACAAAAATTAGCAGCTCTTAGCAAAGAAGTTGAAGAAGCTACTTCATTGGAATTGCCAATGTTAGAGAAAAACTTAACTATCATTGCTACGTTAGCTTCAGTTTCTACGCTAATCGGTCTTTTAGGAACAGTAGTTGGTATGATTAAAGCGTTCTCGGCTTTAGGTAACTCAGGAGGTTCAACTGACTCAACTGCATTGGCAAATGGTATCTCTGAAGCCCTAATCAATACGGCATTAGGTATCGGTACATCTGCAGTTTGTATTATCGCTTATAACTTCTTTACGTCTAAAATTGACGAATTAACTTATAGCGTTGATGAAATTGGTTTAAGTATCAACCAAAACTATGCAACTCACCATAATTAATAGTTATTGTGTTAAGCGCTAAGTGTTATAGGTTTATTACTATGACGCTATCTAATAACTTATAACTAAACAAGATTATGCCAAAAGTTAAAGCAAAACGACAAAGTGTTTCTCTAGACATGACAGCGATGTGCGATGTGGCGTTCTTGTTACTTACTTTCTTCATGCTTACTGCAAAGTTTAAACCTGAAGAAGCCGTAACAATCGTTCCACCGTCATCTATTTCAGAGAAAACAATAACTGGCGAAAAAGGAATCCTTACTATATCAGTTAGTACTGAAGGTGGTATTTTTTTAGGAACAGACGATAAAGCTGCAAAGGATTATATGTTGGAAAGAATGGCAAACCGCCTTTCTGTACCAGTTTCTGCTGAAATGAAGAAGAATTATGATGCTTCAGAAATCGTAGGATATCCAGCAGGTGCAATGCGTCAAATCTTAGGAATGAAACCTTCTGATGCAAAAGCAAAAGGGCTTTTGAAAGGAATTCCTTGTGATTCAGCCAATAATGAACTTTTCCTTTGGGTTAGTTATGCAAAAATTTCTAATCCAGGATTAAAGGTAGCTATTAAAGGTGATGCTAATTCAAACTATAAAGTATTCAACCAAGTAGTTGGTACTTTACAGGAACAGAATATTAACACATTCCAATTGGTTACATCTCCTGAAGGTAGACCTCAATAGATTTTATTTAGTTGTACTCAGTAGTTTTAACCCTGCCTCTCTTTGAAAGGCAGGGTCTTATAAAACCCATCTGAGTATCATTAACTACCAACAATTAAACCCCAATACAATGGCAGAAATAAGTCAAGACGGTGGGGGCAAAAAAGGCGGTAAGAAACGCAGTAAAAAAGCGTCAACCAAAATTGACATGACTCCCATGGTAGATTTGGGTTTCTTATTGATTACCTTTTTTATGTTAACCACGACGTTAGCAAAGCCCGTAGTAATGCAGTTGAATATGCCTGATAAAACAGAGAAGGAAGAAAAATCAGAAGTTAAAATGTCTGAAACCTTAACTGTGATGCCTGATGCCGAGAAAGTATATTACTATCAAGGTTTACCGACAGAAGCATCAACTCAACTTCAGAAAACAAATTATTCTAAAGACGGAATTAGAACCGTTTTATTCGACTATAAAAGACGAGTAGGTGATAATTTTACGATTGTGATTAAAGCAACAAAAGGAGCTAAGTATAAGAATATGGTAGATTTGCTTGATGAATGTGCTATCACTAGCAATAAGCGTTATGCAATTCTTGAAATTGATCCAGATTCTGAAAAACTAATCAAAAAATCAGGTCTTTAATAAAAATTAGAATAAAACTAAAAAAATAGTTCAAAGTATTTTGAAAACTAAATTAATAGTTTTATCTTAGTTCAATGAATATTTAATTTGATGGTTTTCTATATTTGAAATTCATTCAAGTTGAAAAACATTAACAGTATTAACATCAGAAATTATGTCAAACGTAATAAGCCAAAATGCAACGTTGGATGACATTATTTTTAAGAATAAGAACAAAGAATATGGTGCTTATATCTTAAGAAAATCTTATCCGAAAGTGGTTTCACGTTCTCTGATAATTGGTATAGCTTCGGTTTCTTCTCTTTTTGCATTATCATTTATTTATAATAAAATCAATGAACAATTAGCAAAAGCAAAAACTGAGGTAACTGCTGAAGTAATGAAAATTGATCAGCCACCACCAGAGAATAAAACACCACCACCACCACCACCACCACCACCGCCGCCACCACCAAAAGAATTACCAAAGGTGACGACAACGAAATTCTTACCTCCTGAAATCAAAAAAGATGAAGAGGTAACAAAACCAGAACCACCTCCTGAAGAGGTAAAAGGTAACACTGCTTCTGAAACTGTAAAAGGAGAAACCGAAGATGCTGGACCTCCAGTAGATCCGGATGCAAGAGGTACAGCTCCTGAAGCACCAGTTGAACCACCAAAACCGAAAGAAGAAGAAATCTTTACGGCGGTAGAACAACAAGCAGAATTTCCAGGTGGTATGGGTGCTTTTGGTAAATTCTTACAGAAAAACTTGAAATACCCAGCTGCCGCTCAGCGTGCAAACGTTTCTGGTAAAGTATATATTCAATTCGTTGTAAATACTGATGGTAGTATCCAAAACGTAGATGTACTTAAATCAGTAGGTTTTGGTTGCGATGAAGAAGCTGTTAGAGTAATTAAATCAGTACCGAAATGGACTCCAGGTAAACAGTCTGGTCGTGCAGTTCGTTCTAGATTTACAGTACCAATTAGCTTTGTGCTTTCTGAATAGTTTCTATTCTTGAGCATTAAGGAAACAATGAAAACCTGTCAGCAATCTGACAGGTTTCATTTTTCAAAGGGAATCAGTTTTTGTTTTTTATTTCGTTATGTATGTAAAGATAAAGTATGAGACATCAATGATGGTACTTAAATAAGAGCTATACTTTCAATGAAATACCTCATTCTTTACTTATACATAATAATTCATATCTCAATCTAAAAAAATGCCTAGCAGAATTTTTGTGCTTGTTAATGTATTAATGGCTCTTTCTTACTCAGTAATTGGAGCGCTTTTGATACTTTATCCAGAATCAGCTTTTTCACAAATGATGTTACCTTCTCCGTTGTATGCTTACGCTTTGGGGGCATTACTTTTATTGTATGGTATTTTTAGAGCATGGCGAGTGTATATCAAAATGAATGAGGACAATGATGAGGGAGAAGATAAGTACTCGCATTATGAAGATAAACATTAAGTTAATTTGAAATAAAGCAATAAACAATCACAAAAACCATGAAAACTCTATTAAATCTACCTTGTTGTATTCTGTTGGCAATCACAGTATTTTCTTGCGGAAGAAGTACTGATAAGGATGGAAAAGAACTAGACACACCTGCTAAAGGAGAAATTACTGTAGCCGTAGATGAATCTTTTCGCCCAATTATTGAAGCGGAAAAAATGGCTTTTCAAGAAACGTTTCCTTATACTAAAATCAATTTAGTATTTAAACCAGAAGGAGAAGCTGTAGCAATGTTATTAAATGACAAAGCGAGGGTTGCTGTAATTACAAGAGAATTAAACGAAACGGAAAAGAAAGTATATACTGACGATAAAATCACTTACAGAAGTTTCAAATTTGCTGGTGATGCTTTGGCATTAATTACCAATAAAGAAAATCGAGATTCAACGATTACTGTTCAAGAACTTGAAGCAATCATGAAAGGAGAAAAAAAGAAATGGTCTGAAATTGGTAAAGGTGGTTCTAGCGAAGATATAGTACTAGTTTTTGATGGAACAAGTTCAAGTAACCTTACTTTTTTAGTAGAGAAATTTGGAATAAATAAGAATGATAAAGTATCGTTTTTTGCTGCAAAATCAAACGAACAAGTAATTGATTATGTTAAATCGCATAAAAATGCGATGGGAGTTATCGGTACAAACTGGATTAGTGATGGAGATGATCCAGCATCTTTGGGTTTTATTAGAGAAATAAATGTAATGTCAGTTGCTGAAAAAGCTAGTACAAACCCGGAAGATTATTATCAACCATTTGGTTATAACCTTGCTTTAAAAAGATATCCACTCATCCGCCAGATTAAGTTAATATTAAAAGAACCTTATATGGGGCTTGGAACAGGATTTATTAATTATATGTGTCTTGAACAAGGACAATTAATTGTTTTAAAAGGTGGGCTTTTACCACTTACGAAACCACTTCAGATAAGACAAGTAAAGACAAATTAGGCTGATTGGCATAGTTTTTTATCGAAATATTTAAAAGGTAATCCTTAATTTTTAATAGAAGTATTTAAAAATGCTTCAATGCGAATAAAATTTTGACTTATTGTAACAATTTTTTAATTTAATTTTTTGTTTTGTTCCAAATTCAGAAGATATTTTGGAAATTTGTGTAAGAAAAAGAATTACCTGATTTTATATACTTATTTTAATTACTTACAACTAAAACATTAAAAAAATGGAAGTAAAGATTAAATCTCTGTTGGTGGCTGCAAGTTTGTTGTTTGCCGTTGCGGTAAATGGACAAACGGTTCAGCAAGGCTTAGCGCAGTTGGACGGAGACCAGCCAAATAAAGCGAAAGCAACATTTACCGCATTATTAGCTGCTAATAATACGGGTGAAAATTTATATTATTTAGGATATGCTCATTTGCGTGCAGGTGAATTAGATGAAGCAAAAGCTACTTTTGAAAAAGGTATCGCTGCTGAACCTAAACAACCTTTAAATGCTGTAGGTTTGGCTACTTTGATGTTGGCTAAAAAAGATGGTGCTGGTGCAAAAGCTGCTTTTGATAAAATTTTGGCTGATACCAAAATGAAAAATGCAGAAGTAATGTTCCGTATTGCTGAAGCTTACACAATGTACGAGGAAACAAATGACCCAGGTGAAGCAATCCGTTTGATTGATTTGATCACAGAAAAGACTAAAAAGCCTTTAACTGCTGATATGCAAATCGTAAAAGGAGATGCGTTTTTATTGAAAAACGATGGCGGTCCAGCGGCTTCTGCTTATGAACAATCTATCTTAGTTAATAAAACTGCAAAAGCTTATGTAAGATTAGGAGTTGTTTATTTAAGAGGTAAAAATTACCAATATACAGTAAACAATTACCAAAGTGCTTATGAAACTGATTCTTCTTTTGCTCCTTACTACAAAAGAATGGGTGAATACTATATCATTTTCAACCGTTATAAAGAATCATCTAAGTTCTTTAGAAAATACGTAGAAAGAGCAGAAGCTACTCCCGCAATCTTATTATCAACAGCTAAATTATTGTTCTTAGCGAAAGATTATGAAGGAGCGATGCAGTTTACAACACAAGCTGAGGCTGGTGGAGCAAAAGATAATGATATCTTCAGAATGAAAGGTTATTCTAATATTGAATTAGGAAATCCACAATTAGGGATAGAAAACCTAGAGCAAATGGTAAAAGCGGGTGTTAAGCCTTATTACTTGGATAATGTTTATTTCGGTAAAGGATACCAAGGCTTAAAGCAAGATTCATTAGCAATTGAATACTTTTTGAAAGCTGCTCCAGAAGATACCATCAATAACCATTATGCTTCAATCTACACGATTGTGTATGGTCAGAAAAAATATGCTAAAGCAGCTGATTATGCTTTAAAATCAATTGAATGGAAGCAAAAGAAGAAAGCTCCAATGGCAAGTGCTGATTTTTACAACGCAGCTATGGCTCTTTACTTTACAACAGCTTATACGCCAAGAGAAGATACATTGGCTAGATATAACATCGGTATGAAAGCTGATACAATGTTTGCTAATGCTATTGCTATTAACGACAAATTTGCGCCATTCTATTTATTCCGTGCTAGAACTAACAACTACGTGGATTATACTGGAACAAAATGGTTAGCGGTACCACATTATGAGAAATTCTTGGGTGTTGCAGATCCAGCAAAAGCAAACAAAGAGCAATTGTACGAAGCTTATAGATATTTAGTGGGTTATCATGCAAACGTAACAAAAGATACAGCCAAAATTCAAGAGTTTGTAGATAAAGCTGTTGCTATTAAGCCTGAAGATCCAGATAAATTAAAGGAATTTTTAGCGCCAACTACTCCTGCTACACCAGCAGTGACTACTCCAGCTAAAACGCCGAAAAAATAAAATATTAAAATTTGTTTGATTCAAGGCCCTGCCATTTGGTAGGGCTTTGTTAATTTTGGGGTATTCTAAAAAACAAAATAATGTACGCACTAATCACAGGAGCCAGTAAAGGAATCGGAAAAGAGATAGCCATAGAATTGGCAAAACAAAAATATAATTTATTACTTGTTGCTAGGTCGGAAGGTTTACTTCGTGAAGTAGCCATTGAGCTTCAAGAAAAATACGGGGTAAAGGTAGATTACTTAGCGGTAGATTTAGCTGCGGTTGATGTTGCCAGACAAGTGTTTGACTGGGTTGCCAAAAATCAATATGAGGTATCGGTTTTAGTCAATAATGCTGGTTATGGCTCTGTAGGCAATTTTGATACTTATTCTATTGAACAAAATAGAGATATGATGAACCTAAACATGGCGACTTTAACTGAAATGTGCCATGTGTTTTTACCAATGCTCAAGCGCCAGTCTAAGGCCTATATCATGAACATTGCTAGTTCAACAGCTTATCAAGCTTTGCCCAAAATGGCAGTTTATGCAGCAACGAAAATTTATGTTCTGAATTTCTCAAGAGCTTTAAAACATGAATTAACAGATACTTCTGTATCTGTTACTTGTATTAGTCCGGGCGCAACAGATACTGGTTTTAATGATAGAGCTGCTGTACCTGCCAAAGCGAGAAAAGCAGCTGAAAAAGTAGCAATGACGCCAGAAGTAGTTGCAAAGATTTCCGTAAAAGCGATGTTTGATAAGAAAACAGAAGTAATTCCTGGCATAGTGAATAAATTAGGAGCTTTCTTAGCTTGGCTTGCACCAAAATCTATTACTGAAAATGTAGCAGCTGGAATTTATCAATAAATATCATTGAAGCTTTCAGACATTTATGTACCTGAAAGCTTTAATTTTCCTTCCGAATCATAAGACAACTCTTCATCTGCAATCATTTCTCGAATAATATTTTTCAATAATGCTTGATTGGCTGGTTGCATAATCTGAATAATTAACTGCAAAGTCATGGCTCCGTTCGCTAAAAGCTGTTTGATTTTTTGTTGATTACTTTTTACAGGCTCATCATCCTCAATTGTTTGCTTACTTTGCTTTTTTTGTTTCAAGCAATTATCACAAATTCCACAAGTATCATCTGTTTGCTCATCAAAGTACTCCAATAAAAGCTGTGTTCGACATCTTTTTTCATGACTTACATAATGTCCAACTGATTTAGCTTTTTGTAAGGATTTTTCTTTACGGTAATTAATTTCTTGTACTTGAAGCGGCAAATTTTTAGCATCGAATCTTGTTGTTAAAAATGTTACTTGTGGTTTATCTTTCTGTTTATCGTAAATAATTAAATCAAATTTTTCTAAACTCGAAAGTATCATTTCCACATCTTTTATCGGAACAGAATACGCTTTGGCAATATTTACTTCTGAAATCGTCAAAAAAGTACTGAATAATTCTCCGCCATACATTCTTAAAACCAATTTAATGAAGGAATCATATTTCGGATTTCTTAGCTGAAAATCATACAATTGTCGATTATCAACCTTTAACGTAATTTTAGAAGAACTATGAAACGAATCTGAAAGCTGAATAAATCCTTCATTTTCCAGAATTTTCAAAGCAAAATAAGTATCAGTAGGAGGTAAGTCAAACCTTTTTTGAAATTCCACTAAATCAAAATCAAAACTTGAAAACTCTCCAGAACCAACAGCCAACTGAAAGAAATTCCCCAAACACTGATATACTTTTCTCACTAATTCAATGGGTGGATAATTCTGCTGAATGTTTTTTGCTAAATTTTCAACATCAACTTGATTGAAAAGTGCCACAGCGTATGCTTTTTCGCCATCTCGTCCAGCACGACCAGCTTCTTGATAATAAGCTTCTAAAGTATCTGGTAAATCTAAATGAATAACCGTTCTTACATCTGGTTTGTCGATGCCCATTCCAAATGCGTTTGTAGCAACGATAACCCTTACTTGATTTTTAATCCAATTTGCTTGTCTTTTACTTCGTTCATCTGCACTTAATCCTGCATGATAAAATGTTGTTGTAATATTATTTTTATTCAATAAATCTGATACTTCTTGAGTTCTTCGTCGATTTCGTACATAAATAACTGATGAGCCTTGTACGTTTTGAAGTATTTTAATGAGGCGACTTTCTTTGTCTTCTTCCTTAAAAGCGGAGTATGATAAATTTTCACGGGCAAAACTTTGCTGAAAAATAGCAGGTGAATTCATCTCTAAACGAGTTTGAATTTCTTCTTTTACTTCTTTGGTAGCAGTAGCAGTAAGTGCAATAAGTGGAACGTTCGGAATTATTTTCCTGAATTCAGCGATTTTCATGTAGGGAGGTCTGAAATCATGGCCCCATTGCGAGATACAATGTGCTTCGTCAACAGCCAAAAGATTTACTTTCATCTGTTTTACTCTTTCTATGAAAATTGTAGTTTGTAAGCGTTCTGGCGAGACATATAAAAACTTTACATCGCCATAAATACAATTATCTAAAGCAATATCAATTTGATTTTTGTGCATTCCCGAAAAAATACCAATGGCAGAAATCCCTCTTCGCTTTAGTTGTTCTACTTGATCTTGAATTAAAGCAATCAATGGTGAAACTACGATACAAATGCCCTCATTCATCAAAGCGGGTACTTGAAAACACAAAGATTTTCCACCACCAGTTGGCATCAATGCCAAAGTGTCTCGTCCATCAATTACAGAACGAATGATTTCTGCTTGTAATGGACGAAAATAATCATAACCCCAATGCTGTTTTAATACTTCTTGAGCTAACATAGGTAACCAACAGATTTTCTTTATAAATATTGAAATGTGTAGAGCAGAAAAGCCTTAAATAAATGTTCCCGCCAATAATTCTTGTTTGATAGTTTTAATTCTTGAATTCAGATTAATGTGTTCAAAGTCGATTCCTTCTACGCAAATTGCGTTCAAAAAATTATGTACTTCTGGCTGATGTGCTGTTTTCTTGCCTGTAATGACATCAATATATTTTGAGGTTGTCCAAAGTACGGCTTTTAAATGTGTGCAATTTTCATCCGTCATTACAAACTCAGTCACCAAAGTATCTTCATTAAAATAGATAGCCGATGAAATAATGCCAATTCTTTCACTTACTTTGGCTGAACTAACATAAGCAATTTGATGATTGTACACCACCCAAGACGTTTTGTTATGTTCAAAATAGTCATTGTAATCAAATTCATAAATAGTTGCTACTTGGTCTTCACGAGCATTGAAGAAATAATCGAAGTATTTGGCATTGTTCAAATGTTTCAAAGGGTCACAATCTTGAAACCTTACAACTGCTTTTGAATATAATTTTTTAGGATATTGTTTATTTGGATTTAACGAGAACATACTTTTCCTGTTTAATAGCCAGTCTTTTGTGGAATGACTTTTTTATTTGAATAATTACCTACAAAAGTAGCAATTCGCTACGAATTGTAAATATTGGCTAAAACAAGTACATTAGCAACACAATATTTTTTAATACACTTCATTCATAAAGGAAGATAATCTTATAATCAAACGAATGACAAAAATATTACTAGTCGAAGACGACGATAGCTTAGGTTTTGTAGTAAAAGACAATCTAGAACAAGAAGGATACACCATCGACCTTCAAACGGATGGAAAAGCTGGACAACGAGCTTTTCAAAATAACCAATATGATATTTGCATTTTCGACGTAATGCTTCCAGAAATGGATGGTTTTTCGCTTGCTGAATTTGTAAGAGCTACAGGAAGTGATGTGCCAATTATTTTCTTAACGGCTAAATCACTAAAAGAAGATAGAATCAAGGGCTTGAAATTAGGTGCAGATGATTATCTAACCAAACCATTTAGTATTGAAGAATTGGTTTTAAGAATAGAAGCAATTCTTAAAAGAACTGGAAAGAAAACTGGACAAACGATAAATCAAGGACTTCAACTAATTGGAAAATATACTTTTGATATAAAGAATCTGAAATTGTTTTTTGAAAACGAAGTACAAGACCTTACTCATCGAGAAGCAGACTTATTGGCATTTCTAATCAATCATAAGAATGAAACTCAGTCAAGAGATAAAATCTTAATTGCAATTTGGGGAGATGACGATTATTTTAAAGGTAGAAGCCTTGATGTATTCATTACTCGTTTAAGAAAGTATCTTAATAAGGACTCAAATGTCAAACTAACCAATGTTCATGGAGTAGGTTTTCGATTAGATGTATTATAAGTATCCATTTTTAGGATAGATTTTTTTATAAATTATAATAAATTCGGTCAATCATATTAACAATGGTTGATCGAATTTTTATTTAAAATGTAGGTTTTATTAAATGGTTGAAAAAAAGTTTAAAATTTTTTCGTTATTTATTGTGTGCAATAATGTATTGATATTAAGTTATTTACGGATTATTTTAAAAAAAGTTTTAAAAAACTTTTGGAAGAAGTTT